>CBAAAE010000090.1:0-11451 GCA_964658845.1 uncultured Novosphingobium sp. | reverse complement strand
GGATGGTGGCTGCCACGTCGTCCGGCTGCAGCGCTTGTTCCAGAGTTTCGGCGGACAGCTTTTGCGGGCGCTTTTCGACCAGTTCGGTGTTGGTGAGGCCCGGCATGATGCAGCAGGTGCGGATGCCGGCCGACCGTTCTTCCAGGCGAATGGCATGGGCGAGACCGAGCAGGCCGCGCTTCGATGCCTGGTATGCTGCGCCCGAAAGATCCGCGATCGCACCGGCGGTCGAGGAGACGTAGATCAGGTGTCCTGCACCGGCGGAACGCATGCCAGGCAGCACGGCGTGCGAGAGGTAAAAGGCGCCCGTCAAGTTCGTTTCGAGAACGTTGTTCCAGGTGGCGGGCGGCATCACCTTCATCGCGCGATCGGACGTGTTGGTGCCGGTAGCGTAGACCGCAATATCGATCCGCCCCAACTCGTGCAGCACGCTATCGACCAGCGCCTGCATGTCGTCCATGCTGCCGGCATCTGCCTTGCGGATGGCCAGGGTCACGCCGTCGGCGGCGAGCATGGATTGCAGCTCCTGAAGGCGATCCTCGCGCCGTGCGGCAGCGATCACGATGGCTCCTGCGCGCGCTGCCATAACGGCAGTCGCCTTACCGATGCCGCTGGATGCTCCGACGATGAGTACCACCTGACCCTTGAGCGTTTCTGACATGAGAAAAAAGCCTTTCTGCTGATGCCCTGAAGTCGCAGGCCGGACCGGCCGCGGACGTAAGAAATGGTGACTGAATGGATCAAGCTTTGACTGGCTGTGGCTCGCCTGTCAACGCGCCGCTGGTGGCCCGGCTCTGCGGGTTGACAGGGGTACGGTTGTTGCCCGAAGATGCTTCGGAATCGTTTCCGACATTCTACGCCGTTCTGAGGCTTCCTGCCGCTCGGACGACCCTGATGTCACCCTGTACGGGAAGGTCAACATGCGACGTCTTTGCCTGATGCTGATCCTCGCCTGCTGTGCGCTTGCATGCCGCGCGCAGGGCGTTCTGATCGTTGCCGATGAGTACCCGGCGATGCAGAACCTGGCCTCGCACCTGACCGCGGATCGCAAGGTACAGACGCACATCATTGGGCAGACCGAGATACCGGCCTCGACGGCTGGCTATCGCGCGGTCATTGTGTACCTGCATGGCGAACTGCAGCCCGCGGCTGAACACAAGCTGATGCAGTATGCGAATGACGGTGGAGACCTGATCGTGTTGCACCACACCATCAGCTCACGTAAGCGCGAGAACAAGGACTGGTTCAACTTTCTGCACATCGAGTTGCCGCTGAAATCGTTCGAGGAAGGTGGCTACGCGTACTTCGATCCCGTGACGTTTCAGGTGGTGAATCTTGCACCGGCGAACCCGTTGACGAAGGGTGCGACGTTCGATCAGCCTGTGAGTTATACCGATCCGGCAGAGGGGATTGAGAAGAAGCTGCCCGGGACCTCTTTTTCAGACACCGAGGTCTATCTGAACCACCACCTGACCGGCCCGCGAACACTGCTGCTGGGCATGAAGTACACCGATCCCAAGACGAACAAGGTATACATGCAGGACACCGCCGGATGGATGCTGCAGACCGGCAAAGGTGAGGTCTTTTATTTCATGATGGGCCACCGTTCCGAAGATTTCGATAACTCGGCTTACCGGCAGATGCTGGACAATGCCGTGGAGTACAGCAAGTGACAGAGAAGCGAATGACAAGGGCAGTCCTGCGAAGTGTCGGATTGCTGGTCGCATGCCTGCTGTGGACCGGTGGACTCCGGGCTCAGGACGCCGCTTCCGGAGCAGCAGCTTCGGCGAGGGCCGGCAAAGCTCGCTATGACACTCTCTGCGTGGGCTGTCACGGAGTCGATGGTGCCGGCACGGAACATGCGCCGAAGCTGGCGGACAATCCTGATCTGCGTGGGCGCCCGATCGACCGCATCCACGGGACCATCGCGGCGGGCTTTCCCGCATCCGGCATGCCGCCATTTGGCAGCCTGCCCCCGCAACAGCTCGACGAGCTTGCGACGTATGTGCGGTCTCTGAACCTGCCGGCGTCCGAGTCGGGGCCGGCCGGCGACGTTGCAGCGGGCAAACAGTTTTACTGGGGAGACGGCAAGTGCGGCTCGTGTCACATGGTGCATGGCATGGGCTCGGCCACCGGCCCGGACCTTTCCGATGTGGGTGTACGGTTGAGTGCGCCGTCGCTGCACGCTGCGCTGGTCGCGCCGGATGAGAACATCACGCCCGGCTATGAACTCGCTACCGTGGTGCTAAAGGCGGGCGGCAAGGCGTTGCGCGGTTATGTACGCAACTGGACGAACTACGATGTGCACTTGCAGGACCTGACCGGCGCCTTTCACCTGCTGCAACTAAATCAGATTGCGTCGATCACGAAGGACAAGCATGCTGCGATGCCGCCGCTCGCTTTGCCGAAGGCATCGATGCTGAATCTCGAGGCATACCTCGGCAGCCTGACCGGTGTCGAGCCCGGTGCGCTGCCCGTGGCGAACACCGTGGCGACACCCGGCGCGAACGCCATTGAGTACGACGGCATCCTCCATCCGAAGTTGGGAAACTGGCCCACGTACAACGGCAACTTGAACGGCAATCGCTACAGTCCGCTGACGTCCATCGACAAGAACAACGTGAACAAACTTGCGCTGAAGTGGATTGCGCCGATGCCGCAGCTTGGGCTGGAAGCGACGCCGGTTGTCGTCGACGGCATTATGTACTTTTCCGGTCAGAACCAGGCGTATGCGATGGATGCGACGACCGGGCGCACCATCTGGCGCTACTCGCGTCCACCAACGGTCGGGCTTGTCGGCGACGCGTCGGTCGGTACCAATCGCGGACCTGCGATCTTTCGCGACAAGGTCTTCGTCACCACCGATAACGCCCATCTGCTGGCGCTGAACCGGGTGACGGGCAAGCTGATGTGGGAAGTAGTTATGCCCGAGGAGAAGGAGCACTACGGCTCCACAGTGTCGCCCATGATCCTGCAGGACACGGTGATTGCGGGCGTTTCCGGCGGCGACTGGGGCATGCGCGGCTTTATCGTCTGCTATGACACGGCGACCGGCAAGCTGCTGTGGCGGCACTGGACCCTGCCTGCGCCGGGTGAGCCGGGTATCGAGACATGGGGCAAGGAATGGCCGCGGCTCTCCGGTGGATCGACCTGGTTGACAGGATCGTACGACGCGGAGACGGACACGCTCTTCTGGCCTACCGGTAATCCCTGGCCGGACTCCGATGACCGCGAACGCCCCGGCGACAACCTGTACACCAACAGCATTCTCGCGTTAAATCCGCATACCGGCGCCATGAAGTGGTACTTCCAGTTCACGCCGCACGATACCGCCGATCGCGACGCGGTGGAGCCGCCCGTCCTGGTCGACACCACGTTCCAGGGCAAGCCGATGAAGCTGCTGCTGCACGCCGATCGCAACGGCTTCTTCTACGTCTTCGACCGCACCAACGGCAAGCTTTTGCTGGCGAAGAGTTTCCTGAAGCAGCTGAACTGGGCAAGCGGCCTGGATGTCAACGGCAGGCCGATTCTTGCGAAGTTCAGCGGTCCGGTTTCGACGAAGCAGCGCAAGTGCCCGGATAACGCGGCGAACTGGAGTTCCACATCCTTCAGCCCGGTGACACACCTGTACTACTTCATGACGATCGAGTCCTGCGGGAACCCGAACGCGCCGCTAGGATCGAAGGAAGCGAGTGGTCCGGATCAGCGGTATCTTCGGGCGCTCGACATTGAAACAGGTACCGTCAAGTGGGAGATTGCGCAGCCCGGGCCGCTGGTGTTGAAGACCTGGTCCGGCGTGCTGGGGACAGCGAGCGGTATCGTCT
This sequence comes from uncultured Novosphingobium sp., assembly GCA_964658845.1. Classification (GTDB taxonomy): domain Bacteria; phylum Acidobacteriota; class Terriglobia; order Terriglobales; family Acidobacteriaceae; genus Terriglobus. The sequence continues at coordinate 7,627 of CBAAAE010000090.1, read as the reverse complement.
TCTACCCCGACCCGAACGGCGCGTTTGTCGCCGTGGATGAGCGAACAGGCAAGATGCTGTGGCACTACGACACCAACGTAGGCATGAAGGGGCCGCCAATGACCTATGCCGTAGATGGCAAGCAGTATGTCGCGGTCACCGCCGGATCGGCCCTGCTGTCATTTGCGCTGCCTTCTCAACCGGCAACAGAAAAGTAACTTCAGAACGAGCACAACGACGAGGTGAAAGAGCGATGCAAAGAGATTTCATGGAAACAGGCATGTCGCGCCGCTCACTGTTACTGGCCGCGGCCATGACGGGTGCCCTGCAGGCGTTCAGCCCGGAGTCTGCGCGTGCTGAAACGTGGAAGTCCGAGTCGGCTGCAGCGCCCGGCGGCAAGCTGAAGATCTCGATCTTCTCGAAGCATCTGCAGTGGCTCAGCGTGCCTGAGGCTGCGGCCCTGGCGAAGGAGATGGGCTTCGACGCAATTGACCTGACGGTGCGGGCCGACGGCCACGTTCTGCCCGGACGCGCGGCAACGGATCTGCCCATCGCCGTGAACGCCGTTCGCAAGGCGGGCCTTGACGTCTCGATGATTACGACGGACATCACGCCGGACACCATGGCATCCGCCGAGACGGTGTTGAAGACGGCAGCGGGACTGGGCATCCATCGCTATCGCTGGGGCGGCTTGAAGTATGACCCGGTGAAGCCGATTGCAGCCCAGGTGGAAGCCCTGCGTCCGAAAATGCGCGCACTTGCTGAGTTGAACAAGCGCACGCAGGTCTGCGGCATGTATCACACCCACTCTGGCCCCGGCATGGTGGGTGCCTGCATCTGGGATCTGTACCTGATGTTTCGCGACCTGGATCCGCAGTGGATGGGGATAAATTACGACGTGGGTCACGCCACGGTGGAAGGCGGCTACGGCGGCTGGATGGAAACGGCACGGCTTTCAAAGGACTACATGCGTGGCGTCGCGATGAAAGATTTTCAATGGCAGCGCAACGGCAAGGGCACGACCCACGCCGATCCATACGACAAGAGCCTGGGCGTGGAAGGCGCGTTTGTCCCGCACTGGTGCGCCATTGACTCGGGCATGGTCCGCTTTCAGGAGTTCTGCGCCATCCTCAAGACAGACGGCTTCTCCGGCCCGATACAGTTGCACTTCGAGTACCCGATCGGTGGTGCGGAAAACGGCAAGAAGACGCTGACGCTGCCTCGTGAAAAGGTGGTTGAAGCCATGCGTGCCGACTTGAACGCGGTGCGAGCCCACATGACGAAACAAGACCTGGTCTAGCTCTCATTGATCCCAACGGATTGCCACGAGGATATGCGATGGAAGCAGTGACGGGCAGCAAGGTGCGATGGGTGATGCTGGGGATGATCTCCCTGGCCACTGTCATCAACTATCTTGACCGGCAGACGCTATCGGTGATGGCGCCGGTGCTGCTTGAGCGCTTCCACATTTCCGCAGGCACCTACAGCCAGATCATCTTCGCGTTCATGCTGGCGTACACCATCATGAACGGCATCTCCGGCCCGCTGCTCGACCGGCTTGGCAGCCGTGTTGGGTACTCGCTGACCATCGCGTTCTGGTCCGCGGCAGAGGTGCTGACAGCGGCCGCGACGGGTGCGTACACGCTGGGCGCATACCGCTTTCTGCTGGGCATTGGAGAGGCCGGCAACTACCCCGCCGGGGTCAAGGTCATCGGCGAGTGGTTCCCGCCGAAAGAGCGCTCGCTCGCCTCCGGCATCTTCAACAGCGGCGCGGCCGTGGGCGCCATGCTCGCACCGCCCCTGCTGGCGTGGGCGGCCATCAGCTTTGGCTGGCGCGCCTCGTTTGTCATCGTCGGCATGCTTGGCTTTCTGTGGATGATCGTGTGGCTGATCGTCTACCGCAGTCCACCGGATAATCCCGCCGAACCAACGCTGCCGCCGCCCGCCGTAAAGACACTGGTGCGCGATCGCTTTGTTTGGCAGTTCACTTTGTCAAAGGTTTTCGCCGATCCCGTCTGGTACTTCTACACGTTCTGGTTTCCGCAGTACCTGAAGGTCGGACACGGCTTCACGCTTGCACAGATCGGCAAAATCGGCTGGATCCCATTTGCCACCGCAGGTCTCGGCAACCTTGCTGGCGGCGTGCTGACGCTCTTGATGGTCAAGCGAGGCGTATCCGACCAGACGGCGCGACGGATCAGCGTGGTCGTCTTCTCCGCGTGCATGGTGGCAGCATTTCCTGCGGCCATGGTGAGCAGTGCGGCCCTGAGCATCGCCCTGATCTCGACGGCGACCTTCGGCTATAGCGGCGCGCTTGCGAACGTGCTCGCACTGCCGCGCGATGTCTATCCCAAGAACGCCGTGGCCTCGATCTGGGGACTTGCCAGCATGGGCTCAGGCTTCGGCGGCATGGTCTTCAGCCTGGTCACGGGCTGGCTGGTGGACCACTATTCGTTCCGGCCCGTGTTCGCGCTGTTCGGTACACTCCCGATCATCGCTGCCGCTCTCATCTGGACGCTGCCTCGCACGTCACGCACGGCAGTCCCTGCCGATCTGCCGGTCGTCAGCAACGTGTAAGCAAAGCGCAAGTAGAAAGGCCTTCCAGAGAAGATCTGGAAGGCCCTTCTGATTGGCTTAGAGTCAAATTACCCCATGAAGAATCCGCCGTTGATCTCGATGACCTGGCCGTGGATAAAGCTGGACTGATCGCTCGACAGGAAGACGACTAGATCGGCGATCTCCTCTGCCGTTCCCAGCCTGCCGATAGGCGTTGCCGCACGCACTCCGTCGAGGCCCTCAGGCGTCGAGAAAGCGCGGTGGTAGCCCGTGTCGATGGTGCCGGGCGAGATGCAGTTTACGCGGATACCCTGCGGCCCAAACTCCTTCGTGAGTCCCTTGGTCATCGTCGATACTGCTGCCTTTGCGGACGAGTAAGCCAAGGCTCCCAGACCGCCGCCAAAGCGTGCCGCAACCGACGACATATTGATGATGACGCCACTCTTGCGCTCGGCCATGCCACCCAGCACCGCCTGCGCCAGGAAGAAGGCGCTGGTGAGGTTCAGCATCATGACCCGGTCCCAGAGTTCGCGCGTGAACTGCAGCACGCGGGTGCGTTCCACCAGCGAGCCCGCATTGTTCACCAGGATGTCGATGTGCCGGCCCGACGCGAAAGCACACAGCGCCTGCGTGCCCTCCCACGTGCCGAGGTCGGCCTGGGTGATCTCACCATCCGAACCTGCGTCACGCAGTTGTTGGAGCACGCTTTCCGCCTCAGCCTGCTGCGCGTTGTAGTGGACGATAACGCGTGCGCCAGCCCGGCCCAGCGCCAGTGCTGAAGCTGCGCCGATGCCGCTGCTGGCGCCGGTGACGAGTGCCGTCTTGCCGGCGAGAGAAGCGATTGCGATCGATGGAGTGGACACGATATCTGGACCTGACTTTCAGTGCGCGTGGCACGGGTGTTTGGAAACGCTTCCGAGAAAGGATGCTGGAGTCAGTTGTGCTTTGTCAATCACTACGTGTGAACAGGCGCAAAGCATCGCGATGGGCCATTGAAACGCAGGCCGTGATCTTGACATTGACTGCACCGGTGCGTATGTTCGGAATCGCTTCCGAAGACCTGTGGCGGCTGTCGCCAAGATGCCTCCGCAGAGTCCATAGGGCGCCATCTCTCAACCTTTACGGAGCATTTCTGATGTCCACCCGTTGGCTCTCCCGGCAGGCTCTACTCGCAGCTACGCTCACCTTCGCAGCCACGCCTGCACTGTTCGCCCAGTCCACCTCCGGCACCATCACGGGTACCGTGCAGGATGACACGGGAGCGTCGGTTCCGGGAGCCACCGTCACCGTGAAGAACCTGAGCACCGGGCAGTCGCGCTCGGCGACCTCTGACGGCAGCGGCGCCTACACGCTCTCGAATCTGCAAATTGGTCATTACTCGATCACCATTGCGCACGAGGGCTTTACCCAGACGCAGATCGCGGACACCGAACTGCAGGTCGCGCAGCGCGCCACCATCAATCCGGTGCTGCACGTGGGCGCGATCAGCGACAAGGTTGAGGTCATTGCCACGCAGATGCCGCTGCTCAACGACGCGTCATCGTCCGTGGGTCAGGTGATCGACACACAGACGGTGCAGAACGTGCCGTTGAACGGGCGCTCGTTCTGGCAACTGACGCAGCTTACGCCGGGTGTCAGCTTCATCCAGGGCGGTCAGAATATCGCGGCCGGCGGTACGTCGATCCGTGCCAGCGCGGTCAACGTGAATGTGAACGGACTTTCGCCATCATGGACCGGTTGGTACCTGGATGGCTCGAATATTACCGAGACCCAACTTGGCGGCACACTGATCTCGCCGAATGTCGACGCGCTTCAGGAATTCAAGGTCGAATCCAGTAACATGCCTGCTGATTACGGCCACAGCCCCACCATCGTGAATGCCACCCTGAAGAGCGGCGGCAATGCATTTCACGGCACGGCGTATGAGTTTTTAAGGAATAACGCATTCGACGCCAAGAATTATTTCTATGTGCCGGCCGCTGGCACCACTCGGCGCAACCAGCCGCTGCATCGTAACCAGTTCGGGTTCGCGGTAGGCGGTCCCATCGTCAAGGATCACACCTTCTTTTTCGTGGATCTGCAGTCGACGCTGTACACGCTGGGCCAGAACTTTGACAACATCGTGCCGAGTGCTTCGATGCGATCGGGTAACTACCAGAGTTCCGGCATCACGCTGAAAGATCCGTTGACAGGCCTTCCATTCGCGAATAACACCATTCCGGCGGGACGGATTGCACCCCAGGCGGCCTTCTTCCTGAAGTATCTGCCTGCTGCGAACCAGGTGCGTGGCACGGTGTCGCACGCGGTGTTGACGAACAAGTTGAAGCAGCAGCTTGACCAGGGCGACATTCGCGTCGACCAGACACTTTTTGCGAAAGACCGGCTGATGGGACGCTACTCCATCTCCGACAATCGCGAGACCGACCCGAATTCGTTTCCTTTGCTCGGGGGATTTCCACTGCGAAGCCGCGGACAGAATGTCGTCCTGCGCGAGACACATATTTTCTCGCCCAAGTGGCTTACGGAGACGCAGTTCTCGTACTACCGCAGCGTGTTCTTCTTCACCAGTTCGCTGCAGGGTCAGGACTTCAATACACCTGCTGGCATCCAGGGTGTTGAGGGACTTTCGCCCGCCCAGTACAACGGCCTGCCGACACTTACCATTTCTAACTACACGGGCTTCAACGGCCAGAGCGGCAGTAACTCCTACCCTAAGCAGAACAAGATCCGCTCATGGCAATACGTCGAGCGGGCCACCTTCACCAGCGGTAAACAAGAGATACGATTCGGATATGAAAACTTTCATAACCTGAACACCTATATTTCAGGTTCGAATGCCGTCGGCACCTTCGGTTTCAGCAACAGCTACTCCGGTGATAACTTCGCCGACTTCCTGCTTGGCTATCCGGCCAATGGATCCCGCAGCTACTTCCGGAATCTATGGGGCGACTATGGTAATTTCCAGGCCATGTATGTGCAGGACGACTACAAGGCAAGGTCAAACCTGACGATTAATGCTGGCTTCCGCTGGGAGATCAATCCCTTCTACCATGGCGTCAAGGGACAGGTAACAGGCTTTAACCCGGCTAATGGCAAGATCGTCATTCCCGATGCCTTTTCCCTGCAGGCGCAACCGGGCACGGCGACACTCTACCCTCTGTTTTCGGATCGGATCCAGACAGCCAGTTCTCTCGGTTTGCCAGCTACCATCCGTCCCACAGCGGGGATCAATCTTGGACCGCGCCTAGGTTTTGCCTACAGTGGCTTCAAGGACACGGTTCTCCGGGGAGGCTACGGCGTCTTCTATCTCTTCCCTGATAACAACGCCATCAACAATACTCAAAATGTTGTGCCGTTCGTGGCATCGCAGACGGTGAATAACACCAAGCCAACACCGTCTCTGACCTTTGGCAACTTTTATTCCAGCCAACCCATTGTTGCGGCGAACACCACCGGAGCGACGTGCTCCTTCGGGTTTGTGGCAAATTCCTGCTCGCAGCCAAGCCTGACCAGCATGGAGTTACAAACCAAGAATACCTACGTGCAGGAATATAACCTCGCGTTACAGCACCAGGTTCGTAACAAGCTGTCACTGGATGTTGCATATGTAGGAAACCGCTCTCTGCATATCGTCCAACCCTTTCAGGTCAACGATCCGTTTCCCGGTGCCGGCACCATCCAGACGCGGCGTCCCATGACCCAGTGGGGAACTATCGGCCTGTCCCGGTATGCGGGTAACGGTAACTACAACTCGCTGCAGACGAAACTGGAGACACGTGCCCTCGCAGGCGCAACCATTCTCGTCTCGTACACGTATGGCAAGTGCCTTACGGACGGTACGTTCAATGGACTTACACGGGAACAAAGCGGCGGCTACCGTTACTACGGACCATGCAACTATGACATCCATCACAACTTTGTAACGAGCGGTCTTTACGAACTGCCTTTCGGACGTGGGAAGCAATTCTTTGGCGATGCAAGGGGCATCGTTGGCGGCCTGGTAGGGAATTGGAGTCTGTCCGGAGTCGGCACGCTGCAGTCAGGCTTGCCGTACACGCTGACCATCAGCGGTGATCAGGCAAACACCGGTCTTGGATCGCAGCGGCCTAACATCACGGGCATGCCGCAAACTGTGCGCCGTCCCAGTTGCTGGTTCTACGACTCGCGCAATGCGTCATGCCCGGCCGGCGGCACAGATGCGTTCAGCGTTCCCACGCTCTATACCTACGGCAACGGCAGTACGAACACGATGCGCAACGATGGGCTGGTGCAGTTCGATATTTCGGTGCTGAAGAGCTTTCACTTCTCGGAGGCACGTTCGATCGAGTTTCGTGGAGCGTTCTTTAATGTCTTCAATCACACCACGTTCGCGACGCCGGTTACGAATATCGACACAAGCTCCGCTGGCCAGATTACTTCGACGCTGAATGCGGCGCGATCGGTGGAACTGGCAGCGAAGATCTACTTCTAACCCCGCGAGGTGAGCACGTGTGCCTGTGCTCACCTGACGCGTCAGTCACTGAATTCAGCCTTGTGTCTTTGTATGAAGTCTGCCCACCTGGTCGGCTGCTTTCCTGTGAGGGCAGGGAAGTTGTCGAAAGTATCATCCGCGCCGGGGATGGTTCCTGCCGCATATCGCTTGTAGTGATCGTAGACGCAGCTCATATAAGCCATCTCCGCACCCGCGTCTCTCATCGTTTCGAGGAAGACTTCAGGGGGGAGCGGCTCATAGCGGAAAGGCTGGCCTACGATGGCGGTCAGCATACCGGCAAGCTCGCTAAACGTCGCGGCATCGTAGCCGAGTCTGTAGGTCTGACCACCATGCCGATCCGGATCTGCGAGGGCGAGAGCGGCTACCTGTGCGACATCGTCAACGTCAACCCAGCTCAGGCGCGCACCTTCGACAAAAGCGTGGATGACGCCATGCTTGATTGCCTTTTCGCCACCATAACTCAACACGTTCTGCATGAATGTTTCGGGGCGTAAGTGGGTGTAGGAAAAGCCGGACCACTCAATGTACCGCTCGACAAACTGGTGCCACGCCCAGTGCGCCACGGTGGTGTCATCGCGGCCGCATGCGCCCAGATGCACC
>CBAAAE010000089.1:0-11473 GCA_964658845.1 uncultured Novosphingobium sp. | reverse complement strand
CCCATCAGCAGATCGAATCGTCCCAGGTACGCACGCAGCGCCAGGTTCAGCAGCACAAACCCAACGGCGATGGCAAGGCCACGATAGCGCGGCACATCGGGGTCAAGATGCTGAAAGTCCGTTAGGGTAGACCGTCCGCGCAGCACGAACAGCAGGACGGCCATAGCAAGCGCCAGCAGCGCCACGATCAGCAGCCAGCCGGAGACAATTTCCCATACCGGCAGCGTCAGCAGGTAGAACGTGAGAGGCCTGCCCAGCACCGGATCGACCACGCCCGCGGCAGCGTGCGGCGCGTATAGAAAACGTGCGAATGAAGGCCACTCGTCCATCATGGAGGAGCCGGCGATAAACGCGAAAAACAGCGATGCGAGCAGGGCCACGGGCCGCAGGTAAGGACGGATGTTTATGGTAAGCGGCTGGCCGTTGACCATCAGCGCGCGGCTGCCGCCAAACTGGCCGAAGCGCGCATCCTGCAGCAGCAGAAACGCGCCGTATAGCAAGGCAAATGTCGCGCCCGCAAACACTGCGAACAGCACCCACTGCAGGCCCAGCATCCGCCGGAAGACGCTCGCATAACCAAGCGAGCTGAACCACAGACCGTTCACGTAGTAACTCAGCGCGCGCATGCCGCCAAACAGAACGGCAGCAACGATGCCGACAAGGATCAGCAGGCGTCGCGGCCGGCGTGAAGGTGGGTAATCGATGGTCTCCGGCATAGATCTCTGTCCACAGGCCGCATGAAGCAACGGGCCTGAACTACTGCCCAAGCATAGACCGTCTGAGTAAGTCGACTTTCACAACGTGAATGTTGCGGCTTAGCGAGGGCTGCCGTTCTTCTCCTGCGAGATGCGATGGATCATGTCGACCTCGGCCTGTCGGTACGGCCTGCCGTCCTCATAGAACACATCGTGAAACCAAACCGTGGGTTCGCGATCGGTATAGGGAATCTTCCAGCTGTCCCATGGCAGATTCGTCTGCATGCGGCCTTTCACCAGGCCCCAGTTAATCGCGCCCACATTGTGCCGCGCCGCAATCGGCAGGCTGCCGTCAAAGGTCGAACCCGCACCGCGAGCCATGTACTCCGTGCACAGGATGGGCCGGTGATACTTCTCAAGCTGCACAATGCGCGCTTCAAACTTCTCCGGCCATGAATAGTCATGAAAGGTGATGACATCGCTCTCGGTAAGCTGCGTGCGCTCGGTCTGGCTCCACGTGGCTTCCTGGTCCCAATGATCGTGCGTCCACACCCCCGAGGACAGCGGCTGCACCGGCCCAACCGATCGCGCCCACGCAAAGACCTTCGGCAGCGTGGCATTCACCAGCGCGAGGTGATTGGGAAACGGCACGCGGTAGTTGCCGCCGACGTTATCCGGCTCATTCCATAGGTCCCACAGCAGGATGCGCTGATCGCTCGCAAACGCTCCGACGATGCCTTTGACATAGGCCTCAAGACGCGCCTGCTGCGCGGGGTCCTCAAGCGCAATGCCCGGGCTCTGAACCCATCCACTGTTATGCACGCCGGGGATCGGCGGATGCTGTGGACCAAGCTTCGGCTGCGGATCCCAGCAGCTATCGAACAGCACCAGCACCGGCTTGATGCCGTGCTTTTGCGCGATCGCTAGAAAGCCATCCAGCCGTTGCGTGAAGCCCGCGCTGTCCTGCTGCCACAGCAGGTCATGCAGGAACACGCGCATGGTGGTCATCCCCGCGGCCTGCGCCCAACCCAACTCCTTATCGATCTCGGCCGGATCGTAGGTCGCCGCCTGAAACATCTCGAGCTGGTTGATCGCGTCCTGCGGCAGAAAGTTACCGCCCACGGCGTACGGCTGCTTCGACCAGTAGGCCGTCGCCTGCGCCTCAGTCCAACGACCACGCGGTGCGTTCGCCGCATTGGCAGCAATGCAGCTGAAAAGGAGGGCGACAAGCAGGGTGAAGCGGCGAAGCGAGATGGGCATGGAGTCCTTGAGAGTACCTGCGCAACGGTGTAAGTCAGTTCCTTAGCGCGGCCCCATTCTAACCAGCGCACCCTGGCCGACAAAAAACCTTGCATATAGCGGTATCCTGAAGACGATGCTTGGCAAGTGGTATGCGGACTGGATGATCCGCTGGGAGACGGCCCTGACGACGCGCGATACCAATCGCGTCGTGCGGCCGTTGGAGTGGGGGTTTGACTGGCTCGCAGACTTCAGCGAACTGGCTGCCGCTTCGCGCGAGAGTGACCCCGACGCCCTCGCTCGCATGATCCGTGTGAACGACGAGATCGTCGCGCGCGGCGAGCAGTTTTACGGCTACACCACGCCGACCGACTTCCGCCTGGAAGAGCGCCACCCGGAACTGTTCCCCACCAACGTGCGACCGGAGACGCTGCGCCAGGCCGCACAGGTCCGCACCGACGCCCAAACCGGCAAGACCGCACCCGCACAGTTCCTCCGCTTCACCTCGCCAGTGCGATCGCAATACCCTGAAAACGATATCGTCAACGCGCGCTGGTACCCCGAACCGGCGCATAAACAGCCGGGCCGGAAGAAGCAGGCCATCGTCGTTCTGCCACAGTGGAACGCGGACGCCTTCAGCCACAACGCCCTGTGCAGCATCTTCAACAAATTCGGCATCGCGGCGCTGCGCCTATCGAAGCCTTACCACGACATCCGCCGGCCGGCCGAACTGGAACGCAGCGACTACGCGGTCAGCAGCAACGTGGGCCGCACCATCGCCGCCTGCCGCCAGGCAGTGGTCGACATTCGCGCGTGCATCGACTGGCTCGAAAGCCAGGGGTACGAGCAGTTTGGCGTGCTCGGCACCTCGCTCGGCTCCTGCTACACGTTCATGGCCGCGGCGTTCGATCCGCGCATCCAGGTGTGCGCCTTCAACCACGCCAGCACGCAGTTCGGCGACGTCACCTGGACCGGCCAAAGCACCCGCCACGTGCGCGCCGCCTTCGAACAGAACGGCCTCACGCAGGACGATGTCCGCGCCCTGTTCACCTGCGTCAGCCCCAGCTCCGTGATGGACCGCTTTGCCGCCGAACGCAACCGACAGTCGCTCGTCGTCCACGCCACATATGACCTGAGTTTTCTGCGCGAGTTCTCGCAGGACGTGCTCGATAACCTACGCCGGCGCGGTGTGAACTACGTCAGCCGCGTGCTGCCCTGCGGCCACTACACCACCGGCGAAACCCCGTACAAGTACATCGACGGCTGGTACCTCGGATCGTTCATCCAGAAGGCCTATAAGCAGATGCGCGAGCGCACCGCATGACACTGCATCGACGTCCTAAGCTAAGGCTCTGCCGTGTCGTAGAAACGCACCGTCATCCGGAGCAATGGCTTCGTCGTGTGGAGCAAAGGCACCGTCATCCTGAGCGAAGCGAAGGATCCCTGCACATCCAGACTCACGCAGACGGCCATGAGCCTTCCAGCCAGAAACCCTCGAAGATCCCGCGTCACCGATCTTTCGTCGCGAAGCTCCTAAGGATGACAGCCCTCGCCATAGCCGCGGCCCTGACCGGCTGCAAGAGCACACCGCCGCCCAAGCCACTGGCCGAACTCACCTCGCAGGAGCAGGCCGGTCACGCGGCCTACCAGGCGAACTGCGCGCAGTGCCACTACGACCGGCAGGACGGCTCACTCCACGGCCCATCGCTGCTCGGCGTCTACAAAAAGCCGTACCTGCCCAGCGGCGCACCCGCCAACGATGACCGCATTCGCAACACGATCGTGCACGGCCGCGGCAACATGCCCGCACTCGGCGGCGCCCCCGCGGACGATAGCATCACGGACGTACTCGCTTATCTGAAGACGCTGTAATCCGGCAGCAGCTATCCTGAAACAAACATGCCCGAAGAACCTGACCTCAAACGCATCAAGCTACCGCCTAACTCCGTCCTGCCGCAGCGAACCGACGTGGACGGTCCGCGCATGCTCCCCGGCATGGCGATGATCGCGATCTTCATGCTCTGCTACTCGCTGCTGAACGTCTTCGCGGCGTGGCGCGGAGCCTACGGGACCGGCATCGTCCGCACCGTCGCGCTGGGCATCTGCACGCTGTTCGCCGTCGGCGTCTTCGGCTTCCTGCGCCTGCGCCGCTGGGGATGGGCGCTGGTCACGGGCGGCGCGTTTTTCCTGGCGATGTACGACGTCGTGCAATTCATCCGGGCGCACGTGGGGATCGCGCGGGGCGGCGCCATCCTGGTGCAGGCCGCCTTCGCCACCGTCTTCTTCCTCTACCTGGTGCGAACGGAAATTCGCGACCGCGTGCACTAGTCCGGCCAGCGGATTTGTTGCTCCGTCATGCGCACGGCGCCGCAGAGGCGATACCATAGCCTTTGCATGACCTTGCATATCCCGCGTTTTAGCACGATCCGATCCACCCGCCGCACCCTCTGTGTTGCCGCGCTGCTATCCCTGGCGGCCGTGACCGGCTGCAAGCAGCAGCACGGTGCCGACGTCGTTGCCAGCGTAAACGGCCATGCCATTAACCGGACCGATCTGGACCGCGGCTTCAACGATCAGCAGCGCAGCCGGCAGGACCCGCAGCCCCAGACAGAAGAGCAAGCCAAGAGCGACCGCCTGACCGTCCTGCGAACCCTCATCGACGGCGAAATCATCGAACAGCGCGCCGCCAAGATGAACCTGACCGCGACCAACGAAGAGGTGGACGCGAAGTTGACCGAGATGAAGTCGCGCTACACCGAGGAGCAGTTCAACGAGGTGCTGAAGGAGAGCGGCCGGTCGCTCGAAGAAGTGCGCCGCGACCTGCGCCGACAGATTACGCTGGACAAGCTGCTGAACAAGGAAATCAACAGCAAGATCAACGTGACCGATTCGGAAGTGAACGCCTTTTTCAACGCGCACAAGGCCGACTTCAACCTGATTGAAGACAAGATCCACCTGGCCCAGATTGTCGTTACCAGCCAGCCCGCGCAGCCGACCGGCTCGCCCAACCTGCAGGGCAGCAAGGCCACCACGGACGCGGACGCGCGCAAGAAAATCGCCACCCTGAAGGCCCAGCTGGACAGTGGCGCGGATTTCGCAGCGGTTGCCGCAAACTACTCGGAAGACCCGCAGACCGCGCCCAACGGCGGTGACATGGGCTTCGTCGCGGCCTCGCAGCTGCGGGGAGACCCACCCATCTACGACGCCGTCATGAAGCTGAAGGCTGGCGAAAACACCCCGATCCTGCCTATTGTGCCGCCCGGCGCAAAGCAGCCCATCGGCTACTCCATCATCCGCCTCATCGCGAAGGAAGCCGCAGGCCAGCGCGACCTGAACAATCCCGCCGTACAGCAAAACATCCGCGACCAGCTTCGCAACACCCGCGAACAACTGCTCAAAGGCGCCTACCTCGAAATTCTCCGCGACCAATCCAAAGTCGAAAATTACTACGCGGAAGAAATCTTCAAAGCCGGCTCCGCACAGTAGAACAACTTTCCTCCCTGTCATCTCGCAGCGCAGCGGAGGGATCTGCATGTGTGCTGTTGTTCGCCAGGGCTGATGGCTGCTTCGGATAAGCAGGCGCGAGTGCCGGGTTGAGGCGACCGCGTCCGCGTGGAAAGTTGACACCATCGATCATCGATCCGGGGCCGCCACGCCACACGACGCCCGCAGCACGCGGACCCACCTCGCCCGTCGCCACGGCAAAGCCGGTGATGAGATTCGTGCCACCGCGCGGCGTGTCGAGCAATGGAACAGCATCCCCTGTGCCCATGAAGTTCGCTTCTTCATCCCACAGGGTGAGCAAGGTTGTGGCTGGGTTAAGCCCGATCAGGACCGTGTCCGGACGAAGATGCAGGGTACCGCGCAGCCGGTACACGCCGCTCGGCAGGTAGAGCACAGGATGTGTGTCGATCGCCCGCTGCAGGGCGGCAGTGTCGTCCGTGCCCCCGTCCCCTTTCGCGCCGAGGGTCTTGACGCTGGTCCAGTCGGCGACCGGCGGCAGAGCAGGTATATCGGTGCTCATCGCCGGGATTTCCGTGGTCTTGATGATGGGCTTGTTCGTCAGCCGGACCTCGTGATGACGAAGCGCGATGGGGCCCTCGCGACCGTCCGTGCCGATCTCCTGACCGAGGGTGAGTTCCTCCTCGACGAAGAACCGGGCCGGCGAGGGAATGGGAGTCCATCCCGCGGCAAGCTGCCCACCCTCGAGCAGGGCTTTCACATCGGCACACTGAATGTTCTTCAGCGTGACCTGGTGATGTTGCATGGAGGTATCGCCCAGCACCACTGCGGCCCGGCGAATGTCGCGCAACAGCAGATCGCGGCCGTACAGCTGCTCCGGCATGCCGTGACTGATCTCCACTGCGACAGGCGTGTGCGACAGCTCCACGCGAACCAGCGTCATACCGACTTCTTCGGTGTGAACCGCGGCCAGTCGCTGGCCGGAGATCTGCGAATCCATGAGCAGAAACTGCCAGGCGGGCGAGGTTCGCTTGGAGACAATCCCGTAGTCGCCACCGTCGATGATGATGTTGTGCGCCTGATTGCCCACATCCTCAAGCCCGGCGCGGCCGCCGCCCACGTGCAGGTGCAGGTACGAAAGGAACGAGTGCTGCGCGACGTGAAACCGGATGGCGATTGCCGCCGGATTACCGTCGCCGATTTCGAAGTCGATGTTACTCAGACCGCTGTAAAAGGTGAACTCGTTGGCATCGATGACAGGCCCATTGTTGACGGGGCGCCGCGATGCAAACTGCACCATGTACCGGCCCGTCCCCAGGAAGCCGTGGCCCTGCTGAAAGCCCGGCGTGTTCGCGGCCAGCAGCAGCACGGGCCGGTGCGCACCATAGCCAAGCAGCCGGATACCAGACCAGAGATACACCGTGCGCGACAGGCGGTAGCGCCCCTCCGCGAGGAAGACGATGCCTTCGCCCGTCGTCTCCTGCACGCGGTTGATGGCGGCCTGCAGTGCGTCTGCGTCGTCTGAGGAGCCATCGCCGTGGAGACCCGCGGTGCCAGGCCGTGCGTCCACGGCGTGTGGATCGTCTGGCCGTTGCAGGTAGATTGACTGCGCTGAGGCCACGTGCACCGTCAGCAGCAGGCCTGCCAGAACCACGGGACAACACACATGCAGAACCGCAGCCCGGAGAGTGGAAGGCTTCATAGGTCCACCATCTTACGGTTGTCAAAGCAGCGTCGGCGCGATCACTTTGAATCTGTGTGCACAAGCCGCTTGCCAAACACCAGGCCGATGGTGGTTCCAACGGCGCTCGAGTTCCTGCTCACGCCGAAGCGCATGCCGCCATCGATACCGAAACCTGGTGCAAACTGATGATAGAAACCTCCGAAGAGGTAAGTTCCGGGTGGCGTGTTGGACTGCGAGACATTCTGCGCAAAAACTTCACCGTAAATTCTCGACGGTTTTGAAACGTGGTAACTCAGCGCGAAAGACTGTTGACCGCCATACCTGCAGTGCGTGGGCAAGTCGCAGTCGGCTTGAACGATGGATCCATTTGCGATCACGTCAAGATCGCCGTCAGGGCCGTAATGATGGTTTATCAGGAGGATCGCCTGCTGCCCATAGCCCTGCAGGGAATGATCCGAAGCGGTGGGCAGCTCAGCCTCATACTGGACCGCGAATCCTGGCGACCAGCGGTGGTAGTCCTCCTTCTTCAACACCACTTTCCCGCCCAGTTGGATCGTGCTTACACCGGTGGCAGACGTGTCCCCGTCCTGCTCGTGAGCGAATGCAGACCAGATGAAGTCGAGTCTCAATCGATCCAGTGGAGCGTAGAAAAAGGCTGTGTCGATCGTCTGCTGGTTACCGGGTGGATTCCTCGGATACGCATCGTAGCCTGTCTCAACCTGCAGAACGCCTTTGCTCTGGATCGTCACGCTGTTGGCAACGGTCGGGCGTGTGGGACTCAGCTGAATCTCCTGCCCGTGCATGCGGGCTGCGCCAAGTGTGGTAAGCACCAGACAGACCGTCAGGAGACGCAAAGAAATGGTTCTTGCAGGCGATTGATGAAAGACGCGTGCTGCTACGGGACTGTCGAAGGGCGCGCGCCAAAGGAGCGGCACCCTCCGCAACGACCGCTTCAGAGATACTCTCGACGTTCTCGTGACTGACACCTGCGATGAGATGCGGATGAAGATCGACAAGCCTCCACCGGTCCGCTGTTGCGCCTGCGAAAACTCCCTTTCTTCAAGGCGCTTATGCTCGAAGGTGCATGCGTGTTCGAAACATCCTGACGTTTCTTTTGCTGCTCTGCTGTCTCGTATCTGCGGGGCCGGCCCGCGCCTACTCACTTCTCACCCATGAGCAGCTCATCGACCTCACCTGGAAGAGCACCATCGTGCCCCTGCTGCTGAGCCGCTATCCAACCCTGACCCCCGCCCAGCTTGAGCACGCACGCGCTTATGCTTACGGTGGCTGCGTCATCCAGGACATCGGCTACTACCCCTTTGGCGACGCCTTTTTCTCTGACCTGACCCATTACGTCCGCTCCGGCGACTTCGTCGTGAACCTGTTCCGCAACGCCGGCAACGCGGATGAGCTCGCCTTCGCTGTTGGCGCTCTCTCCCACTACATTGGGGACACGGTCGGCCACTCCCAGGCAACCAACCTTGCCGTGCCGGTGCAGTTTCCCAGGCTTCGTCAGCGTTTCGGCGACAACGTCAGCTACGCCGAGGGCGAACATCAGCACGTTCAGGTCGAGTTCGCGTTCGACATTGACCAGATCGCCCACCATCGCTTTGCGCCCGTCCATTACCTGCGCCAGGTCGGCCTTGAGATCCCCACCCGGCAGGTGTCGCTGGCCTTTTACCAGACCTACGGCATCCGCGAAGACTTCAGCGCGCACCGGGCTGCACGCATCAACGTCAACGGTTATCGCTTCTCGGTTCGGAAGTTCATCCCGCGGATTGCGTACGCCGTAACCGTGTTGCACCGCAGGCATGAACCCGCAGACCAGCCGAGCGCAGACCTTCAGCGGCTGCAGGCGGCAGTCGCCCAGGTCGATCACGACAACCATTGGGACGAGTACCGTAAGAAGCCCGGCATCGGCACCTACTCGCTGGCGGGCCTGATCTTCATCCTGCCGAAGATCGGCCCGCTCAAGCTGGTCGCGGTCAAGGGTCCGACCCAGCAGACCGAGGAGCTTTACGTTCACTCGGTCCTCGCATCGGTGGATGCCCTGGACCTGGCTCTTCGCCGCTTCACACCGCCACCACCGACGCGGCCCTCAGCGGACGAAGCCGCGTCCGCCGACAAACACGCCTCGACCCCGCCGCCTACCAGTGCCGGCGCTCATAAACCCTCGACCGCCGAGAAGGCAGACCCTCGCCATCCTTTGCCTAACCGTGATCTCGACACCGGCATTCCGGTCAAGCCAGCCGGCTACCCTCTCACGGACGAGACCTATGCCAGCCTGCTGCACCGCATCGTCCTGACACCGACCCTGCCCGTGCCGCCCGGCATCAAGACGGACATCGCCGGCTACTACGCAAACCCCGGCCTGGACTTCGCCACCAAGAAGGACCCCACGCGCTGGGCGACAGTACAGGCAGACCTGATCATCCTTGCAACGGTGCCCGTCAGCACCGATCTCGATCCTTTCCCCACCTACGATGAGCCCGATGTCACCCAATGAAAACTGCTGGTGCCGTCGGAGTGCTGGACAGGTAATGCAGATTAGCGATGCGTAGACAGAACCAGTCGCACCGTCCTATAGTTCGCACGTCGTACTATTCCCGCTCTGGATTGAAGTCCGATCCTGTGTGAGGTTTGCTGATGTCACCGTTTCGCCGCATGCCGAGGTTTGCTGCTCCCTGCGTCCTGGCGCTGTTCTCGCTGCTGCTGACCGCCGGGGTTCCCGCGCAAAGCGGTACGCCGTCGACCGGTACTTACACGGCTGACCAGGACCACCAGAACATGATGGATCAGCTTGGCATCCGGCACCTGCGGCCGGGGCCGAGCGGCGACGAGAAGGCGCCGAATCACGCGAACTATGACGAGTCGCTGGCGAACCCTTACCCCAACCTCCCCGACCCGTTAGTGCTCCCGAATGGCGCCCACGTCACTACCGCGGCGCAGTGGTGGAAAGAGCGGCGGCCGCAGATCGCCGAGGACCTGGAACGCGAAGAGTATGGCCGCATCCCGCGCGCTGTGCCGAAGGTGACCTGGCAGGTGGTGCTGACGGATCACGAGTTCGTCGGACGCACGCCGGTGACGGCGAAGCGGCTGATCGGACATGTCGATAACTCGGCCTACCCGGCCATCAGCGTTGAGATCGAAGCGACCGAAGTGGTGCCCGCGAACGCAAAGGGACAGGTGCCGATGCTGGTAATGTTCTCGCGTAGCGTGCTGCCGGCGCCTCGTCAGCCGCAGCCGGAGGAGTTGGAGCATGTGAACGCGGCGCTGCGTGCGCTGCTGTCGCAGCAGGATCCTTCGCTCAAGGCGATCTTCGACAAGTATCCCGCTTACAACCCGGTGGCGTCGCAGGCCGTGGATCCATTTACGGGCCGTGCCCCAGGCCTGCCGGCTTACACCGGCGATCTGCCCGCGGTGAATCAACTGCTGGCTGACGGGTGGGGCTATGTTGCGATCAACCCCGCCAGCATCCAGGCGGACAATGGAGCGGGCATGACGAGCGGCATCATCGGCCTGGTGAACCGCGGACAGCCGCGCAGACCCGAGGACTGGGGCGCGCTGCGGGCATGGTCATGGGGCGCGGCGCGTGTGCTCGATTACCTTGAGACCGATCCCGCCGTAAACAGCAAGCAGGTGGGCATCGAAGGTGTCTCGCGCTACGGCAAGGCTGCTCTGGTGACGCTCGCTTTCGAGCCGCGCTTTGCGATGGGCCTGATCGGCTCGTCCGGCGAGGGCGGCGCAAAGCTGCATCGGCGTAACTTTGGCGAGGCGGTTGAGAGCCTGACCGGCGGCGAGTACTACTGGATGGCCGGCAACTTCATGAAGTACGGTGCGGACGACGCGAAGGGCGGCCCGAAGACGGCCAAGGACATCCCGGTCGATGCGCATGACCTGATCGCGCTGTGCGCGCCGCGGCTGACGTTCATCAGCTATGGCCTGCCCGCGTCGGGCGATGCCAAGTGGCTCGACCAGCAGGGCAGCTTCATGGCCACGGTGGCGGCGCAGCCCGTCTTTCGCCTGCTGGGCGACAAGGATATGGGCGTGACCGAAGACTACCGAACGGCGAAGATGCCACCCGTCAATACCGGCCTGCTGGATGGGCAGCTGGCCTGGCGCCAGCATGACGGCGGTCATACCGACTTGCCGAACGTGAAGTACTTTCTGCAATGGGCGGACAAGTGGCGCAAGGCTGGCCCGTTGCCCACCGCACCATGATGCGGCGATGGATCAGCCTCGCTCTGCTGTGCGTCGGTGCATGCGGGCGGGCGGCATCGGCGGAGGATGGTTCCGCGGGTTGGCTACGGTATGCGCCGATAGCGAACCCCGGCGCGTATGCGAGTTTGCCTTCGCGCATCGCCGTCCTGGGCCAGAGCCCCGCAGACCTGGC
>CBAAAE010000088.1:0-11532 GCA_964658845.1 uncultured Novosphingobium sp. | reverse complement strand
CTTTGCCGTCCAGGATTTTCTGCAGCGGTAGGTTGATCACGGTGCGCTGGTTCCCCGTAATGCGTACCAGCTTCGAGTCGTTTGGCTTGGCCGCGAAATTTGTGCCACCTGCCGCCGTGACTGCCTGGACAACCGTGGTCGGGATGGCCCCGATCAGGGGGGTGGCTCCGGGGCGGTTGACTGCTCCCACGACATAGATGAAGCCAACCTGACCAACGGTGATCGTGTCACCGGTGAAGATGGGAATGTTGGCTGCGTTGTTGTGGGCCGCATCGTTGCCGATGTCGACCACGATCTGTGCCGGCTCACCCGGCCGCTCGATCGTGAGAACCGTGCTGGCATTTGCGGGTAGTCCACCAATCCTCGCAAGCACGTCATACAGACGCATCCCACCGACGATCGGCACTGTTCCCCGGGCAGCACCGATGATGGTAGCTGTGTGTCCCGGCCCTTCCACCAGTTCGATCTGGACCTGCGCGTTGTGAAAGGTTTCTTCCTGTTCGAAGCGCGCTGCAACAGCCTGCTCAGCCTCTTTCACCGGCAGGCCATCCAGGTTGATCACGCCCAGCAGGTTCAAACGGATGGAACCATCCAGCGAGATGCGTTCCGTGTCGGTGTATCCCGGCTGAACGCCATACACCGTTACACGTACCAGG
The DNA here is from genome assembly GCA_964658845.1 of uncultured Novosphingobium sp. Classification (GTDB taxonomy): domain Bacteria; phylum Acidobacteriota; class Terriglobia; order Terriglobales; family Acidobacteriaceae; genus Terriglobus. The sequence continues at coordinate 10,876 of CBAAAE010000088.1, read as the reverse complement.
TCGCCTGTCATCAGCCGCATCTCGCGATTGGACGGGAACAGGATCGCCGGATCGGTGGTGAGGGGCTGACGAACATTCAGGCCAGGCGCCGACGTTGCGGAACTGCCGGTAAACTGCGCCCGGCTCGCCGGGCCAGCCAGCAGCAGCAGAACCAGCCCAAGGTAACGGAGGAGGCGGACAGCTCTCATTCTCTCTCCTCCTTGCCCCGTCCGGCCGTGGCTGCGTCGGCTTCGCTCTCCCACGACTCGGCATCGACATTGGAGTAGCTGTAACCCGAGTACCCGTAGTAGCCGTAGTACTCCGGCGCGGTGATGTCCACGGAGTTGAGCACAACACCGGTCAGCGACGCGCCCGAGCGGGCAATCAGTTCGCGCGAACGGCGAACCACGTTACGGCTGCTCTTGCCATAACGAACCACCAGCACCACGGCGTCTGCGTAGCGTGCAAGGATGATGCCGTCGGTCACGGAAAGGATCGGCGGCGTATCGATAACAATGTGCGTGTAAATGCCCTTGCACTCTTCAAGCAGCTTCATCATGGGGTCCGACGACAGCATCTCGGTGGGGAATGGCGGTACCGGACCGCTGCACAGCACATCCAGGTTCGGCACTTCGGGCACGCTGCGCACCGCTTCCTGCAGCGTGGTGCCGCCAGACAGCACGGTCGAAAGACCCACGCGGCCGTTCATGCCGAAGCGATGGTGCACGTTCGGCCGGCGCAGGTCGCCATCAATCAGCAGAACGCGCGTCTCCCGCTGCGCCAGGATCACGGCAAGGTTCGTTGAAACCGTGGTTTTACCTTCTGTCGGCGTGGAGCTGGTGATGACGATCAGCTTCGGTGGATTGCCGGTCCGTGCCAGCAGGAGCGATGTGCGGAGCGAACGAAATGCCTCAGAGAACTGCGACTTAGACGTGGCCAGCACACCCAGGTTGCTGCGCACGACGCTCACGGCGCCGCCCGCCTCCACACCGGCCCGGCGCACCCTCGGAATCACGCTCAACGACGGCAGTTGCGTTACCTGCTCCAGTTCCGAGATGCTGCGAATGCCCGTGTCCAGGCTTTCCAGCGTGAAGGCGAGGACAAGGCCGACAATCAGGCCGACCGCGACCGTCTTAAACAGGATGCTCGAACGCGAGGTCGTCGTGATGGTCGCGGGCCGGTATGCCTGGTCGACCACGTCGATCTCCACCGAGTCAAGCCCCGCCTGCACACTGGCCGCGCGCAGGCGCGACAGCAGGCTTTCATACAGGGTCCGGTTGGCTTCGTAATCACGTTGCCGAATGGTGTATTCCACCAGGTCGTTGCGCAGGCGGAAGGCGGCGTTCTTCTGCTCATCCAGGGCGGCAGCGGTCTGCTGCTCATTCGCCTGGGCGGCCACCAGCGATTGTTTCGATTCGGTCAGCAGGCGGGTCTGCTCCGTCAACAATTCGCGTTCTGACTCACGCAGGTGCGCCTGCAACGCCAGGATCTGCGGATTCTTCGGTCCAAGGGTGATGCTTTCCTGCGCAATGGTGGCACGCGTTTCAGCGGCATCGCTCCTCAATCGAGAAAGCTGTGACTGGCCGCCGGCCACGTCCAGGTTGCTCTCCAGCAGGTTCGGGTCCGAGTTGCTCAGCACGCGGTAGCGCGACTCGGCAAGGATCCGGTCGACCTTCGCCTTGCCCGCGGCGGCGACCAGCGCGTCGACTGAGGCTGCGCTCTCCGTGGTCGGCCTGGTCCCGTCAAAGCCGAGGCCCAGAACCCCCAGGCGTTTCTGGAGATCGATCAACTGCTCCTGCGACGTCTCCACCTGCTGCTTCAGATCGTCCAACTGGCTCTGCAGCCAGCGGGAGACGCGCTGCGTGGACTCAAACCGCGATTCGTACGAGCGCTGCTGAAAGGCGTTGATGACGTGATTGACGATGTCCGCCGCCATCTGCGGCTTCGATGTGACACAGGTGATTTTGATGATCTCGCTGTGCGGGATGAGCGAGACCGACACCGCTCCGTCCATCTGCCCAAGCACGCTAAACCGCACGACCGGGTCGTTCAAGTCGTGGTAGCGGGCAGGCATCCGGGGATCGTAGCCCATGAAGTCCGCGTTGTTCGCCAGGTTCATCTCGCGCGCCACATTCAGCAGCAGCGAATCGCTCATGATGACGAGCACGGCGGTCTCAAGCTGATTGTCCTGCTGCCCGGAGACGGCTGCGCCAACGCTGTATTCGCTGGCGGCGCTGGAGCCGCGAACCAGGATGCGCCCCACCGCCGTGTACAGGATGGGCTGGGTAGAAGACTGATAGAGGCCATAGAAGAAGCCCGCGATCACGCACGCAACCACGATCCATTTGCGTTTTCGGAAGACTGCCAGCGCCTCAGTCAACGCGCTGTCGCTGTTCGCAGCGGCCAGCCCCATCTGGCTGCCGGCGGTGCTCGCCGCCGCTTGCGGCTGGTTTGTTTCGAGGGCCATCTGCAACCAAGTGTAAACGAGAGGCCTGCCAATTCGTTCCAGGGTTCGCTCCGAACGGGAAAGTTCCGTAGCGCTCGCGGGGCCGGATTTCACGAAGGCTGCGCGAACCGTCCCGCCCTGAGTTAGTCTGTCGAAATGAGCAAGAGTGTGGAGATTGCGGTTGTCGGATCGGGCTATGTGGGACTGGTTGCGGCCGTCTGCTTTGCTGAAATGGGGCATCAGGTGACCTGCGTGGATAACGATCCGCGGAAGGTCGCGGCGCTGCAGGCCGGTGATTCCCTGATCCATGAGGAGCATCTGCCGGAACTGCTGGGGCGCTACCGGAACAGCCGTGTCACCTTCACGACGGATCTGGGCACCGCAACCGCCAACGCTTCCGCGATCTTTATCGCGGTAGGAACGCCCCAGTCTGAAACCGGCGATGCCGACCTGTCGTATGTGGAGGCCGTTGCCTGCGAGATCGCACGGCACCTGAACAGCTACAAGGTCATTGTGGAAAAAAGCACCGTGCCGGTCTATACCAACGAGTGGATCCGCCGGTCCATCGAGCGCAACGGCGTGGACCGCAAGATGTTCGACGTGGTCTCGAACCCGGAGTTTCTCCGCGAAGGTTCGGCCGTGTCAGACTTCCTGCACCCGGATCGCATCGTCGTGGGCGCGGACAGTGAGCGGGCAGCGGCCGTTCTGCAGGCCATCTACGCGCCTCTGACCGATGGTTCGTACTACAGCCAGGAAAACATCATCCCGGGTCGCTTTCACGCCGCCGCTCCGCCACCGCTGCTGCTGACCTCAACCAAGAGCGCGGAGATCATCAAGCACGCTTCCAACGCCTTTCTGGCGCTCAAGATTTCGTTCATCAACGCCGTTGCCAACCTGTGCGAGGCCACCGATGCCAACGTGCAGCAGGTAGCCAACGGCATGGGCCTGGACAGCCGCATCGGACCGCGTTTTCTGCGGCCGGGCATCGGCTATGGCGGCTCGTGCTTTCCGAAGGACGTTGCCGCGTTCCGCTCCGTAGCGGAGCAGATGGGTGTGGACTTCGGCATCCTGACCGAAGTGGAAAAGATCAACGTCGCACAGAAGAAGCGCTTCCTGTCCAAGGTACGGGCAGCCCTGTGGACGTTGCGTGGCAAGCGCCTGGGAGTGCTGGGCCTGGCCTTCAAGGGCGATACGGACGACATCCGCGACAGCCCCGCCATCGAAATGGTGCGCATGCTGCTTGCGGAAGGCTGTTCCATCCGCGCCTTCGACCCGGCGGGCATGGAGCGCAGCCGCGCCGTGCTGCCACCAGGGGGCAAGCTGCAGTATGTCGATGACGCCTATGCGGCAGCGGAGGAGGCCGACGCCCTGCTGATCCTGACGGACTGGCCCGAGTTCGGCGCGCTCGACCTGCTGCGCATGCGGACAGCCCTGCGCTACCCGATTGTGATCGACGGTCGCAACATGTATGAGCCCGCCGAAGTGGCAGCACTGGGCCTGACCTATTACAGCGTCGGACGGCCAGCGGCACATCCCGTGCGGGAGGAAGTTGCATCTCCCGTATAGCTGCTTCAGCAGAATGCGGGCAGACAATCCCTTCAGGAGACTTTCACATGGCGCAGTGGCGGCGGGTTCTCATCACAGGCGCGGCTGGGTTCCTCGGCTCGCACCTGACAGACGCCGTTCTGGCGGGGGGCGCGGAGGTGGTCGGTGTCGACAACCTGTGCACCGGCAGCCTGGAAAATCTGCAGCACCTGAAGCGCGAAAGCCGCTTTCACTTTGAGCAGGCCGACATCTGCAAGCCATTCGACTTCGGTGAGGTCGATTTCATCTTCAATTTTGCCTCGCCGGCCAGCCCGGTCGACTACATGAAGCTGGGGCCGGAGACGCTGCGGGTCGGCTCGGACGGCACGGTGAACGCGCTCGAAGTCGCCCGCCGCTACGGTGCCGGGTTTCTGCATGCCTCCACGTCCGAGTGCTACGGCGACCCGGAGCAGCACCCGCAGACGGAAAGCTACTGGGGCAACGTCAACCCGATCGGTCCACGCTCCGTTTACGACGAGGCCAAGCGCTTTTCTGAGGCGACCGTGATGGCGTACCACCGCTACTACGGCGTTCGCAGCAGTCTGGTGCGGATCTTCAACACCTATGGCCCAAGATTGCAGCCGAACGATGGCCGCGTCATCTCGAACCTGATGATGCAGGCGCTCGCCGGCACGGATCTGACCGTCTACGGCGACGGCACCCAGACGCGCTCCTTCTGCTACGTTTCCGACCTGATCCGGGGCATCATCGCGCTCGGCCGTTCCGGTGAGCCGATGCCGACGAACATCGGCAATCCCGTCGAATGGACCATTCTTGAGTGCGCGCAGGCCGTGCTCGAAGTCACCGGCTCGAAGAGCCGCATTGTCAACCGCGCGATGCCCGAGGACGATCCCAAGCAACGGCAGCCCGACATCTCCAAGGCACGCACCCTCCTCGGATGGGAGCCGGAAGTTCCCTTGCGCGAAGGTCTCGTACGCTCGCTCGAGTACTTCCGCAACCGTATCGAGTCAATGCAACCGGCAGTTTAGCGCCTGTCCCGGCGAGATTGCGGTTAGTGCGCGGTCGTGTGCAGTTCCGGGTACCACGTAACCTGGAACGCGCCGGTTGTGTTGCCTTGGAGGCCGGGCTTCCACACCTGCGCCTTCCACTGTTCGCGCTGGAACCACGCTTTCAACTCCACGTCGCGAGTAAGTCGCTTCACCAGGTCCACACGGAAGCTGTCCTGCGTGGTACCTGCGGGCAGGTCGCCGAACTTGATGAAGTCTTTCGCGTTCTTCTTGCGCAGGTACTCCAACGAGATCGATTCGTTGCCGGACAAGTGGTAGGTCAGCCATGCCTGCCCGCCTTTGGCCTCGCGACCGATCCAGTCTCCCATGATGTAGCCCTTGTTGGTGTAGCCCTGCAACTGGACGACTTCCAGGTAGTTCCCCTGACCCTCGAAGCTCCGTGAGGTCACATAGTCCGTGTAAGTGGCTTCCACTCGAAAATCCAGCTTGGGCGCATAGGGCAGTTGCGTCAGGAAGATGCCGGGACGCCATCCTGCACGCCGTGGCGCGCTGATGGGGAAGATATCGTCATGCGTGATGGAGTCGGTATACAGCGTGGCGTACTTGCGAAGGAACGGTAGCCGATAGGAGAACGTGACCGAACTAAAGCGCGCGCCAGGATCATTCCGCGAGTATTTCTGAGCACTGCTGTCCGTTGCCGATATGTCGAAGAAACCGTTGAGGAAAGTGTGCAGGTTGACGGGCGCGTGACCAGCGCCACCAAAGATGATCGTCCGTTGAAGCGAAATCTCAAAGTCCCGTATCGGCGAAAACCCCATAATCTCGGAATGGACCCATGGATCGCGCGGATAGGTATGCCCCTTCAGACTGCCGACGAAGAAGTCATACCGCACGTCGCCGGTGAGGCGGCTGAGGATGGGAATGTGCAGGGGCTCGATCCGGTTGAGGCGGAACGCGTAGATGTCCTCCGCGTTGTTCGACCAGGCCATGGCACCGCCCACGCCCGGTCCAAGCCATGCGTCTGACTTGCCGATGGAGATTTCGTGTCCGAAGGCATGCCCGGACAGGTTCGCTTCCAGCAGTCGGAAGTTGTTCTGCGAAGGCAGCGGACCCTCAGGGATGGTCGCCTGCGGTCGGTCGTAGCCTCCAAACTGATTCAGCACCACGGGTCCCGTTTGCGAGGGGTACGCGATCCGGTTGATGAACGAAAGCTGTGCCGCCAGCGCGTAGCTGTAGCCCTCGTACGCCGGCGCATGCTGAAACTCGCCGCGCACATACAGCGAGAACGGACCCAACTCGGCGATGCCGGACGCACCGTTGTACGTGTTAAAGCCGTTGGAGTAGGGCCGGCCATAGTCATTGTTAAAGGTCTGACCCAGGTTCCAGCTATCGCGGAGCACGGTCCCGCCTACGATTCGAACACCGGCGTAAGCCGACTCGGTACCGTAGACCAGGCCGCGATTGTGCGGGCCGTCGATCCTCGGCTCGTCACGCAGCGCGTAGTACAGCTTGTCGAGTACCTCCAGCGCCTGTTCCTTGCCGTCAAAGCGGATGTCGCTTTCGGACTCGTCCAGCATGTGCAGAACGCTGCGGCGCGTCCACGGCCGCAGGGATAGCTGGGCCGTGTCCAGGTAGCCCATCGAGTACAGCCGCAGCAGCGCCGGGTACATCCAGCTATCCATCGGAATGTAGGTGGAACCAAGCGGATCCCGCGTGTGGTACTGCTTGCCGTCGTAGCTGTAGCGCTGCAGGAAGGGCTTCTGGTCGGGGTATGCCGAGCTTTCCGTGGGACCCGTGTTCGGCAGCAGCGAAGGATACAGGAACGGTCCGCGAGGCAAAGCGGACGGTGCATCGACCGGTGCCGGATTGCCCGTGCCAACGGGAAGTTCGCTGGTTGCACCTAGATCTGGTTTTGCATTTACCGACGCCATCCCAACCGGATCAGGTGCCGCGTTTGAGCTGCTCTGTGCATGCGCGCCCAGCGTGAACGTCAGCAGCGCAAGCAGCAAGCCAGAAGATCGGCGCGTGTGGAACGGGCGGCAGGCTGGAACGTTGGAATCGGAAACCACCCTCACAGTCTACCCGGACGCGCATCCGAACGGTGTCCTATGTTGTTGGTTTGACGAGCCCGCGCTTTTCCAGATGCTGCCGCAGCAGTACCAGCGGATCGGCCACCGGCGTCATCGGTATGGCGTGGATCACGGCTCCGCCCCAGCCATTGCGCGCGCGCAGCAGCGTCTCCTGCGCCACCCGGCAGATTGCGACTGCATCCGCCTCGTCCACCGGCAGCACCGGCACCTTTGTGCCAAGCAGCCGACGCTGGGCGTCAGCCCGGCTTTCAGGCTGGCCCCGCACCACCAGCAGCAGCGACAGGTCGCGTTCCTGCACCAGTTGCAGCACGCCCTTCAGCGGAGGAAACCCCTCGAGCACCGCGATAGTAACGGGACGCGCACCATCACCGCGCACCGTGTCGGCGTATCGCAGGGCCATGCCCGCCGCGATGGCAGCGCATTCCTCGTCGGAGCCGGGGCAGGCGTGTACGGTGGGCCTGGGTGCACCATCCGCAAAGAAACCGGACAGCGCCGTCGTGAACAGGGGATTTGATCCCTGCGTCAGCAGCGTGTCGCGCCGGTGCACCTGGGACAGCAGGGCCGCCAGCAGTGACTCCGGTTGCGCCTGGAGCGCGGCTCGATCGGCTCGCGACGTGCCCGGCACGGTCTCCGGGTTGCGCTTTGCGGCTCGCATTCGCTGCATCGTTTCGTACATGCCGCGCATGGCGGCATCACTGATCAGCGGTTTGCCCAACGGTGTTGACCTCGCTCGGTGCGGCTATGTGCAGAAGGGGCGCTGACGTAACTGCCAGCGCCCCTCCGTACGTGGTGAAAAGGTCTACTTCTTCGACGGATCGATGCCTTCCGTGTCGATGCCGAAATCGGCAAACGCCTTCTGCGCGACCTTGGCCTTGACGCTGCCTTCGCGCACCAGTTTCGACAGCGTCGCCGTAACGATCGCCGCGGCGTCGACTTCGAAATGACGCCGCAGGTGTTCGCGATTGTCACTACGGCCAAAGCCATCTGTACCCAGCGTCACCAGTCGCGCACCAAGCCACGGTGCCAGCGCATCCGGCATGATCTTCATGTAATCGCTGGCGGCGATGACCGGTCCCTTGGCGTTGGCGAGAGCCGTTAACAGGTACGGCTGCTGCTCCTTTTCGGACGGGTGCAGGCGGTTCCATCGCTCGACCGAAAGCGCGTCGCGGCGCACCTCGGTGTAGCTGGGCACGCTCCACACGTCGGTCTCGACGCCGTACTGCGACGAAAGCATCTCCTGCGCTTTCAGCACCTCGTTCAGGATGGTGCCTGAACCGAAAAGCTGGGCTACTGCGGGCGCACCCTTGAGCGACGCCTTGAAGCGGTACAGGCCGCGCAAAATGCCCTCCCGCACGCCTTCACCGGCAGGCATCTCGGGGTGGGCATAATCCTCGTTGTACATGGTCACGTAGAAGAAGATCTGCTCGTTTTCCGCATACATGCGGCGCAGACCATCCTGCAGCACCACGGCCAGTTCATAGGCATAGGCAGGGTCGTAGCTGACACAGGTGGGGACAGTGCTGGACAGCACGTGGGAGTGGCCGTCCTGATGCTGCAGACCCTCGCCCAGCATGGTCGTGCGGCCGGCGGTGCCACCCATCAGGAAGCCCTTGCCGCGTGAATCCGCGAACGCCCACACCATATCCCCGATGCGTTGAAAGCCAAACATGGAGTAGTACATGTAGAAGGGAACCGAGGGCACGCCGTAGTTTGCGTACGCTGTTCCAGCGGCGGTAAAACTCGCCATGGAACCGGCCTCGGTGATGCCTTCTTCCAGGATCTGCCCGTCCTTCTCCTCGCGATAGCTCAGCAGCATGTCGCTGTCGTGCGGCGTGTACTTCTGGCCCTCGCTGGCGTAGATGCCGACCTGTTTTACGGCCGATTCCAGGCCGAAGGTCCGGCCCTCATCCGGCACAATCGGCACGATCAGCTTGCCGATTGCCCTGTCCTTCATCAGCGCGCGCAGGATGCCGACGAAGACCATCGTGGTGGAGACAGAGCGGCCCTTCGAGCCTCCGGTCCACTCCTTGAAGAAGTCCATCGAAGGTGCGACAAAGGTAAATGGTTTGATCTCGCGTTTGGGCAGATAACCGCCCAGCTCCGCCCGCCGAGCCTGCATGTATTGCAACTCGGGCGCGTCGTCCGACGGCTTCCACGGCTTGCCCGCGGCAGCCTGCTCGTCCGGCACGGGGATGTCGAAGCGCTTCACAAACGCGACCACGCCCTCGTCCGTCAGCTTCTTTTCGTTGTGCGCGGCATTGCGACCTTCCGTCGATCCGAAACCGTAGCCCTTGACGGTTTTTGCCAGGATGACGGTGGGTCCGCCCTTGTGTTCTGTCGCACGCTTGTAGGCGTTGTAGACCTTCACGGGATCGTGGCCGCCGCGGTGCAGGCGTGCGAGTTGTTCGTCGCTCATGTCCTTGACCAGTTCCAGCAATTGCGCATACTTCCCAAAGAAGTGCTCACGCAGGTAGGCACCGCCCTTGGCCTTGTACGCTTGAAAATCGCCGTCCACGCACTCTTCCATACGCTTCAGCAGCAGACCGGTGTCGTCTTTCTCAAATAGGGCGTCCCAGTCGGTACCCCAGATCACCTTGATGACGTTCCAACCCGCGCCGCGGAAGACGCCTTCCAACTCGTCGATGATGCGCTTGTTGCCGCGCACCGGGCCGTCCAGCCGCTGCAGGTTGCAGTTCACGACGAAAATCAGGTTATCCAGCTTCTCGCGGGTCGCCAGGCCGATGGCGCCCAGCGTGTCCACCTCGTCTGTTTCGCCATCGCCCACAAACGCCCAGACCTTTCGATCCGTTGCCGGGATCAAGTTGCGGTTCTCGAGGTAGCGCATAAAGCGTGCCTGGTAAATGGCGTTCAGCGGCCCGATCCCCATCGACACGGTAGGAAAGCGCCAGAAATCCGGCATCAGCCATGGATGCGGATAGCTCGAAAGGCCCGGCTTGTCACGCAACTCGTGCCGGAAGTTGGCAAGGTGGTCGTCATTCAGACGTCCTTCAAGATAAGCGCGCGCGTAGACGCCGGGGGAAGCGTGGCCCTGGAAATAGACAAAATCGCCAGGTTGGTCCGCGTACTTCGCATGGAAAAAGTGGTTGAAACCGACCTCAAGCAGCGTTGCCAGCGACGAATAGGTTGAGATATGACCGCCAATGCCGGCGTCCTTCTTGTTCTGGCCGTGCACCATGGCCATGGCGTTCCAGCGGATCAGCGCCTCAACGCGGCGCTCCATGTCGCGGTCGCCGGGATACGGCACTTCGTCGTGCTTCGGGATGGTGTTGCGATAGGGCGTGGCCAGCTCGTTTTCGGCATTGACGCCGGCCTCGCGCGCTCTCTGCCGGAGAGCCGTCATCAGGTCCGCACCCTGCTGCGGACCCTCGGCCACAATCATTTCGTCGAAGGCTTCGATCCACTCGGCGATTTCCTGCCGAAGATCGCTTACGGGGGGTACTACCGTGTTCGTCGCCATCATCGCTCCAGAGGATCAGCTTGAAGGGTGAAAAAAGCTGCTCCACCCGGACGGTCTGATTATAAGTGGGAAGCGCGTTGCCGATAAGCGCCCGCACCCCGCGCCATCTTTTCCGTGCCGTTCTTCAGAGTTGCCCGGCTGTCTAGGTGGAATAATCCGCGTTGATGTGGACGTATTCGACGGTCAGATCGCAGGTCAGGAAGCGGCAACGGCCGGCACCCGCGCCGAGATTGACCGCGATGGTGTACTCCCTCTGCAGCATGCGTGCGTGAACCGCGGCTTCGTCGTACCCTGTGGCACGCTGGCCGTGGTCGAAGACCAGCACGCCGCC
>CBAAAE010000087.1:0-11542 GCA_964658845.1 uncultured Novosphingobium sp. | reverse complement strand
CCCGCAGCTTGGTTGCATCTGTTTCGGGCTTCTCCGCGCTTGCGTCTGGCGTGCGCAACACAGGCTCGGCAAAGGCCGCTTCCAGGTAGCCGATGCGGAGGGCCTTGGTGTCATAGGGCCTCCAGTCGAAGCTCGCCTGGCGTACCGACGCGTCCTTACCATCAGGGCCGTGGATTGCTTCCATTACCAGCGCTGCATCTTCCACGCTGCGGCAGATTGGACCAAGTTTGTCCATGGACCAGCTCAAAGCCATGGCGCCCGTGCGTGGAACGAAGCCGAAGGTGGGACGCAGGCCGGTGACGCCGCAGCGCGTGCTGGGCGAGGAGATGGAGCCAAGCGTCTCGGATCCAATCGCAAACCCGCAGCAGCCCGCGCTGACCGCGGACGCCGGTCCCGCGGACGATCCGCTGGACCCCTGCTTCGGGTTCCAGGGATTGCGCGTCCTGCCGCCAAACCACACGTCTCCCTGCGCCAGCGCGCCCAGTGTCAGCTTGCTGATAAGCACAGCGCCCGCCGCGTCCAGCCGCTGCACCACAGTTGCATCTTCATCGAACTGTTGCTGCTCCATGCCGCCGGCGCCCCACGTGGTGCGGTAGCCCTTGACGCTCAGCAGGTCCTTCGCGCCCCACGGCACACCGTGCAGCGGACCACGGTACTTGCCCGCGGCAATCTCGCGATCAGCCTGCGTGGCCTGTGCCAGCGCCCGCTCGTCGAGAGATGTAATCAGCAGGTGCAGGGTCGGATCGAAGCGCTTTGTTCGCGCGAGGTAAAGCTTCGTCAGATCGACCGAAGTGATTTTCCGTGTGCGCAGCAACTGCCCAAGCTGCTTTACGGTCGCGAATGCCAGCTTGTCCTCGTTCCCGACCAGGCCGGCCACATCCCCGGCGGTTGCGGGCGCATGCCGCTGGCCTCGCCATGCCTCATGGACGGTGATGTGCTCATGCGCCTGTGCGGGCATGGGATCGAAGACCACCGCGGGCGCAACCGAGTTCGGCAGGTGCATGTCGCGGATCGCCTGCAGTCCCGCGCGCTGCTCGCGCACACCGTCCAGCATCATCGTCTTCTGGTTTGCCGTAAGCAGGATGCCCGCGACGGCAGCGGCCGCATCCAGCATCTCGGGCGTGATGGGAGGAAAGCTGTTCACGCCGGGAGCTGTGCCCGAGTTAGTGCCCGAAGCCTGTGCCGCGGCGCTTTGCACAGCGATTGCGGCCAGCGCGCCCGGCAGCAGGGTCTGTCCCACGCCCGCTGCAGCGCAACGTTCCAGAAAGGTTCGCCTGTCCATCATGGCTTTCACTGTACCGCGCTTCATGGCCATTCCTCACCCACGAAAGCAAGATGACGCGCTTCTTCGCAGTGCCCACCGCGTCTAACTAGGGACTCCATGCTGCCCTTACGCCTTGTCGCTGCCGTCCTTGCCCTCTGCGTCACGTCGCCCCTGTCCGCGCAGAAGGCGCTTGCGAAGCCGGCGGCTGCCGTCGATCGCGCGTTGCTGCCAGTGATCGTCGGCTACTATCCGCAGTGGGGCATTTACAACCGGCGCTATGTGCCGCTTGACCTGATCCACAGCGGCGCCGTCAAGACGCTTACGCAGCTTGATTATGCGCAGGGCAATATCAAGGACAATGCCTGCATCGTGGCGGATCCGCAGGCGGATATGAACATCGCCTACAAGGCTGAAGACTCCGTCGACGGTGTCGCGGATGCACCGGACGCTCCTCTGCGCGGCAACTTCCACCAGTTACTGCTCCTGCGCAGACAGTATCCAAAGCTACGCATCCTGATCTCGCTGGAAGGCAAGCGGTCATTGTTTGAAGAGGCTGCAAAGCCTGAAAACAGGGTCGCCTTCGTGCACTCGTGCGTGGCGCGTTTCCTTGAAGGCCACATCGCCCCGGGCGTCGAGGCGCAGCACCTGTTCGATGGCATCGACGTCGACTGGGAGTACCCGGACACCGCTCACGCCGAGGACTTCTACGCACTGATGGCAGAGTTTCGAAAGCAGATGGATGCTTCGCAGGCCGCACTGCCCGGCAGTCAGAGCCCGCGTACCAGGCAGCCCCGTTACACCCTCTCCATCGCCTCCGGCGCAGGGCGAAAGAGCATTGAAGCGATCGACTGGAAGCGCGTCGCGGAGAGCGTGGACCAGGTCGGCGTGATGACCTATGACTTCCAGGGACCGTGGAGCCACGACACCGGCTTCGTCGCGCCGCTGCGTTCGGACGATCCCAGCGTCGAAACCGTGTCCTCTGTTATCGAGGCATACCTTGCCGCGGGCGTGCCTTCGCGCCAGTTGCTCATGGGCCTGCCCTTCTACGCATACCAGTGGCACCGGGTTGTGGATGCCGACCGGCATGGCCTGTACAGCAAGGGCGATCCCGTGCGGGGTGAGAACCTGAGCCTGCAGACCGCAACAGCCCTGCTGGCCGCATCGCCTGACGCAAAGCTCTATCGCGATGCCTCGTCGCAGGCTCCCTGGATCTACGACGGCGATAACTTCCTGACCTTTGAAGATGCGGCTTCGCTCAAGGCAAAGGCAGCGTACGCAAAGGATCGCAAGCTCGGTGGCATGATGATCTGGGAACTTAGCGGCGACACCGCCGACGCACAGTTGCTGCGCGCCTTGCGGTCCGACACCGCCACGTCACAGCCGCACGCCGGAACAGGCGATGAAAGACACACGGCACCGTAGCAGCCGCATATTCCTGCGCAAGCGGATTTGCTACCGTGTCCGCCCCGGCCTCAAGGCGGGTGCAGCCGTGGATGTCGAAGCTTTCGCTGTGATCAAACGACAGTGTAACGAGCTGCGGTGTCGAAGACGTGCGTTCCACCTTCGAACATCGTAGAAACAAAAAGGCCGCGCTCAGATGAGCGCGGCCACGTAAGTCCTAAGACACACGATTTGTACTAAGCAACCAGGTTGCGGCGACGGCGCAGCAACGTCGTTGCGGTGCCGATCAGACCAGTGCCCAGCAGAACGAGGGAGCTCGGCTCAGGCGTCACTGCGGTGGCGGTCAGAGTGACCGTGTCGTTCACAGATGCGACACCCGCGCTTGACGTGATCGCGTACTCCACTGTCTCAGAGTAAGGTCCCGCCAGAGTGGCAAGGTTGGTCGAGGAGCTGGTATCCAGACCATTGAAGGTGTGCGTCGCAAGCTGGGTACCACCGTAGAGCTGGTTGGTGTTGCTAAAGAAGCTTGATTCCACGACCGAAATCGCACTGCCGCTGAAAAGATTTGAGGTGAAACCGGTCAGAAACGAAGTCAGGCCGGTGGGCGAGGTGAGCCCCTGCTCGGTAATGAAGACAGTGATCAGGCCACCCGGTGAAGCCGAGGTCGAAGCCTGGATCGAGGTGGTGCTGAGATTGCCCTGGGCCAGAATCGGCGAGCCCGTGGCAGTGATGCTGTTGAACACGAACGGACCGTAGTTACCGCTGTAAGAGGCAGAGCCGGGAGTGGTGCTGTCCGTTGCCACAGTGGTAAGCGCACCACCATTGACGCCGGCTTGGCTGATACCGATCGAGATGATGCTGGCACTGGCTGCATTGCTGAGGAACAGGCCGGCTGAAAGCAGCACGGCTGCGGAAGAGAGAGAACGAAAACGCATGGGGAACCTCTGGAGGAATTGGAACTAAGAGCTCTTTTGCACCAATACCCCGCTACCAAGATGAGTGGCTAAGGTTGGTGTCACTTTTCTAGACCCATTATGGAGCTACTCAGTTGCGTCTAGGAAAATTTTTCCCACTTTTCGCCTAATGTTCTGCTACACGAAAAAAATCCTTCAAGAGGCAAAATGCCCCCTGAAGGATGTTCTATCTAGGTACTTGACAACTGCTTAGATGTCGAGGTTCTTCACGTCCAGTGCGTTTTCCTCGATGAAACGGCGCCGGCTCTCCACGTCTTCGCCCATCAGCGTGGTGAAAATTTTGTCGGTTTCGACAAGGTCCTCCAGGCGAACCTGCAGCAGGGTGCGGCGTTCCGGGTCCATGGTGGTTTCCCAGAGCTGCTCTGCAGTCATCTCGCCCAGGCCCTTGTAGCGCTGCACCTGGTACTCCTTCTTGCCCTGCTCGATGACAAACTCGAACAGATCGCGAGCGGTCTTCTTCTCGACGGGGTCTTGACCTGCCTTGCCCGAGCGCTTTGCGCCCCTGACTTCGGTCGCCGTCCCCGGCGCGGCGGCGATGGTTTCGTTCACGCCCTCGGTTTCAGAGACCTCCTCGGCCTCGTCGATGGCTGCAATCTCGGCCTTGCTGTCCTTGGTCTTGACCGCGTATTCGATCAGGAACGGCGGCTTCAGCGACTCACGGATGAGCGCGTACTTGCCCAGCATCTGCCGCATCTCGGGCGAGTTGACGGCGGTAAAGTCGATGCGGCGATGCGCGCCCTGCGCATCAAGGTACTCGAGCGACCAGACCCCATGCTCCTTGTCGAGAACGGGTTCGCCGACATGCTTGAACTGAAACTCGCGCTCCATGGCTTTCAAGCGGCCGGCCATCTCGTGCAGCTTGTCGGGGGTTTCAAAGTCGACTCGCTTCGCGGGCTCCTTCCCCTCATTTGCGAACAGATCCGCGACGGCAGTGGTCACCTGCTCGTTGCGGTAGCGCTTGTCCGCCTTGTCGAAGAAGCCCAGGTACTCATTCAACGAGCCCATGAAGGTCGTCAGCGCGCCGTCCTGCAGCGTCTGGCCCTTTTCGCGTCCGCCGTCGCCGTAGTGGACGACCATGCCGTCGGAGGCACGCTTGACCATCACCTTGACGAAGTCGCGATCGTCCTTGATGTACTGCTCGAACTTGCCCTTCTTGATCTTGTAGAGCGGCGGCTGCGCAATGTACACGTGGCCGCGCATGATGAGCTGCATCATGTGCCGGAAGAAGAAGGTCAGCAGCAGGGTGCGGATGTGCGATCCGTCCACGTCGGCGTCCGTCATCAGGATCAGCTTGCCGTAGCGCAGCTTGTCCAGCGTGAAATCGTCCTTGCCGATGCCGGTGCCCAGCGCCGTGATCATGGCGCGAATTTCCTCGTGGCCCAGCATCTTGTCGTAGCGAGCCTTTTCGACGTTCAGGATCTTGCCCTTCAGAGGCAGGATGGCCTGGAAGCGCCGGTCACGGCCCTGCTTGGCGGTGCCGCCGGCGCTCTCACCCTCGACCAGGTAGAGTTCGCAGCGGTCAGGCTGACGTTCGCTGCAGTCGGCCAGCTTGCCGGGCAGGCCGCCACCGTCAAGTGCGCCTTTGCGCCTGGTCAGGTCGCGAGCCTTGCGTGCTGCCTCTCTTGCGCGCGACGCCTCGATGGCCTTGTTAATAATCTTGCGTGCGACCTGCGGGTTCTGCTCGAAAAAGACGCCGAGCCGCTCGTTCACGAACTGCTGCACCTGCCCCGAGATGTCGGAGTTGAGCTTGCCCTTGGTCTGTCCCTCGAACTGGGGCTGGGGCAGCTTCACGCTGACGACCGCAACCAGGCCTTCGCGGACGTCGTCGCCGCTCAGCGACTCCTTCATGTCCTTGAACAGGCCCAGCGCCTGCCCTGCCACATTGATCGTGCGTGTGAGGGAAGTCCGGAATCCCGAGAGGTGGGTGCCGCCGTCAACCGTGTTGATGTTGTTCGCAAAGCTGAAGACCGACTCAGAGTAGGTGTCGTTGTACTGCAGCGCGATTTCCATCACCAGCTGGCCCTTCTCGGCCTCCATGTAGATGGGCTTCTCGTGCAGCACGGCCTTGCCCTTGTTCAGGTGGCGGATGAACTCTTCAATGCCGCCCTTGTACTTGAACTCCTGCGTCTTGTATTCGCCGGTCTTGGCGTCAATCGCGCGCTGATCGGTCAGCGTGATGGCGATGCCCTTGTTCAGAAAGGCGAGCTGGCGCAGACGTCCGGCAAGGATGTCGTAGTTGTACTCAAGCACAGTAAAGATGGACCGGTCCGGCAGAAAGTGGACCTTGGTGCCGCGCTTGCTGGTGACGCCCACCTTGCGCAGGTCGGTCGTCGGCGCGCCCTTGCTGTAATCCTGTAGCCAGGTGTGGCCTTCCTTCCAGATCTCCACCTCGAACTCTTCACTCAGTGCGTTCACGCAACTGACACCCACACCGTGCAGGCCACCCGAGACCTTGTACGTGCTGGCGTCGAACTTGCCGCCGGCGTGCAGCTTGGTCAGGACCACCTGCACCGCCGGCATTCGGGTACCATCCGGCAGGGTCTTCATGTCCACTGGAATGCCGCGGCCGTCGTCGATGACGGTGACGCTATTGTCCACGTGAATGATGCAGTCGATGCGCGTGGCATGGCCGGCCAGGGCTTCGTCGACGGAATTATCGACCACTTCGTAGACCAGGTGGTGCAGACCCTGCTCCCCGGTGGAGCCGATGTACATGGCCGGGCGCAGACGGACTGCCTCCAGGCCCTCCAGGATCTTGATGTTTTCGCCGGTATAGGACGGCTTGCCCGTCTCGGAGGTGATGGGCGCCGGAGCGTTGGTCGGGTCGGTCTGTTGCAGGTCAAGCAGGGGCGTTTCGGTGGCCATCGTTCTCCTGAGGTAAACACGCAGAAAGCGGCGAAAATACGCGAGTTTTGCTGTGTGTGGAAAGGCTTTCTATAACTTTCATTCTACCATTTCAGGGGTTCCGCACGGGCGGTTTTGTCGGGCTGCGGAAGCCGGCTCGTCCTTGCTTGCGTGGTGGACCTTGGACGCCTTCATGCACCGATAAGTGCCCAGCATGGCGAGTCTTAGGGTACAATCGGAAGGTTGTCCAGAATAGCGGGCCGCGAACGTCTCAAGACGAGTCCAAGACAGGAACACCTCATGCCCAAAATGAAGACGCACTCAGGGGCTGCAAAGCGCTTCAGCAAGACTGGCACCGGCAAAATCAAGCGCGGCCAGACTAAGAAGCGTCACATCCTGACCTCAAAGTCGACCAAGGTGAAGCGGAAGCTCACACGCCAGGCCTATGTCTCTGACGGAGATTACGCCAAGGTCAGCCGGATGATCCCCTACGCCTGAGGCCGCGTGGCCGCAGGTTCTCATCAGATTTTCCGCCCAGCCTTGAACGTGGTTGTTCATAACGGTCCGAAGCAAAGCGTTACCGGGCCCTCGGTCAAGAACAGACCGATGACGAGGCGGAGAGCAGCAAGCGTGTGAAGAGGTTTGGTTCCGAATCGGACCTTCCTGCCTCCAGCCGCTGACCAGCGCAGTACGCAGAAGGAGAAGCAATCATGCCCCGCGTAAAACGTGGCACAAAACGCAATGACCGCCGCAAGAAGATCCTCAAGCGCGCGTCTGGCTACTTTCTCACTAAGTCCAAGCTCTACCAGGCGGCTCAGGAAGCCGTAGAGCGCGGTCTTAAATTCGCCTACATCGGCCGCAAGCAGAAGAAGCGTCAGTTCCGTTCCCTTTGGATCGTGCGCATCGGCGCCGGTGCACGCCTGAATGGCATGAGCTACTCGACGTTCATCAGCGGCCTGAAAAAGGCCGGCGTGGAACTCGACCGCAAGGTGCTGAGCGACATTGCCACGACCGACGCCGCAGGCTTCGCCACACTGGTCGCCACCGCCAAGGCCGCAAACCAGAAGGCAACCAGCGACCGGACTGCCATCGCTGCTTAGTCATCCAGATCGTAAGAGGGGCGCGGCGATTGCCGTGCCCCTTTTTACGTGTTGTTGAAGTTATGAAGCTGCATAGCTCCGGGAGTCTTCCATCGAATCGTTCCGGCACGTAGTCTCGTGTAATGTGTCACATGCGGGCGATCTGCCTGGTTCTGTTCGCCGGATACCTGGGCGTTACGCGCGCGCAGACCGCTGCCCCTGCAGCAAGCCGACCCGCCCCAACCCCGGCGCAGTTGTTGCTCGGCAGTTATGGTCCTTATCGCGCGAACAATGACCTGCTGTTCTATCGCCTCCATGTCCGGGTAGATCCGGATAAGAAGTTCCTCTCCGGCAGCAACATCATTCGTTTTCGCATGCTGCAGGATGGTTCTCGCATCCAGTTGGAGCTGGCAGAGGATCTAAGTATCCGCAAGGTTCTATTTCACGGACACGAGGTCAGATTCACGCGCGAGGGCGAGACGTTTTTCGTCGACACGCCCCTCCCCATGAAGAGTGGGAAGACCTACTCCATCGAAGTCTTCTACGAGGGTTACCCGAAGGAGCGCGGGCGTTTCGGCGGTGTGCTCTTTCGCAAAGATGAGGCAGGTCGGCCATGGGTGGTGACCTCCTGCGAAGACGATGGAGCCAGGATCTGGTGGCCCAACAAGGACCAGTGGCGCGACGAACCGCAGGACGGTGTCGAACTCCGCGTCGATGTGCCGAACGGCCTGACGGATGTGTCCAACGGACGCCTCAGGTCGACCAGGAAATTGCGTGACGGCTACACCCGCTGGACCTGGCGCGTGACTTACCCCATCAATAATTACGATGTTGCTTTGAATATCGGCGCGTATCAACATTTCAGCGACAAGCTTGAGACACTCACGCTGGATTTCTATGCATTACCGGAAAACCTCGCGAAGGCCAGGGTGCAGTTCGCACAGGCAAAACCAATGCTGGCCATTTACAACAAATACTTTGGCGATTACCCCTTCGAGCGTGACGGCTACAAACTTGTCGAAGTGCCCTACGCCGGTATGGAGCACCAGAGCGCGGTAGCTTACGGCAACCATTTTCAGAACAGTTACGGTCCCCGCGACTGGACCGGTGTCGGCATCAGCCCGCGGTTTGACTTCATCATCATTCACGAGAGCGCGCATGAGTGGTTCGGCAACAGCATCACCGCCGCCGACCGTGCGGACATGTGGATCCATGAGGCTTTTACCACTTACGCAGAAGACGTCTACGTGGAAGCGCGGTGGGGCTATGACGACGCGATCCGCTATGTCAACGGCTTGAGACCAAAGGTAAAGAACCGCGCGGCCATCCTTGGCCAACGAGGTATCGATCGTGCGCCGGTAGATGAAGACCAATACTTCAAAGGGGCCTTGTTTCTGAATACGCTCCGCTCGGTCGTCGAGGATGATGCGCTGTGGTACGCGACGCTGCATGGCTTTGCCGAACATTTCAAGTACCAGAACATCCTCACGGAAGATGTCATACAGTACTTCAACGGGCAGCTCGGCCATGATTACACGGTTATCTTCGATGCCTATCTCCGGCAGCCAGACCTGCCGCAGCTGCAATTAACATTCGACGACGCGGCGGGCACTGTGCGTTACCGCTGGTTTGACTCTGTGCAAGGCTTCGACATGCCCATCAAGGCGGGCGATCCGGCTCACTGGACTCTGCTGCATCCGACCTCTGAGTGGCAGACGACACCCGGCAGCAGTAACACCTTTCAGGTAGCTACCGACCTGTACTATGTGCAGGTGGTTCGCGATGAGGTGAAGGTTCCGTTGTTCGCAGTGCCCCTTGCAATCAAGTAGCCCGTCTGTATGCGCTCCCTCTGCATCGAAGTCTTGTATGGAAGACCAACCTGTAATCAACGGCTACAGCCCCCGCTGGTGGAAGGAGGCGGTGGTGTACCAGATCTATCCGCGCTCTTTCCAGGATTCGAACGGCGATGGCATCGGCGACCTGCCGGGAGTCACATCTCGGCTTGATTACCTCAGGGACCTCGGGGTTGATGTTCTCTGGCTTTCGCCGCACTATGACTCACCGAATGCGGATAACGGCTACGACATTCGCGATTATAGAAAGGTGATGTCCGAGTTCGGAACCATGCAGGACTTCGACGACCTGCTGGCCGGTGTGAAGGCCCGGAACATGCGGTTGATTGTGGACCTGGTTGTAAACCACACCAGCGATGAGCACGCGTGGTTTGTGGAGAGCCGTAAGTCGAAAGACAATCCCTATCGTAACTACTACTTTTGGCGCCCCGGAAAGATTGGGCCTGACGGTGGGTCGTTGCCACCGAATAACTTCGGGTCGGCGTTCTCCGGCTCTGCATGGACGCTCGATCCAATTACAAACGAATACTATCTTCACCTGTTTGCGGAAAAGCAGCCGGACCTTAACTGGGATAACCCGGTCGTGCGTGACGAGGTGTATGACCTGATGCGCTTCTGGCTTGACAAGGGGGTCGATGGCTTCCGCATGGATGTTATCCCTTTCATCAGCAAGGATCCGGGGTTTCCGGATGTCCAGCCGGGCGAAAGTCAAGTGGTGATCAACGCGAACGGGCCACATCTGCATGAGTATCTTCGCGAGATGAACGACCAGGTGCTGAGCCGGTATGACTGCATGACCGTCGGCGAGGCACACGGCATCACGATCGAGGAGACACCTCAGTTAGTCGACGAGCGCCGCCATGAGCTGAACATGATCTTCAATTTCGACACGGTTCGCCTCAACCGTGATGGCCGCAACTGGCGGGCCTGGTCGCTGCCTGAGTTGAAGGCAATTTACACGCGGCAGGACCATGCGCTGGACCGGCATAGCTGGAACACGATCTTTCTTGCAAACCATGACAATCCCAGGCTGGTTTCTGCGTTTGGGGATGATACGCCGCAGTTTCGGGAGCGCAGCGCGAAGTTACTCGCGACGCTTCTGCTTACCTTGAAAGGCACGACTTTCCTGTACCAGGGGGATGAGCTCGGCATGACGAACTACCCCTTTCACGGTATCGAAGAGTATGACGATATCGAGGCAAAGAATGGATGGACGCATGATGTGTTGAGTGGCCGCGAGAGTGCAGACCATTACCTTGGCAACCTGTTGCGTGTCAGTCGCGATCACGCGCGAACGCCGATGCAGTGGGATGACTCCGCGCATGCCGGTTTCACAACTGCGGACGCGAAGCCTTGGCTCCCGGTCAACCCGAACTACGCTGATATCAACGCGGCCCAGGCGGTTGCTGATCCCGATTCGATCTACCACTACACACGACAGTTAATGGAACTGCGGAAAAGTTCCCGGGCCTTTGTGTATGGTGATTTTGAAGACAAGGCGCCAGAGCACCCTCAACTGTTTCTTTACACTCGCGTTCTGGAGCGTGAGCGCTTCCTGGTGTGCCTGAACTTTTCGCGTGAGACGGCAGTTGCGCCCGAGGGACTGCCATTGGGACAAGTCATCTTCGGTAGCATAAAGGGTTCGCAGCCGGGCACGCTGCAGGGCTGGGAGGCCCAGGTGCTTGCCTGGTGAGGGACCAGCTCGAAGCGGCGCGCGATGGTCTCTTGCAGCAGGTGTTGTCGGCAGCTTCAACTGCTCGAGTTGTAGCGATCGAAGCGGCGCCTTCTCAAAGATGTGCTGTGACCGTGTGCAAGAACGGGCGGCGGCGGAAACGTAGCAGAATGGCCTACATCCTTTCATCCGGTGCGCGGTATCTTAGGAGTATGGCAACTTCCGCAACTTCGCCGGACGTCGAGCACCGTGGCGCGTCCCCCGAGCCACCGTCGCAGCACGAGGGTACGGTACCCTTCAGTTCCTGGGGAAGATATCCGAACTACGACGCGAAAATGGTCCCGCTCAGTTGGCAGGGCGACTACCCGGCGCTGTTGGAGAAGTACAACGGCATGCCCACGGGAGCACTCGCGGTGGGCATGGGCCGCAGTTATGGCGATAGCTGCCTGCTGAAA
>CBAAAE010000086.1:0-11605 GCA_964658845.1 uncultured Novosphingobium sp. | reverse complement strand
GACTTTCCTTCTCTGTTCGTCGTTACCGTACGCCTTGCTTGTCACCTTTTGCTCGCGTTCCTCTTCACGCTCTCGGCATCCGTCATCCTGAGCGTAGCCGAAGGATCTGCTTTCCTTTGCGGTCTGCAGACTCTCAAGAGAAAGCAGATCCTTCCACTCCGCTGCGGTCAGGATGACGTTTGTTGGTACCGCTTTGGTAAGGGAGGACGTTTGCTGGTACCCGCTTCCGTCAGGATGACGGTTGCGAGGTCTGTGCCTGGTCGGGACGGGTTTGCTGCGGTTATCACCAGGTCGCGGGGTCCACACTGACCACCGTTCCGGTCCGGTCGCTCTCGATGGCAAGCTCGGTAATCCTCGCGATCCGAACCGCTGCGCGCGGTGTGACCTCCTGCTCGGCGGTACCCAGAATCGCCTCCGCTACGTTCAGGTAATAGTCACGGTAGTCCCCGAGCTGGGTAGGCAGTGAGGACCGCTCTACCTTGGCCGGCTCGGCCGGGTTGGGGACGACCGTCAGCGTGCCCCACAGGTTCTCGGGCTCCGCGAGCCATGGCTCCGGGCTGCCCAGCGGCGGCACCTTAGCGCCGCCCACAATGGCAAGCTCCTGCGGGTCCAGGCCGTACTTCACATAGCTGCCGCTGACGCCCTCAAGCCGGTAACGAGGTCCCGGGTCAGACGCGAGCACGGTCGTCCCAAGCTTCACCAGGATGTCGCGGCCGTCCGCAGCGTTGAAGAACAGCAGCAGATCGAAGGCGTCCGGCACGCTGTGCACATCGCGATCGCGGCGCAGGTTTGCCGACAGCTTCGTTGGCCGGCCAAACAGGGTCAGTGCCTGGTCGATCAGGTGCGGACCGATGTCATAAAGCTGGCCGCCGCCCTCTTCCTCTTCCCGCCACGCGCCCGTTTTCGGCAGGGGACGGTACCGATCAAAACGTGACTCCAGTGTCACCACGCGGCCAAGTTTGCCGCTCGCCATCAGGTCGCGCATCGTCTTGAAGTCGCCGTCCCAGCGCCGGTTTTGAAAGGGAAACAGCAGCTTGCCCACCTTCTCCGCGGTGGCCTCAAGGTCCTGCGCCTGCGCCAGCGTGGTGGTCATCGGCTTGTCGCAGACGACGTGTTTGCCGGCCAGCAGCGCCTGTTTTGTCAGCGCATAGTGCGTCGGGGTGGGCGTGCCGATCACGACCAGTTCCACGTCGCTCGCCAGCAGCTCCTCGAGCGTGCGCATCTGCGCGACGTCCGGGTAAGCTTCCTTTGCCGAGTCCCCGGTGCGCTGCACGATGGCAGTCAGCTCCAGCGACGGAATCGACTGCACAAAGGGCGCGTGAAAGACGCGGCCCGCCAATCCATAACCAACCACTCCCGTGCGAATGCGGCGCAAACTGTCCCCCAAGGTCGCCCGCGCTTCAATGGCAGGACGAATCAACAGCATAGAACGGGTTGAGGCTCTCCTGACGGTGACGATCTCCCCCTGCACCAGAATCGCTGCACCCGGATGATCTGCATCCCGCTTGGACCGAAAGGCTTAAGGCAGAAATTCTGCATCGGAGCCGCGGGTGTCGCGCATCAGATATCCGAAGCCGGCGATTGCGGTTACGTACCCGGGCAGCATGCCGCCCGTACTGAATCTTCGCCACCGGCACCAATGGAGCGTATGAAGCAACAGGAACGAGCATCTGGCTGTACTGTGCACCGTGCAAGCGGTCGCAACGGATGGCGCGGGGCAATACCGGCGATGGCGGTTGTTGTGGCGGCTCTCTCATGCATCACGCCGATAAGAGTTACGGCGCAGGGATCGTCGCAGAGCGGTGGCAACGGACAAAGCCAGGGTTCTTCCAGCGGCAAAACGGCCAGCGGCCCGGCCACGGTGCAGGCCGCACAGCAGACGTCGCAGACCATCTCGGGCAGTGGCCAGAGCGGCAGCAACGGCAGCGGTGTCAACGAGAACGACTACAAGGGATCGCTGGTTAACGGCGCCGCAAACGCCGGCGTTCTGGACTTGACGCTGGATGACGCCATCCAGCGGGGCTTCCGCACCAATCTTGGCCTGATTCTTCAGGGCAGCCAGGTGCAGAGTGCCGGCGGCGTGCGCCTGCAGCAGTTACAGGCATTGCTGCCGACGGTAACCGGCTCTGCCGCGTACGAGGTGCAGCAGATCAACCTCGCCGCGTTCGGCCTCAACTTTCCAGGCATCAAGCCCATTGTGGGACCCTTCCAGACCTTTGATTTCCGTGCTTACCTGACGTGGTCCCTCTTGAATGTGCAGTCGATCCAGAACTATCTGGCATCGAAGCACAACTTCCAGGGAGCGAAGCTTACTGCGGAGGACGCCCGCAACATGGTCGTGCTGACCGTGGGCAACGCCTACCTGCTGTGCATCGCGGATGCGTCGCGCATTGAAGCGGCAGAAGCTGAGAAGGCCAACGCGAAGGTGTCGCTTGACCAGGCCACGGCTGCGCACGAGGCCGGCACCAGCCCACGTCTCGACGTGCTGCGCGCGCAGGTTGACTACCAGAACGCCGATCAGCAGTTGATCCAGGCTCGCAACACACTGGAGAAGGATAAGCTGGCTCTGGCCCGGGCCATCGGCCTGCCGCTCGACCAGAAGTTTCGCGCCTCGGATGCCGCTCCCTACACGGCAGCCACGCCCACTACTCCCGAGCAGGCTTTCAGCGAAGCCGTGAAAACTCGCAGGGACCTCGCCGGACTGGCGGAACGTGTCCAAGGCGCCGAGTCACAGAAGAAGGCAGCGATCGCCCAGCAGTATCCGAAGATCGACTTCAACGGCGATTTCGGCACCCTGGGCAACACCCTCGGCCACAACCACGGCACCTACACGGCCACTGGCGAGGTCTCCGCTCCCATCCTGCAGATCGCCAAGACACGCGGCGATACGGAAGTAGCGGACGCCAACCTGCAGCAGCAGCGTGCACGTTATTCCGACCAGGTGCAGCAGGTGAATGCGGATGTGCGCGACGCCCTGCTCGACATCGAAACCGCGGCCAAACTGGTTGAGGCCACACGCAGCAACGTGGACCTCGCCAACGAGGCACTCAGCGAAGCGCAGCAGCGTTTTCGTTCAGGCGTGACGGATAATCTTGCCGTCTCTGATGCCCAGGCGCAGACCCAGCAGGCAAACGACCAATACATCAGCGCCCTGTACCAGCACAACGTGGCGAAACTTTCGCTGGCGCGGGCCGTGGGCTACGCCGGCACCAACTACAAGCAGGCTCTTCAACTCGGAGGACAGTAGATCGTGGCAGATTCCGATCAGAACGACGGCGGCGGTAACCCGCAGCAGGACAACAACCAGGCAGCGCCGCCAAAGCAAGAAGATACCAAGGCTGCGCCGCCGGAGACGCCAGCATCGAAGGCTCGCCGCAACTTCATCATTGCGTCGGTAGTCATCCTTCTGGTGCTTGTGGCAGTGTTCTTCTACTACCGCTCCACCTTTACGGAGGACACCGACGACGCGCAGGTTGACGGCGACTTGTACCAGGTGTCGGCTCGTGTGTCCGGACAGGTCATCAAGGTGGCCGTGACCGACAACCAGCAGGTGAACCAGGGCGATGTCATCGCGGAGATCGATCCGCGTGACTACCAGGTACAGCTTGAGCAGGCAGAGGCGCAGCTCGCCAACTCGAAGGCATCTTTCGTGCAGGCGAATGCGAACGTGCCCATCACGTCCGTGCAGACCCGTACCCAGTTGTCGACCTCAGGATCCGACGTGACGACAGCAGAAGCTGCTGTTGCACAGGCACAGAAACAGGTTTCCGCTGCGCAGGCGCGTGTCGACCAGGCGCGGGCAAATGCTCTGAAAGCACAGCTCGACGTGGACCGCTACACGCCGCTGGTGGCGAAAGACGTCATCAGCAAGCAGCAGTTCGACCAGGCCGTAGCGCAGGCCGCAGCCAACAATGGAGCGTTGCTCGAAGCGCAGCAGAACGTGATTGCGCAGCAGGCGGCCGTGGCACAGTCGCAGTCGCGTCTCGCATCGGCCCGCAGTGATGCGGAGCAGGCGCGGCAGAACGGACCCAAACAGGTCCAGGTGCAGCAGGCTCGCGCGCAGGCTGCGAATGCCGACATTCAGCAGCAGCAGGCGAAAGTCGACCAGGCGAAGTTGAACCTGACCTACTGCCACATCACCGCGCCGGTGGCCGGCATCATCAACCGCAAAAACGTTGCGGTCGGCCAGAACATCTCGGTCGGCCAGAACATGCTTACCATCATCCCGCTCGACAACCTCTGGATTACCGCAAACTTCAAGGAAACACAGCTCCAGAAGATGAAGGTGGGCCAGAAAGTGACGGTCTCCGTAGACGCGCTGGGCGGTCGCAAGTACACGGGACGCATGGTCCAGGTGGGTGGCGCAACCGGTTCGCGGCTGTCGCTGTTTCCGCCGGAGAACGCAACCGGCAACTATGTGAAGGTGGTCCAGCGCATTCCCATCCGCATCGACCTCGACAAGGGCCAGAACGACGACCACCTGCTCCGGCCGGGCTTCTCCGTAGTGCCGGACGTAGAGGTCAAGTAATCCTCAACTGCTAACGTCGAGGCTCCACCGGAATGGCTAACTGTCCTGTGGGGCTTCGCATCTTATGTCTACAATCGTTACAAGGGAGTGCAAGAGCATGGCTATCGCAATGAAGAAGGTCGAGAATAAGGACATGATTACGCCTCGCTGGCATGAGCAGGCGAACGAAATTCAGAAGTGGGGAACCGTCGTCCAGGACCTGCCCACCGGTCTCACGCCCGAAATCCGCGGCGAGTCCTGCAAGGCGCTGAACCAGTTGCTCGCCGATTCCATTCAGCTTCGCGACATGTACAAGAAGCACCACTGGCAGGTTGCCGGACCCACGTTCTACCAACTGCATCTCCTCTTTGACAAGCACTTCGAAGAACAGGTGGAAATCGTCGATACCATTGCCGAGCGCATTCAACTGCTTGGTGGCGTCTCGATCGCGATGGGTGCAGACGTCGGTGAAGTTACACGGATTGCACGTCCGCCCCGTGGCAAGGAAGAAGTGCCGGTTCAGATCTCGCGCCTGCTGGAGGCGCACAAGATCATCATTGAGGACTGCCACAAGATTGCGAAGCAGGCAGATGAATCCGGCGATGACGGCACCAACGATCTTGCGGTCTCGGACGTGTTGCGCACCAACGAACTGCAGGCATGGTTCATCATGCAGCACCTGGTGGAAATGCCGCTGGTGCACGCAAGCTAAGTCCGCTTCAAGGTACGCACGAAGGGCCCGCCAACCGGCGGGCCTTTCGTTTTGCTCATGAACATCGCATTGTGCCGAGTCGTGCTGCATCATGTCACTTTACGCAATCCGATAACTCTTCAAGGCTCCTGAAACAAATCCGCAGCTTTGCGGCATTCCGCGTCATCTACAGCAGTAGGTTCCCCTATGCCGATTGCCCTTGAATTCTTCGTGCATTACGCCTACAGCATCCTGTTCCTGTGGGTGCTGGTGGAGCAGCTCGGCATCCCCGTGCCGTCTATTCCGCTGTTGATCGCTGCGGGGACGTTGACGTCAACGCACCGCATCCACGCCGTGCCTGCCATGCTTGCCATCCTGCTGGCGTGTGCCGTGGCGGACTCGCTCTGGTACTTTGCCGGCGTTCGGTATGGCGGCCGGGTGGTACGCCTGGTCTGCCGGCTGTCGCTTGAAGCGTCGACCTGCGTCCGCAAGACAGAAAGTTACTTCGGCAAGCATGGAGCCACCACGCTGCTGTTCGCCAAGTTCGTGCCGGGCCTGTCCGCCGTGGCACCGCCCATCGCCGGCCAGACGGGCATGAGTTACCCGCGTTTTCTTGCGTACGACCTGGTTGGATCTCTGATATGGGCTTCGGCCTACGTCTTCGGCGGCCGCTTCTTCGGGGATTTCGCAAAGCGCTCCGCGCCCTTTCTACACTTTCTTGCCCGCTTCGGCGTGCTCCTGTTTGTCTTGGCCATCATCGCGTTTGTGGCCCGCCGCATCTGGAAGCAGCGGTCGTTCCTGCAGGATCTGCGCGACGCCGGTATCACCGGCCCGGACCTGAACACGATGCTCGCAGCCGCAGAAGCCGGCGATGTTAAGCCCCCCTTCATCGTCGATCTGCGGCACCCGCTCGACTACCTGCCTGATCCGCGCGTCCTGCCCGGTGCTGTCCGCATCAGCCCGGCGGATCTGGAGAAGCATTGCGACCTGTTGCCGCGTGACATTGACGTAATTCTGTACTGCACCTGCCCCAACGACGAGACCAGCGGACATCTCGCAAGACGCCTCCAGAAGCTGGGTGTCCACCGCGTGCGTCCGCTGCGCGGTGGCTTCGAAGGTTGGCGCGACGCCGGCTTCCCGCTGGTGGCCTACGACACATCCGCCCCTCACATCACGGCACCCGAACTGGTCGAAGCCGCGGCAGTTTAGGGCCTCGCGCTTAGTCGTCCGCTCAGACAATCCTCATCCCGTAGCAGCGGAGGAATCTGCATGTGTGTCCGTAGCGGCATGCTGCTAGGTTCCAAGACGAGATGGCACGTATCAGCGTTGGTGCCGGATCTAGGCAAACAAGCAGATCCCTCCGCTACGCTGCTGGATGACCAACGCTACGCTGCGGGATGACAGACTCTATGTGGAGCGAAGATGAAATCGAGACCGGTTGGAGCACACGGCACGCAGCTTACGCGGTTGGGGCTGATCAACTGCTATCTCGTACGCGAAGACGACGGCCTGACCCTGATCGACGCGAATCTCAAGGGGTCTGAGGACGACATCCTCGCAGCGGCTTCGGCACTTGGCGCACCCATTCGCCGCATCCTCCTGACGCACGCGCACATCGACCACGTGGGATCGGTAGACGCACTCGTTGAACGCATTCCTGGCCTGCGGCTGGGCGCGTCCGAACGCAGCGTGCCACTGCTCCGTCAGCCGCCTGATCTTACCGTCCGGCCCGGTGAGGTGGGACCGGCGCGCGGCGGCTTGAAAGGGATCGTGACGCCGCTCTCGTTCTTCGCCGAGCACGGCAACCGCATCGGTTCGCTGCTCGCTATCGCAACACCCGGACACCTGCACGGTCACCTCGCCTTTCTTGATGAGCGTGACGGAACGCTCTACGCGGGCGACGAGCTCTTCGCCATGGACCATCTCGGCATTACCGGATGGACGCCGTGGTGGTTTCCGGTACGCGCCTTTTCGGACCGCGCCACCGCGAAACACACCGCGGAAAAGCTGCTGGACTACACCATCGAGCGCTTTGCTTGCGGTCACGGCCCCGTGCGCGAAGGCGGACGTACGGCGCTTGAAAACGCCATCGCCCTCGCGAAACTCTGACCACCGGTATCGCTCGCGGACTTGATACACTGCGACAGTATCCAGACGACATTCAGACGCAACGAACTCCTTGCGCACGGTTGCTCATACAAGGGCGAAGGCTTGAGGGCCTTTCACGTCTGACATCGGTCTGGTGTTTTCTCACGTTGCGCCGCTTCAACTTTCTCAGGGAGTCATTGATCATGCGCCGCCTTACCCGTCTGCCTGCCGCTGTCGCATCACTTGCCGCTCTTCTGCCCTTTGCCGTTGCGCAGGACGCAGCGAAGCCACTCCTCGGATTCACGCCACAGTCTGCCGTGACCGAACGCACGTGGGAGACCAAGTTCCGCGCCCTGCCCGATTCCAAGAAGATCTCCGACAACATGCACCTGCTGGCGGCGCATCCGCACAACGTCGGTTCCGCAGCGCAAAAGGCGAACGCGGACTGGATGGTCGCGCAGTACAAGTCATGGGGATGGGACGCAAAGATCGAGCAGTTCGACGTGCTATATCCCACGCCGAAGACACGCGTGCTTGAGCTGCTGGGATCGAAGCCGTACAAGGCGCGCCTGGAGGAGCCGCCCATCCCTGAGGACCCCTATACCCAGGATAAAAGCCCTGCCATGCCGCCCTACAACATCTACGCGATGGATGGCGACGTGACCGGTCCGCTGGTCTACGTGAACAACGGCATGATCGGCGATTACGACGAGCTCGCACGCAACGGCGTCAGCGTGAAAGGTGCGATCGTGATCGCGCGCTACGGCGGCGGCTGGCGAGGCCTGAAGCCGAAGCTCGCGTACGAGCACGGCGCCATCGGGTGCATCATCTACTCCGACCCTGCAGACGACGGCTACGCGCAGGGCGAGGTGATCCCGCAGGGTCCCATGCGGCCGGAGTGGGGCGTGCAGCGCGGCAGCGTCTCGGATACGACGTTGTATGCAGGCGATCCGCTGACGCCTGGCGAGCCGTCCATCCCCGGCACGAAACGTCTCGCCGTGAAGGACTCAAAGGTGATGGTGCAGATCCCAACCATTCCGATCAGCTGGGGCGATGCGAAGCCGCTGCTGGAGCAGATCGGCGGACGTACGGTGCCGGCGACGTGGCGTGGCGGCCTGCCGCTGACCTACAAGTTCGGCCCGGGACCCGCGAAGGTCCACCTGAAGATCGAATCGGACTGGGGCACGAAGCCGGTGCTGGACGTCGTCGCCATGATGAAGGGCAGTGAAGAGCCGGACACATGGATCGTGCGCGGCAATCATTACGACGGCTGGGTCAACGGAGCGGACGACCCCATCAGCGGCCAGTCGGCGCTGCTGGAAGAGGCGCGTGCCCTGGGAGAGCTCCATAAGCAGGGCTGGAATCCGAAGCGCACGCTGGTCTACACCGCGTGGGACGGCGAAGAGCCGGGTCTGCTGGGCTCGACCGAGTGGGCCGAGATGCACGCGGATCAGCTCACCAAGCACGGCGCGGTCTACGTTAACTCCGACGAGAACGGCCGTGGCTTTTTCGGTGCCAGCGGCTCCCAGAGCTTCGAGCTGATGGTGAACGACGTAGCCCACGAGATGCCCGATCCCGAGTCCGGGAAGAGCGTCTGGGATCGCCAGAAAGCGGCACAGATCGCAGGCCGCGGTCGAGGTGCTCCCCGTGCCGCTGCTGCCGCGGATCGCGCGACGATCGAGTTCGGACCGGCGGGCAGCGGATCGGACTTCGCAGGCTTCATCGACCACCTCGGCGTGGCCTCGATCAACATCGGCTTCGGCGGCGAGGATCGCGGCGGCACCTACCACTCGGCCTACGACACGCCATGGCACTGGGACCAGTTCGCCGACAAAGACCAGGTCTACGGCAAGCTGTTCGCGCAGACCGCCGGCACCATCGTCATGCGGATTGCCGACGCGGAAGTGATGCCGTACAGCTTCAACGAGCTGTCGATGACGGTGAACGGCTATGCGACAAACCTCAAGGCCGAACTGAAGCAGTTGCAGGGGGAATCGGCGGCTCGCACCCGCTCGCTGAACAGCGGCGCATACACGCTGGCGAACGATCCGAAGAACCCGGTCTCTCCGCCGCCGGCGTTGCCCATGCCGCCCGCCATGGACTTTGCGGCTCTCGATTCGGCGATGGACAAGCTGAAGGCGGCGGCGGCGCACTACCAGCAGGCAACCGTCAGCGCGCCCATGCTACCGGCTGAGAAGCGCAAGGCTCTGAACGACGGTCTGGCCGTCGCGGAACGCAAGCTCATCAGCGCCGAAGGCCTGCCAGGGCGGCCCTGGACGAAGCACCTCCTCTACGCGCCCGGCACCTTTACGGGGTACGGAGCAAGCACGCTCCCCGGTGTGCGCGAAGCCATGGAAGCCGGCCGCTATGACGAAGCCAAGCAGCAGATGGACGTGCTGGTGAAGGCGCTGAACGACGAAGCCGCCTGGGTCGACAACCTGGCAACGCAGGCGGGACAGTAACGTCGTTCACATCGCTGCTGTATAACCAGAGGGGCAGCGGCATATGCTCGTTGCCCGACATAAGGAGATTTTGACATGCGTGGACTGTGGATCGGAACGATGGGCTTGATGGCCGGATGTGCGCTGGCCGTAGCGGCTACGGCAAAGCCGGTGACGGTGCCGATGATGGATGGCAGCGGCGCCAGCGTGGGAACGGTTACCTTCTCACAGCATGGCAAGACCATCGAGATGCGCGCAGCTTTGAAGGGTCTGCCGGCCGGCGAACACGCCATCCACGTGCACGCGACCGGTACCTGTACGGCGCCCGATTTCGCAAGCGCGGGCGGCCACCTGAATCCAGACAGCAAGCATCATGGATTCTCCAATCCTGAAGGCCACCACGCCGGTGACTTTCCGGCAAGCGTCACGGTGAAGGCGGACGGCACAGGCAGCGCAAAGCTAAGCAGCGCCGACCTCTCGCTGGATGCCGCTGCGCCGACATCGATCTACGGCAAGTCGGTCGTGGTGCATGAGTTGGTGGACGACCAGAAGACTGATCCAGCCGGTGCCTCAGGCAAGCGCATCGCCTGCGGCGTCGTCCCGGCCTCTGCATCGATGTAATTCGGCCCTCCAGGTACTACGGATGGCGAAGCCCTGGCAGGCGTATGTCCATGTGCTTCGCAGCGGCGACCGCGGCAAGGTAGCCGCACATGCCGTGCACGCCTCCGCCGGGGGGTGTTGAGCTCGAGCAAAGGAACACGCCCTCCACTGGTGTGAAATACGGCGGCAAGGTCGGCCTGCGAACGATCTGCGCCAGCGTCATGGCGCCGCCGGAGACATCGCCGCCCAGCAGGTTGGCGTTCCACTGCTCCATCTGCGCCGCGGTGTGTGTGCAGCGCGCAAGGACGGTTGCTGCAAAGCCCGGCGCGAAACGTTCGATCTGTGCCTCGATTCGTGACGTGAAATCAGCCGGCGTGGCGTTGGGTACGTGGCAGTAGGCCCAGGCAGTATGCTGGCCAGCGGGCGCGCGCGTGCTGTCGAAGAGGCTCTGCTGCGCCAACAGGACATAGGGCTTGTCGTTCTCACGACCATTCCACGCATCCATCTCTGACGCTGTGATCTCCGCCAGGCTGGCACCCAGGTGCACTGTACCCGCGCGCCGGCATAGGTCTGCAGTCCACGGAATGGGACCGGAGAGCGCCCAATCCACCTTGCAGATCCCGGGACTCGTCTTGAAGTTTTCGAACGGTGCCCTCTGCCTATCCGTCAGCGCGTCGCCCGCCAAACGCAGGAACTGCCTCGGCGTGACATCCAGCAGGACCGCGTCCGCCGCTGGCAGTGACTTCAGCGACGTAACCTCGTGGCCGGTCTCGATAGTGCCGCCCAGCTCCTCCAGCAGCGATGCCAGCGCGCGAGGGATTGCTCCTGCACCGCCACGTGCTATGGGCCATCCGGTCGCATGCGCGGCCGCACCCAGCACCAGCGCTGGACCGGCACTCGCGGCAAAAGCGAGCGGCACATTCGAGTGACCTGCCAGCCCCGCAAACAGCGTGCGAGCGCGTTCCGTCTTAAAGCTGCCATGCGCCAGTAGCTTTGCAGAGGCTAGTGCGTGTATCCCGAACTTTGCAAAGAGCAGTGGATTTGCGGGCCAGTGCAGCATCGGCGACAGCGCGTCACCCAGCAGCGCCGGCCATGCCGCCACGGGGCCTTTCACAAGATGCCGCCATGCAGGCCCATCGCTGCCCAGCAGATCAGCCGTCGCGTCCAGATCGTGCAGCAGACCCACCGCGTCGCCGCCCTCAAGCGGGTGTGCGAGCGGCACATCCGGCTCGATCCAGTGGAGGCCGTGCTGCTGGAGCGGCAGCGACCGAAAGAAGG
>CBAAAE010000085.1:0-11717 GCA_964658845.1 uncultured Novosphingobium sp. | reverse complement strand
AATCCGTTGACGGGCAGCGCATCCACTATTACCGGCCTGGAGCAGTATCGTCGCGCGCGCCTCGGCCTGGCCGGTGGAACACCTACCGCTTACACCGTGGTAACTGGTTCACCGCGAATTGATTTCGTGCAGTCGCGTGCGTCGTTCTTCATCCAGGACGACTGGAAGCTGCGATCGAACCTGAAGGTGTCGGGTGGCCTTCGTTACTTTGCGCAGAACGATCCGGTGACGCTGGCAAACCTGGTGCCGCGTGCCGGCATCGCCTGGTCGCCCGATAAGAAGCAGGCATGGACCCTGGTGGCGCACGCCGGCATGTTCAACAGCAAGTACTCCACGGATGATGCGACGGAGATCCGGCGGCTGGACGGGACGGTTCGCAGCAGCAGCATTGTGTACTCGCCGGTGTTCGGCAGTCCGCTGGCGGGCGGCGCTGTGCCTGTCGGCACGGTGCGAACCGTCGCGCCTGGTTTGAGCACGGCCAGCTTCAGCGAAGAGCAGGTGGGCGTGCAGCACGCGGTTCACGGCTGGAACATTAATGCCACTTACTACTGGCTGCGGCTTTGGAATGAGGGTCGCGTGCGTAACATCAACACGCCCATGAACGGCGTCCGTCCGCTGGCGCCAAATTTGAATATTCTGCAATTACAGAACAGCGGCAAGGGACATGGCAACGCTCTGTTCTCAAGCGTGGAGAGCCACAGCCTGAAGCCGCTGAACCTGTTTGTTGGTTACATCTACGCGAAGATCTATGACACGGGCAATAACAACACGTTCGACCAGCCGCAGAACGCGTATAGCGATGCAGGCGAGTACGTGCTGCGGAGCAATCAGAACCTGCATAACTTCATTGTGAACGGCACGCTGCACCTCCCGGGCAAGGTGGATCTTTCGACCGAGACCAACGTGCGCAGCGGTCGCCGCTATAACGTGACGACCGGCTTCGATAACAACGGCGATGGCTCATTCAATGATCGCCCGATGTACGCCGCAGTTGGTGAGCCGAACGCAGTTGCAACACCGTTCGGCAGCTTGGTTGCGACCGGCGGTACGGGGGTGTTTCCAAGGAATGCCGGCACCATGCCGTGGGTGGCCTACGTCGACTCGAATGTAAGTCGCAGTTTTACCCTGACGCCGACTGCGGCGAAGGATCACGCCCAGACACTGAGCGTGAATGTGCGCGCGGCGAACGTGCTGAATCACACGAACGTGCGCCGCGTAGGTGGTGTGCTTGGATCGCCGCTGTTTGGCCGGCCGTATGCCGCGGACACGGGACGTCGCGTGGAGTTTGGTCTGCGCTATGCTTTCTGATCGTGTGTCGTTGAATGTTTCGGAGATGTCTTGCGAGACGTTTGCGTGGGACGCTAGAATCCCCGCGTAGCGGCACGAGCGCGCTGCGGGAGATTGAACGACATGAGCTTGACACGACGTGATTTTGGAAAGCTGGCCGCGGCCGGGCTTTCCGTGGCAGCCTTCCAGCCGGGCGCGCTGCTGGCGCAGGGCAAGCCGAACTCGAAGATCAACGGCGTTCAACTAGGCGTGATCAGTTACAGCTACCGGCAGATGAAGCCGTTCGACGCGCCTGCTGTGTTGAAGTACGCGGTGCGGAACGGCATCAACGCGGTGGAACTGGAGAACGTGCAGGAGCTTTGGGCAGGGCTGCCACCTGCTCCTCCACGGCCCATGGCGGCGCGTCCGTCGCCCGGCATGCAGGTGGGCGAGCGCCGGCCTGAGATGACTCCCGAGCAGAAGGCTGCACAGGCCGCGCATGCCGAAGAGGTCACCAAGTGGCGCACCACCATGGATGTGTCGAAGTACGGTGAGTTGAAGAAGATGTACAGCGATGCCGGCGTGAGTATCTACGCGTTCAAGATCACGCTGAACATGAAGATGCCTGATGCCGAATTCGATTACGCCTTCAAGGCGGCGAAGGCCTGTGGCGCCGACCAGATGACAATGGAGATGCCGGACGGCAATCCGGAATTGACCAAGCGGATCGGTGACTATGCCGCCAAGTACAAGATGATGGTCGGCTACCACGCGCACCTGCAGGCCAAGCCCACAACCTGGGATGAGGCGATGGCGCAGTCGGCGTACAACGGCATCAATCTCGACATCGGCCATTACACGGCGGCGGGCAATCATGACGCGCTCGACTTTATCAAAAAAAACCACGCGCGCATCACCAGCATGCACGTGAAGGACCGCAAATTTCCTGAAGGGGGCGGGCAGAACACGCCCTTCGGCGAGGGCAACACACCCATCAAGGAAGCTTTGCAATTGATGAAGAAGGAAGGTTACAAGTTCCCCGCGACCATCGAGCTGGAGTACACGCTCCCGGAGGGCTCGGATGCCGTCGCGGAAGTGGGTAAGTGCCTGGAGTATTGCAAAGCGGCGCTCGCGTAAGGCTTGGCTCACGGACAAACAAAGGCCCGCGATCGCTCGCGGGCCTTTTGTTCTTGCTCTTCACGCGCGAAGCGTGTCGAGCCCGGTGCGAAGCACCTAGTCCTGTTCCTTACGAACCTTCTTGCGATTGCGCTTGCGTGCTAATGCTTCTTTCACGCGCTTCTTCTCGCCGGGCTTCAGATAAAAGGAGTGACGCTTGACTTCCTTGATGATGTCTTCCTGCTGTACCTTGCGCTTGAAACGGCGCAGCGCGTTCTCAAGGGGTTCACCCTCCTGCAGACGAACTTCTGCCACTGAAATACACCCCACTCCCGAGCCTGTTGGCCAATCACAAGGATAACGCAAGTCATCCGCTGACGCGAATTCGTTTGCCGCTCCGACGTATGTCATGACCTGAAAAAGTGCGTTCTGCCATGTGAAGGCTGCCGGGTATCCGGGTCTATTTTTTTCTGCTATACAGGCTGCATCCAACATGCGCCTTTTTCGAACTTGTTTTGCTGCTGTTCTCTCTGCCTTGCCGTTGCTTGTTTTTCAGCCTGCTTTCCCGCAGGTTACGAAGCCTGCTGCGGTCGATCCTTATCGCGACGAAGCCTTTGTCTTTGAGCAACTTGACAGCACCGTGCGCATGCACGCCGACGGCACCGGAGAGACGTCGCAGCACACGGTCGTACGTGTGCTTTCTGATGGCGTGGCGCGTCAGTTCAGCGTTCTGAACTTCTCGTACGCGTCTGCGAACGAGACGGCTGTCGTGGACTTTGTTCGTGTTCACAAGCCGGACGGCACTACGGTGGAGACGCCGGTGGCTGACGCGATGGAGATGCCGGCGGAGGTCAGCCGCGAGGCACCCATGTACAGCGACATCCGCGAAAAGCACCTGCCGGTGCGCTCGCTAGCGGCCGGCGACCGACTGGAGTACCAGTTGCATACGGTCCGCACCAAGGCCGAGGCACCGAACCAATTCTGGGGTGCAGAACATTTCGACGTCGGCGGCGGGGTCGTGCTGGCGCAGACTATTACGTTGCAGGTGCCTGTAGGTACCTTCGTGCAGGTGTGGAGCCCGAATCATCCGGTCACGCCGACGACACACGACGGATTGCGCGAGTGGCGCTGGACCTCGTCGCAGATTAAGCCGTCTGAGAGGGACGCCAACGGCAAGATGGCGGCAGCCGAGGTGAAGGACCCAGACGAGGACAGCGACGGTCGCAAGCTGCCATCCGTAGCCTGGACCACGTTTCACAACTGGGCTGAGGTGGGCGACTGGTACCGCGGCCTGATAGAGCCACGCATGCAGCCGACAGCGGCCATCCGTGCGAAAGCGGACGAGCTAACGAAAGACGCCAAGACTCCCGAGGCGCAGGCAGAGGCGCTGTACCGGTTTGTTGCATCGCAGATCCGCTACGTCTCCATCAGCTTTGGCACAGGTCGCATCCAGCCGCACGCTGCCGCCGAGGTGCTGGCGAATGGCTATGGCGACTGCAAAGACAAGGACACGCTGCTGGAATCGCTGCTCCGCGCCAAGGGTTTTGTGACGGCTCCGGTGCTGATCGGCGCGGGCATCGCACCGTTGCCGGACGTGCCCACGCCAGCGGTGTTCAATCACGAAATCACCACGGTGCAGATGCCGGGCAGCGGCTCTGACAGCAGCCGCATCTGGCTCGACACCACGGCCGAAGTGGCACCTTTCCGCGTGCTGCTGCCGGTTATCCGCGATCAGCAGGCGCTGGTGGTTCCCGCCACCGAACCGGCCAGCCTAATCAAGACCCCGGCCGACCCGCCCTATCCGTATCGCGAGCAGTTTGACGCCGTTGCGACGCTGGACAAGGACGGCCTGCTGAAGAGCCACATGCAGATGCGTCTGCGCTCTGACGGCGAACTTGGTTACCGCATAGCATTGCAGCGAGCCTCGCCGGCACAGTGGGACGACGTGATGCAGTACGCCTCGAATGCCATGAGCTTCGGCGGCAAGGTAAGCAACACGGACATGCGGCAGGCAGACCCGCAGGCCCCCGTGCAGATCACCTGGGATTACACGCGTCCTGAGTTTGCCGATTGGAAGAACAGCCGCATCCTGCCGCTGTTTCCCCTGCTCGAGGTCGCGATAATCGACAAGGAAAAGGCACCGGAGCATGACATCAGCCTGGGCGCACCGCGCACCCTGGAGGCGCACACCACCATCGCGCTGCCCCCAGGATTTCGCGCGGAGCTGCCGGCGGCGATCCACGTGAAGCGGGCCTACACCACCTTCGATCAGACCTACCGCCTAGCGGACGGCAAGCTGCAGATCGATCGCACCGTGGTGGTGCTGCAGGCAAAGCTTCCAAAGGCGGAGTGGCGGGACTATGTGGCGTTCAGCAAGGCGATCGGCTTCGAAGACGGAGAGAATTTCATTCCGCTGATCCAGCCGTCGGGTTCCTCCGCGAGCGGCTTGTCCTCGCATCCGGATGTCACCGTTATGGGGGAAGCGCCGCACCCTCTGAACATGGATGCGATGCAGTTGATGCGCGACGCTGAGAGTGCCTTGAAGCGGCAGGACTGGGAGGGCGCACGTAAGGACCTAGCGAAGGCCATGCAGTTGGATCCTAAAACGCCCTACCTGATGAGCATGCTTGCCGCGCTGGCTGAGCATGACGGTAAGCACGACGAGGCAATTGCCGATCTGAAGGCAGAGTTGCGGGACCATCCGGATGTCAACAGCAACATCGTCACGTCGCTGGCACTCATGTACGCCGCACAGAAGCGGTATGACGACGCGTTGACGGTGCTGAGCGGCTATCGCGATCGCAAAGACACCATCATTCCAGTGACCGTCGCGCGGATTCAGATCATGAAAGGCGACGATCCGGCCGCGCTTGCGACCATGCAGGCATACCTGGGGGAGCATGCGGACGATCGCAGCATGCGCTCGCTGGCCGCCAATACGCTCTATCGCATGCACCGGTTTCCGGAGGCCGCAGAAGCTGCCAAAAAGGCGATGGATGGCAGTGACGATCCTTACCTGATCAACAACAACGTGTACCTGCTTTCGGAGATGAAGATCGATCTGCCGTACGCGGAGACGAACTCCCGGCGGTCGGTCGATCTGCTGGAGAAGGCGACGGCGATGTACCCCATCGCGGCGGTGAACTCCAAGGCCTTCGCCGACTCGTCCAACCTTACTGCCTCGTGGGACACGCTGGCCTACATCCTGCTGCTCGAAAACAAGCCGAAAGAGGCCTTGCCGTACTTCGAGGCCGCCTGGTTCAACCAGCAGGATGTTGCCGTAGGCAATCACCTGGGGCAGGTCTACGAATTGCTGGGCAGGAAGAGCGAAGCGCTTGCCGTGGACCGGTTGGCGCTGCTGACAGAGAACGCAGCCGCCTCCAAGGAGGACTATGCCGCGGTGCAGGCGAGCATCGCCCGTCTGGAAAAGGCTGGAGTCAAAGCAAGCGGTGCCGCCTCGCTGCAGGGCATGCGCACGTTTTCTCTGAGAAAAACGCCCGGTGCGACGGGCGGCGGCACGGTCCGGGTGCAGATCAGCGAGAGAGGCACAGTCGACGCCATGCTGATCTCAGGCGGCGCGTCGCTGAAGCCGCTGCTGAGCGGTGCGAAGCTGCTCCCGTTCCCGGGTGCGGTGCCGCCTGGCTCGCCGGCGCACGTCCTGCACGATGCCGTGTTGTACTGCGGCAAAACGACCAGCACCTGCGATTTCGTGCTGATGCCGCACTCGGGCATTCAGCAGGAGGGTGCTGCCGAGTAAGGTTCGTCGTGCTCTGCGTGATCGAGACCGCAAAAGAGATGCGAAGCAGTAACAACCAGCCGCATTCTGAGCGCGTACGAAGGATCCCTCCGGCGTCTTGCCTGCGGAGGCTCGAGCCTTTTCGCGGAGGAAGGTCTGGACGGGATCGCTGCGACTGGCCATAAAGGGATCCTTCGCTTTGCTCAGCATGACGGTGCCTGTGGGATGAGGTGCGTAATTAGAACTCCAGCTTCAGCGAGAGCTGTCCCGTCCGGTTGCCGCCGAAGTCGGAGCCGCGGGATTGCGTGATCTTGCCGAAGTCGAGGTTGGTGATGTCGAGGACAGGGTCGGCCAGGTTGGTGTGGTTCAGGATGTTGGTGAAAGTACCTTCCGCGCGCAGGCGCAAGCCCTCGACCAGCGTGAAGGACTTGCTCAGGCCGCTGGAGAGGGTGACCATGCCCGGTCCGCGCAGGTCGCCGGTGCGTTCCGTGCCGAAGCGGCCGATGGGTAGCGTGCCGGTGCCCACATCGCATGGCGTGGTGCCAAAGTTGGGGCTGTTGGGATCGGTGACAGCGCCGACAGATGCGAAGCCTGACCGGCCCGGGCAGGCGAACGCAGCGGTGTTGTAGTAGTGGTCGCGGGTGCGTGCGCCGCTGTTGGCATCGCCTACGCGATCAGGCCGCTGCGCCGCACCGCCAACGTATGTGCCCGATCCGGTGCCGGAGGGGTCGATGGCGCCCGCGGGCAGGTACGCGGTCAGAAAGGGGCCGCTCTGCCACAGGAAGATGTTGCTGAGCTGCCATCCGCCCAGCAGGGTGTCGGCCACCCGGTTCAGGTTTGATCCGAACTGCCTGCCACGGCCCACTGGCAGCTCGTAAATGACAGTGGTCAGCGACCGATTGCGCCGCGTGCCGGCGACGTTGCCGTAGTCCTGGTGAGCGTCCGTGCTGTCAGTGGCGCTGTAGCCGCCCTGCTCGTCCACAAAGCCCGAGGCAGAGCTGTAATTACCGAAGGTGCCCTGGTTGTCCGCGAGGTTTTTTGCCAGCGTGTACGCCGTGTTGAACGAGAGTCCGTGCGTCATGCGCCGTGAAAACTCCACCTGCAGTGACTGGTAGTCGGCCTGCGCGGAGGTCTTGCGATCGGTGATCTGGTAGAAGTTCGGGAACTGGTAGGCCGTCTGCGGAGCGTCGGCCGAGCGGCGCGTGCTGGACGCCGGCAGCTGGTTGAACTGCGGCTGCCAGATCAGGTGCCACGTATGCAGACCGATGTACGAGACGCGACCGCCGATGTTGTGGCCGAAATCGTGATCGACAGAGAGGTCGGTCTGCAGCGAGTAGGGATCGTGCCAGTTGGTATCGATCGCACTGTAGAAGTACGCGCTGCCGACGGCCGGTGCGAACTGCCCGGTGGCCGAGGTGTTCGGGAACGAGAACGTCGGCCCGCTGGCGGAGTAGCTGTTGGTGAAGGTCTGGTAGTTCTGCTGGAGGGTCTGCGCAATTGCGTAAAACAGTGCGCCAGTGGTGGTGATGTTGTAGTAGCCTGTGCCGCCGCGGACGGAGGTTTTGTCATCGCCGAAGGGCCTGTAGGCGAAGCCGAAACGGGGCATGAAGCGCAGGTTCGGAGACTTGCGCAGACCTGCGGGCAAGCCGGCCTGCACGTTGGTCACGACTGGTGTGCAGGGCACGCCGTTGATCGCCGCACCCGTCGCGTAGGGGTTGTTGACGCCCGCGGTGGGGCAGGCGTTTACATTGGCAAGCTCCTGCACGTCGAGCGACCCTGCAGCGCCCGCCGGGTAGATCAACTGGCCTGTGCGCGCGATGCTGGGATCAAAGTTGCCGGTCAGCCCGTTGGTCGCCGCGAAGGCTGGGTGGAACTCATATCGCAGGCCGAAGGTCAGGTTCAGATTGGCCGTGGCCTTCCAGTTATCCTGCGCGTAAAAGGCGTAGGAGTTGGCGGTGCCGTTATTGTCCTGGGTGATGTGGTTGCTTTGATTTTGATAGGGCACGCCGGTCAGAAAGTCAGCCCATTCGTTGCCGGTCGCGGAGTTGTTGGGATCGAAGAAAAAGTTCCCGTAGTTAATCGAGGGCGTGTCGCCGCCTGCCTCGGTTGCCGCGATCAGGTGGCGCAGGTCAACGCCGAAGCGCAATGTGTGCGAACCGGCCTGGTACGTCAGGTTATCGACGTACTGGAAGATTTTCGATGACTCCTGGTAGCCCAGCCGCGAGCCGATGGACTGGATCTGGTTGTCTGCGAATCCAACGTGCGGCAGGCCGTTGAAAAAGGCCGGCAACGACGGCAGGTTCAGGCCGGTCTTGCTGGTGAAACCCGCGCCATCGAACGAGTTGCTGTTGCCGTCCTGCTCCAGCGTGAAGCCGAAGCGGAACTCGTTCGCCAGGTGCGGCGTCAGGGCGTAGTTGAAGCTGCTGGCAAAAATGCGGTAGCGCGCGTAGGCGGTGCTGTTTGGCAGCGTCAGGTCGGCGGGCTGGGTCTGGTTGTTGTTCTTGAAGGTGAAGCGGCCGTAGACGGTCGCCTTTGCGCCCAGGTTCTGATCGCCTCGGATGTCGAACTGGTTCGAATTAATGTCGTCGCGACGCGTGCTCAGGTAGTTGTAACCCTTGTCCGCGATGGCCGCTGCGAGCGAGAGATTCGCATCCACATTCGGGTCTGGATAGAACTGCAGAAACTGTGCCGACGTGGCATTGATGGGTACGCGGTTGTTCGCGTAGGTACCGCCGTTGAACGGGTTGGTGAGGGGAACGGAGGTCTCCTGCGACAGGTTGCCCTGCTTCATCAAGGTCGTCGGCACCTTGGCCTGCAGCACGTTCGATTGCGGGAAGCGCAGCGCCTCAAACGCGGCGAAGAGGAAGGTGCGATCGCGGCCGTTGTACAGGTGCGGAATCACGACCGGCGTGCCGACGCTCGCTCCGAAATCGTTCGCTACTTTCTGCGGCTTGTTCGCGCTGTCGGTACCGTAGGGCGTAGCGTCCAGGAAGCGGTTCTGCAGGTACTCATACGCTGAGCCATGCAGCGTGTTCGTGCCGCTCTTGGTGACCGTCGTGATCTCGCCGGGCTGGCCGTATTCCGCGTTGTTGTTCACGCCGTCCACGCGAATTTCTGCAATGGATTCGGCGGACGGAAAAGCGTCGCCCTGGATGTTGTTGCTGGTCTGGTTCTGCGCGGAGATGCCGTCGACCGTCGTCTCCGTCTGCGAGGGCAGGCCGCCCTGGATGGAGAAGCGAATGCTGGGCGCTGGGTGCGTTGACGGTGCGGGCGGATAGCTGCCGGTGTCAGGCTGCACGCCAGGCAGTGCCTGCACCACGTTCAGCGGCGAGGTCGAACCTGCACCGCGAAAATTGGCGGGCAGGTCGAGCACATCGCGCGGCGACAGCGCTGCTGAGATCTGCGCCGTCTCGGTCGGGATGACGCCGACATCTCCGGCGTTGACGGTGACCGTCTGGTCCGTGGCGCTGACCTGCAGCTTTGCGTCGTAGCGCAGTTGCTGGCGCGCGATCAGGGTGACACCTTTGGCCACGCTGGCTCCGAAACCGGGCGCGCTGGCGGTGATGTCGTACTGGCCAGCCTCGACGTTCAGGACGGTGTAGCTGCCGGTGGCATCGGCTGTCGCGGTGCGGTCGGCGTTGGTGTCGGTGCGGTGCAGAAGGACGGTCGCGTTGGGGATCGCGGCTCCCGTGCTGTCCTGCACCGTGCCGGCGATGCTGCCCAGGACGGACTGCGCTTGGGTGTGGTTGGCCAGGAACGCAACTGAGAGAAGTGGGGCGCGGAGTAGCGCCGACAGGGCAAGCGCGCGGACGCGGTTCGACTGCATGGAGAGCCTCAAGGTGGACGTGAGCCTTTGCGCTTCAAAGACATCAGAGCGTATTCGGCGTGTGGACGTGGGCGTCATGGCGGCGGTAGCCGCGTGGACACAAGGAAGTAAGGTGCGTTGTGTCATGCGACGCCATCGCGGGTGCCCCTGTTGCACACGACACACATTACTTAGCGGTACCTGTTCCCACTTGTTCACGCAAGCGAACGCAGGCTGTGGTAACTTCCTGCCCATCAACAGCCATGTTCTTCCGAAAGCAAGATACGCACCGAAAGCAAGATCCCTAAAGCAACAGGTCGACAGAAACTACTCGCCGGGTGGTTGCTTCGATGTGGCCTCGGAGTTGGCCGGGGTAGACGTGGCTTCGCGCAAGTTGCCGCTGGCGTAGCG
The DNA here is from genome assembly GCA_964658845.1 of uncultured Novosphingobium sp. GTDB lineage: Bacteria > Acidobacteriota > Terriglobia > Terriglobales > Acidobacteriaceae > Terriglobus. The sequence goes on along the minus strand of CBAAAE010000085.1, from coordinate 1,383 downwards.
TTCGGCCTCGTCATTGAAGTGCTTTGCGTCCGGATGGCTGCTTTCGCAGCCGCAGAGAATCGCGCGGGCGTGGTCGCGGTACGGGCGGTACTCTACTACGGCAAGACAGGCACGACCTGCGACTTGGTTTTTCTGACTAAGCCAGGCAGGGTCGCGAGGGTGTTACAGAGTAAGTCCTTATGACAGGTGCGCGACATAGCAGGTAACTCAAAACGGGAAAAGTTGTAGAGGCACTCGAGCTATTGCGGTGCCAAACCGGACACCCGGGTGCGCATCCGCACAGTCTCCACTCAAAGACTCCATCTACAAGTTTCACCGAGGCCAACCTGCCATGCGTTCCTTCCTGCTCCAATGTGCTGCTCTCTGTTTTGCTCTCACTGCGGTCGCAGCCGCGCCGACATCATCACCTTCACCGTCAACACCAGCGGTCCAAGCGGAATCTTCTACTACGACGCGTCCGTCCCCAACTACGGCATTAACCCCATTACCGAGTGGTATCAGGTTGCCTCCGACTGAGCGAATATAGATACCTTCCCGGCGCAAGGCTCACAGAATTTTTGCTTTACAACTTAGATTTCACTGCCAGCAGTATCGGCGCACCAGGGGAGAATGCTTACATTAATGACGGCTACAATGGTGACCAATTCGGCGGTGTCCAGCTTTGATCCGGCCTGGAGACAGCCCCTGTTTTTACCAACGGGGTCTAGGCGCTGAGTGCTATCGGCGGTTTTACGGACTTCGGTACTGTCACCATCTCCGGTGGCACGGACTTAGTCGTCACCCCGGAGCCTTCCAGCCTGCTGCTGCTCGGCAACGGCATTGTTGGCATGGCGGGTCTGGCGCGTCGCAGGTTTCGCACGCTCTAACCCATTCGATTCCGTGAGAGCCCTGGCTTCGGCTGGGGCTTTTTCTTGTGACTAAGTCTGAGCGTCCAAGGTTCCAGCGAAAGGAACCTGTGAGCGAGAACGCTTTCGGAGGGCATGGCTTTCGTCATGTCATTTAACCCGATAATGATGGGAGGCTTTAGCCTTTGAGGCGAACTCAAGCATGCCCTCAGCGGCTGAAGCCGAGGTGTACAACAGCCCTGATGGCATGGCTGAAGCCATGCCCCTCCGAAAGCCATCAAACACAACCTACTCGCCGGGGTGGTAGGTGCGTTCCGTGTGGCCGCGGAGCTGATCGGGGTAGAAGAGGACTTCGCGCAGGTTGCCGGCGGCGTACCGCTCGGCTTCGTCGGTGAAGTGTTTGGAGTCAGGATGGCCGCTTTCACCGCCGCAGGTGACGGCACGCGCGTGGACCTTCTCTCCGAACTCGACCACCGCAACGAAGCTGTTGCCACTAGTGCCGTAACGTTTCTTCGTCCCGGGATAAGCGCGCGCGGCG
>CBAAAE010000084.1:0-11796 GCA_964658845.1 uncultured Novosphingobium sp. | reverse complement strand
GGCCGGTCGCTGGCGATGACGATCTGCTTCATGCTTTCGTGCAGCGCGTTGAAGGTGTGGAAGAACTCCTCCTGAGTGCGCTCCTTGCCGGCGAGAAACTGGATGTCGTCGATCAGCAGCACGTCCACCGTGCGGAAGCGGTCGCGGAAGCCCGTCATGCGGTCGTAGCGGACGCTGTTGATCATCTCGTTGGTGAACTTCTCACCGGAGACGTACATGATGCTGGCGTAGGCGTTGCGGCGCTTCACCTCATGACCGATAGCCTGCATCAGGTGGGTCTTGCCCATGCCCACGCCGCCGTACAGGAACAGCGGATTGTAGGCCTTGGACGGCCGTTCGGCGACCGCCTGCGAGGCTGCGTGCGCGAACTGGTTGCCGCTGCCGATGACGAAGTTTTCAAACAGGTAACGCGAATTGAGTTGCGCTGCGGTGTTCCAGTCGAAGCGGCCCTGTTCCGTCGTGGGCGCTGGAGGGGGCGCGGTGTGGTTGCCGCCCAGTTGCGACCGGAGCGATGTCTGGCCGTGTAAGGCCTGATGTTGAGGCGCCCCGTTCTGAGTTCCGGAGTGAAGCTGCGCGGAACTCTGAGGCGCGTTCGGCGAGTGCGACGGCAGCGGAGCAAAGCCGCCATCCTCACGCGTCTTGGGCGCGGAGGGATCGTCTTCCGCAGTCACAAAGCGAACGTCTTCGACGTCGAGCTGCAGGTGGTCGATGGCTTCGTGGATCAGGTCGGCATAGCGATCGCCGATGTGCTGGAACTGTGCCGAGGGAATGCGCACAAACAGGGTGCGGCCGTTCTCGTGGGAAAAGCGGGTGGGCTTCAGCCACGTATGAAAGGACTGACGATTGACCTTCATCTCCAGCGCGGTAAGGATCCGCGTCCAGGCGTTCTGCATGGGCAACACCGTTGAAGCCGTTGGAGCAAAAGACATCAGATTCATTCCTTGCGTTGCCGGTCTGCGTGCGCCGGTAACCGTTACTGTGGCCGCTCCCAAAAGAAGGCATACCGCGGGAACAGGCCGAGCCAATTGAGACAACGAGGCCGCGTGCCCGCGCAGGAGTGCTTCGCGGGAAGGAGGTCTCTTCAGTTCTGTTGAAGACCGTCGGCGATGTCGTAACAGGACCGATCGGTGAGTATTGCAGTTGGCTGGAACAGCACGCTCCCAGCCATGAAGCTTGGGTGGAACGAACCTGATGGTAGCACGATGAAGCGGCCGGTCTTGGAGGCGCTGCCGCCATTTCTTTTCCCTAAAATGTACTTGCACCAAAGCTGGTGAAGCCGTTCCAGAATGTGTCGGGCAGCCGTCTATCCCATGCGATTTTGCTTGCAGCACGTGGGTTTCCGTTGTATTCGGGTTTTCTCACAACGTCATGAGCAACTCTGCGCATGCACGCGCGTCCATGCAGGTACGCATGCTGTCCATCACGTCGCGGCAGCGATGCGCCAAGGGCCTCACTTGCCCTGCAGCAGAAGCACCTGGATCGAGAGCGGCGGTACCGTGTGGCGGAACGAGTCCCCTGTCTTGACGGTACTCTTCACCGGCACGATTCGCTTCGGATCGGTGATGGTGTTGGTCTCGGCGCGCGTGGTGCCGTGCAGCGTCCACATCGTGGACTGGGTTGCTGCATGTGTGCCCTGCACCTGCACATTTAGCTCCTGCGGATCGGTCGACGCGTTCACCAGCTTGACGTACACAAGACCTTTCGCCGCATCGCGCGTGACCGATGCGAACAGCCGCGGACCGGCGCCCGCCAGCGTTGACGTGGAGACCTCTGTCCCGAGAAACTCCGCAAACAAAGCCTGCGCATAGTAACTGGGCGAGCCATAGCTGCTGCTGGCGTTATAGCCGATCAGGTCGCTTTCCCACTGCATGCCGCCCGGGTTCACGTTGACGAACAACGGTGCGTACGACGCCATCACGATCAGGTCGCTGTTGCGCTCCATCGACATCATGAAGGCCGCATCGCCAAGCGCCGCTCCGAAGTTAGTAGTGGGCGAACCTTCGCGTGTAGCCCATTCGCCCACAAAGATCTTCGGGCCGTTGCGGGGCATGTCGTCGTAGTGTGTCAGCATGTCGAAAAACTCATCGGCGCGCTTGTAGTAGTGGTCATCGACGAGGTCTGGCTGCATGCGCTTGATGGGCTCGGTGGCAATGATCTGCAGGTTCGGATACTTTGCCTTGATGGCATGGTGGAACTGCGCATACCGACCCTCGTAGCTGCCGCTCTTGTCGAACTGATCCTCATTGCCGACTTCGACGTAGTGCAGCGGAAAGGGCGCGGGATGGCCCAACTTCGCACGCACCGCGCCCCACTTTGTATCGGCGCCGCCTGTGACAAACTCGATCTCGTCCAGCGCGTCCTCAACGAACGGCGTGAGCGCGGGACCAGGGTGGATGTAGTCGCCCTTCAGCGAGTAGCCCGCGTACACGGCCAGCAGCGGATCGATGTTCAGATCCTCGGTCCACTCAAGAAATTCAAGCAGGCCCATGCCGTCGGTGGACTGGTAGTTCCAGGGACTTCGATGGGTAGGCCGGTCTACAAGCGGTCCAAGCGTCGTCTTCCAGTCGAAGCGTTCGTCGATCTGGTCGCCCTCAAGATAGTTGCCGCCGGGCAGCCGCAGAAAGTGCGGATGCATGCCGGCCATCAACTCCATCAGGTCCGGGCGGTTGCCGTTGGCGCGGTTTTTGTAGGTCGGCGGGAACAGCGAAACCAGGTCGATCCACACCTTGCCCGGGTGCGAAAAGCTCAGTCGAAGATGGTTGGCGGCCGACGCCGGAATGCTGCCGGTCTTGAGCGTGAACGGGTACTGCTTCCATTCAGCGGACAGACCTGTCACGGTCGTGCTGGCGGCAGGCTTGCCCGTGTCATCGCTCACCAGCGCAAGGCCAACGCTACCCGCGTCAGCGCTTTCGCCGCGCGCGTACAGCGATCCGGTGTAGACCGTGTTGGGCTGCAGGCTCATGCCCCACCAGCCATCGTTGCGCACGCCGGCGGTGTTCTTGGCATCGGCTTCCGTCACATCGATCCGCATGCTGCCGGCCAGCGCCGCGCTCGGGCCGGTCTCCGGGTCGTACTTCGCCAGCGCGTGGGCGGTGCCGCTGTTGTCCAGGTTCCAGTGACCGATGCCGGCCCATCCGCGGTCGGTAAAGCTGCGGTTGCGCACCATCTCGGCATACAGGCCGCCGTCGTAGGAGTAATTGATCTCCTCCGTCATCATGCCGTAGAGCGTCGGGCTGACAGCGTGGAGCGGCTTGTCCGCCTGGATGGTTAGCGTGGCAGGCTGCGTCTGCGCAGGCGACGTGTGTGCGACGGCGGCGGTCATGCAGAAAGCTGCGAGAGCGGCACAGTAGGAACGGCGCAAGGCGACCTCCGGGGAACGTAGAAGATAGTAACGCTTGCGAACTAAATCGCGCAGGACTTCAAACCGGCCCATGCCGATTTCCGATCCTGTGGAATTTGCGGTACCATCAGGTTGTTGTCCCTGATGCGCGCCTGGCTGCATGTTTGCGGCTAATGCGTGTAGCCGGCAGGAAGCAAGCCGCGCGGCCTGGGCATCCAAACAATTTTTGATATCTCAGTGTTCCATCACCTGAGAGCAGGAGATACCGTTCCATGCCAAAGCGCACATTTCAACCAAACCGCCGCCGCCGCGCCAAGACCCACGGCTTTCTGACCCGCATGAAGACCAAGGCAGGCCAGAACGTCCTGAACCGCCGCCGCGCCAAGGGCCGCCACAAGATCGCGGTGTCCGCCGGCTTCCGCGACTAGTTGATCCCGCAGGTTTTCGCAGCGAAAGAGGGCGCGCCTGGCATGACGCAGGCGCGCCCTTTCTCCTGTGAGTTGAGCGCTTCCCGGTTACACGGCTAGCCCTCTACAGCATGAAAGCGCGTCCATCGCGATGACGAACAAGCCAGTGACATCGACCACCCCCTTCGCCGAGTTGCGCTTGCGCAAACATGCCGACTACCAGCGCGCCTACAACGCTTCGCGCAAGCAGCACGCCAGGGAAATGAGCTTCTTCTTCGCGCGACGCGACCGCATGGCTGTCCGGCGCCTGCACCCTGACGAGTCGAAGCTACCGGTCTACGATGGACCCCGCATCGGCCTCACCGTCGGCAAGGTGATGGGCAAGGCGCACGATCGCAACCGCATCAAGCGTCGCCTGCGGGCAGCCGTTGCCATGCACGCGGGTGAGCTCGCGGGCCTGCCAGTCGATGTCATTCTGCACCCCCGCAAAACGGTCCTGCTGCTTGACTGGCCGAAGCTCGAACGCGAGGTGCAGGGCGTCTTCCGCACCGTGCGGAAGCAATGCGGCACCGTACCGCCGACAAGCAAGGCGAGTAGCCTGTGAGCGAATCTGTCACCCGCGGTGCGTTCCAGATCTATCGCCGCGTCCTGTCGCCGCTGCTGCACAGCTTCGGCATCAGCAACTGCCGCTTCCAGCCCACCTGCTCCGAGTATGCGGAGGTAGCAGTCGCCCGCTTCGGCGCGGTGCGCGGCGGCTGGCTGGCGCTGCGGCGCGTGGCGCGATGCCATCCCTTCAGCAAGGGCGGCCTGGACCAGGTGCCGGAACGCTGATTTTCACGGGGGCCCAACATCCGCGTGATCGTATCATTCAAGAAGAGAGTCTATGAACCCCATCCCGGCGAACGCGCCGCCCACCACGAACAAGCACCTTATCCGCTGGGTCGATAAAACGGCAGAATTGTGCCAGCCGGAACGCATCCACTGGCTCGACGGTTCGGACGAAGAGAACACGATGCTGTGCGACTGCCTGGTTGCCGCGGAGACGTTTCAGAGGCTCGATCCGGTCAAGTGGCCCGGCTGCTTTTACGCCCGTTCTTCGCCGAATGACGTGGCACGCGTGGAAGACCGTACCTTTATCTGCTCGCTTTCGCGCGATGGTGCCGGGCCGACGAACAACTGGGAAGACCCGTTCGTCATGCGGCGCAAGCTGAAGACGCTGTTCAAGGGCTGCATGCGCGGCCGCACCATGTATGTCATGCCGTTTTCGATGGGGCCGGTCGGCTCGCCTATGAGCCAGATCGGCGTGCAGTTAACCGACTCGGCGTACGCGGTGGTGAACATGCGGATCATGGCCCGGATCGGGCTACCGGTCTACGCGGAGATCGACAAGGACTACAAGCGCGTGGTGCCGTGCGTGCACTCGGTCGGAGCGCCCCTGCTGCCGGGCCAGAAGGACGTCTCGTGGCCGCAGAACGATACCAAGTACATCGTTCACTACCCGGAAACGCGCGAGATCTGGAGCTACGGCTCGGGCTACGGCGGCAACGCGCTGCTGGGCAAGAAGTGCTTCGCCCTGCGGATCGCGTCCAACATCGCGCGCGATGAAGGCTGGATGGCCGAGCACATGCTTATCGTTGGCGTCGAAAGTCCGAAGGATGCAGCGGGCAGGTCCGAGAAGACCTACGTCGCAGCCGCATTCCCTTCCGCGTGCGGTAAAACGAACTTCGCGATGCTGATTCCGCCCGCGGGTTTCGATGGCTGGAAGGTCTGGACGGTGGGCGACGACATCGCCTGGATCAAGGTGGACGCGACCGGCCAGTTGCGCGCCATTAACCCGGAGACGGGGTTCTTCGGCGTCGCTCCCGGCACATCGGAAAAGACCAACCCCAACGCCATGGCGACGCTGCGCGCAAACAGCATCTTCACCAATGTTGCCCTGGTGACGGAGGGCGGCGTGCCCAACGGCGATATCTGGTGGGAGGGCATGACCGACGCGCCGCCGGCGGAGGCGCTGGACTGGCGCGGCAATGTCTGGACACCCGCGAGCAAGACGCCGGCCGCGCATCCAAACGGTCGCTTTACCGCTCCTGCTGCGCAGTGCCCCACCATCGATCCGTCGTGGGAAGACCCGAACGGAGTGCTGATCTCCGCGATCATCTTTGGCGGCCGCCGCGCGACGACCATGCCGCTCGTCTACCAGGCGTTCAACTGGTCGAGCGGCGTCTACGTGGGCGCCACCATGGGTTCAGAGCAGACGGCCGCGGCGGGCGGAACCGTGGGCACGGTGCGCCGGGATCCCATGGCCATGCTGCCCTTCTGCGGCTACCACATGGGCGACTACTTCCGGCACTGGCTGCGCATGCAGCGCAACCTGTCGACCACGCCGCGTATTTTCCACGTGAACTGGTTTCGCAAGGGACCGGACGGCAAGTTCCTCTGGCCCGGCTACTCGGAAAACATGCGTGTGCTGAAGTGGATCGTCGACCGCTGCCGGGGACGCGTCCGCGGCAACGAGACACCCATCGGCTGGACCCCGAAATACAACGACATGGTGTGGAATGGTCTGAACTTCAGCGAGGAACAGTTCGCGGAATTGCAGAACGTGGATCGCCCCACGTGGAAGAAGGAAGTCATGGGGCATGAAGAAGTTTTCCTGCTGCTCCACGATCGCCTGCCACCCGAAATGATCTACGAACGCGAACTGCTCATTTGCCGGCTCTAGAAAGCCTGCACTCTTATGCCGGGCCTCTACGTCCGGCAGCTTTCGAGTGGAGCCGGGACCCGGGTCCATTTTGCGGTTCGTCCAAAGAGGCTTACACCGATGTATCCGCGCAGGCTCAAAACGTCACCTTCGCTGCTGATGGTCCCGCTGTAGGTCTTGCCATTCTTTGGGTCGTAGAGCTTGCCACCCGCGGCTTTATCTGCTCCCTCGCTGCGGAAGCCGCTTCCGATGACCAGTCCGCAGAGTGGCCGGGTGCGTAACGCCGTATCGGGGTTGTTGCCGTCCACTCTTGCCGGCGCAGCGGCGGAGATGGTGATCAGCGTTGCGCACAAGGCATCATTACAGGGCGCGATCTGGATCACAGACCCACTCGGCTCACGCCAGTAGCCCGCGACGCCGGACGTTTGTGCATGGAGAGCAGCGGTGCAGGCGGCGGCGGTCAGCAGAAGTGCGGCGAACCTCATGAAATCTCCCTGGGGTGTCCGTTCAGGACACCGGCCGAATCGCTAACACCGCGTTCAGGCCGCCGAACGCAAATGAGTTCGACAGTGCCAGCAGTGCACGGCTCGGCGTGTTCTCCGATAAGACGCAGTCCAGCCGCAGCGTGGCATCGATGTTGCGCGAACCGGCGTTGGCGGGCAACACGCCCGCCTGCAACGCAAGCATTGTCGCCAGCAATTCCATCGCGCCGGAAGCGCCCATGGCATGGCCGTGCAGGCCCTTGGTCGAGCTGATGGCCAGGGTGCGCGCACGTTCGCCGAAGACGTCGTGGATGGCCTCAGCCTCGACTCGGTCATTGACTGCCGTGCCCGTGCCGTGCGCGTTGATGTAGTCGACTTCACCGGGTTCCGCACCGGCATCCCGAAGCGCGCGACGCATGGCCGCAGCCGGTCCGGAGGGGTGCGCCTGGGTCATGTGGTGTGCATCCGAGGTCATGCCGAAGCCTGCGATCTCAGCCAGCACAGGCGCGCCGCGCGCCTGCGCACGCTCCAGTGTTTCCAGCGTGAAGATGGCGGCGCCTTCGCCGAGCGTCATGCCGTTGCGACCCTCCGCAAACGGCAGGCAGCCCATCTTCGAAACGACGTGCAGGCTGTCCCAGGCCTTCAGAAATCCATAGGTCAGCGGAGCTTCGTGCCCACCCGCAACCGCGGCCTCCACCGTGCCCGAACGCACCATGTGAAAGGCCTGCCCAAGGGCGTGGCCCGATGACGAGCACGCGGTCGAGATGGTGTAGGCGGGGCCGGTGATGCCGTGCTCCATGCTGATCAGGCTGGTGCCCGCGCTGCTCATGCTGCGCGGCACTGTCAGCGGGTGGACGCGGCCGCCACGCGTGTACAGCTTGGCCGTCTCCGGCTCTTCCGCGGAACGTCCGCCGGTGGAGCATCCCAGCACAAGCGCGATCTCGTCGCCCGCGTAGGCCGGCTTCAGCGCGGATTGCGCCAGCGCCTGTCGTGCCGCGGCAAGGGCGAACGAGGCAGAGCGCTCTGCCAGCAGGGTCTGCGCGGCACTCAGCCAGTCGGCGGGTTGGAAGCCTGTCACGGCGGCCACGCGTTCAAAGTGCAGGTCGCGGCGCTCCGTGTCGGCCATGTCGCGGATGCCGGTCACGCCACCAAACAGGTGCTCCTGAAACTCGCTGACGCTGTTGCCGATCGCGGTGATGCAGCCCGCGCCCGTTACGACCACACGCCTCATCATTGGGGCTCCGGCAGCGGGTTGACATGCTTCTTCTCGACGGCCGCGATCACTTCCCGCACGACGTCCTGCACGGTCTGTACCGCATAGAGCCGATGCTCGGGGATCACGATGCCGTACTGCTCCTCCAGGTCGAAGGACAGGCTCACGCGGTCGAGCGAATCCAGTTGCAGCGACTCCAGCGTGCTGTCGAGAGCAATGGATGCCGCGGGAATTCCCTTCGCCCGCGCGATCTCGCGGATGCACTCCGCAGCAACATCTTCCATGTTTCCCTGCTCCCAGCCCTGAAGCCGAGTCTACGCGGACGAATCGTTGCTAGTGAAGCAGACGCCGCGATGGGATGCGTGTCATGGAAGCCACCCGCGGCAGCACGCCGGGCCATGCATGGGTAAAGGAGACGGCCCACGGGTGATCGACCAGCAGGCGCGAGAGCAGCGTAGCAAGTCGCACGCGGTTCCGCATCTGCAGTGCCAGCCTGCGCTGAAACTCGACGGAGGTCTGACCGCGAAGGTAGCTGTCGGCCGCCAGCGCGGCGCTATGCAGGGCGATGCTCATGCCGTCGCCACTGAACGATGGAATCACCGCGGCCTGGTCGCCCAATCGCCACAGCCGTGCCTCGGTTTCCCCCTGCACATGACCGTAGGGAATCGAAGCAATCGTCAGCGGGGCGTCCAGCAGCGGCGTCGCATGCTGCAGCCGCTCGGCAAGGTGGGGGGAGTGATCGACGATGTGATGCTGCAGTGCCGCCCACCGGCCACCGCAGACCTTCAGCATGGACGCGTTGATCAGCAGGCTAAGGTTGACGCGACCGCCTTCGACCGGCTGCAGACCGGCGTACCCCCCGGGGAACAATGCGAGTTCTACCGTATCCCCCAGGGCCGTCGCCTGCTGCTGGGTCAGCCGGTAGTACATCTTGAAGCCGACCAAACCGGCGTGGGACCCGGCCGGTCGAGGCGCCGTGCGCAGGTCGTGCTTGCCGGTTGCCAGAAAGACGTCGTCCGCACCGAGGCTTTCACCTTCGCGGACGGCGATGTTCCACCCGCCATTCTCACGTGCAAGGCCGCTGACATGCACGCCGCGCCGCACCTCGACGCCTGCGCGTGACGCAGCCTGCAATAAGGCCTCGTCGAGACAGGCGCGGGAGAGCGACTGCGCCGGAAACGGTAGTTCCGCCTCGGACAGCGAACGACGGCCGGCCAGACGCAGGCGCCGGATCGGAACCGAGCCCAGCGCACCCGGATCGATGCCGGATCTGCGTAGGTAGTGCAGCGCCTCGGTGCTGAGGAACTCGCCGCACACCTTGTCATGCGGGCCACTGCTCTTCTCCAGCAGCACGACCGTGCGTCCTGCATTCGCCAGTGCAAGTGCAGCGAAGCTACCCGCCAGTCCTCCTCCGATCACGACGATCTCGTGGGTTGTAGACATGGCTACCTCATCCACGAAACGCACAGCCGGGCAGGCCACATTGCCTCCACCTGCACGCCCGACCTGGCAAGGCCGGCTTCCTGCAGGTAGGCGCGCCAATCAGCTTCACGGAACGATCTACGGATGGACACCGGTCCATCGTGCTGCACGAAGCGGTGCCATCGCGCGACACGGGCAAGCGCGCTGAAGGCAAGGTAGGGCAAGCGCTCACGATGCAGATCGTTGATCAACCAGCCCACGCGCGCTGTTGCGGTCATCCACTGCAGAAATCGAACGATCTCCTCGTTGGGCAGATGGTGCGTGAAGAGCGAACTGATCACGGCATCCACAGGCACGTCGGGCGCGTAGGAAAACGCGTCGCCGGTAACCCATTCGATCGCACTTGACTTTGGCGTGAACTCCCTCGCCGCACGTGCCGCGTAGGGGTTGAGGTCGATGCCGGTAAGCCGCACGGGCAGCCTCCATCGCCGGGCATGCCCTTCGATGTGTCGCAGGGTATCGCCGCCGCCGCAACCCACATCCACAATGTGCAAGGGAGCGCACGTCCGCGGCAAACGCCGCAGCCACTGCAGCGTCGGCCGCCGTGCAAACGTCACCGTGTTTACCTGCGCAAGGTCGTGCAGGCATTCGCGAAAGTCATCGTAGGTGCAGGGCTCATCCATCCACTCCTGCAGGTGGACGCGATGCTCGAAGTCCAGTTCAGCCACTGACATGAAAGCGCATCGTCTCCGCTGTAAGGCCGGGTCCAAACGACATGGCGACGCCGCGCTCGCCCGGGCGTGCCGTTTCCATCAATCGCTGCAGCACAAACATCACCGTGGCCGACGACATGTTGCCGAACTGCCGCAGCACCTCGCGTGAAGCCTCCAGCGCATCTGCCGGCAGCGCCAGCGCGTCTTCCACCGCGTCCAGCACGGAGCGTCCGCCGGGATGCACCGCCCAGATCGACACGTCGTCATCCCCTGCGATCTCGTGCCGGTGCTGGCGCAGAGCACGGTAGATCTCGCCCGGCACCTGTCCTGACAGCACCATGTCGAAGCCCTGGTCGCCGGCGTGCCACGTGATCAGGTCGCGTGTGCCTTCCAGTTGCAGCGCGCGAAAGCTATCCAGGGCAATGCCGCCAGGCTCGCTGCTCACCAGGCTCGCCGCGCAGCCATCGCCGAAGATCAGGAACGACAGCACCTCACCCAGGTCCTGCGTCTCCTGGAGGTGCAGCGTGCTCAGTTCCAGGTTGATGACGAGCACGCTTTCACCCGGCTCGGACCGTACGATGTGGCGGGCCTGCTTTAACGCGTTCACCGCGGCATAACACCCCATAAAGCCGATCATCGTGCGCTCCGTCGATACCGGCAGACCGAGATGTTCCACCGCCTCAAAGTCCAGGCCTGGCGCATACAGACCCGTGCACGAGGTCACGATCACATGCCGGATGCGGTCTCGCTCCTCCCCCGACAGCGCCAGCCGATCCAGGGCCTCTCTCATCAGCACCGGCGCGAAGCGCTTGAACAGCCTCATCCTCAGTGCAGTCGTCGGAAAAGCGCCGAGGCGATAGAAGTCGTAAGCATCAATGGCGGAGGCTTCGGGCTCACCTGCAACCTGCAGCACCGAGCCCCGATGCTCGATCGCCGCGCGTGACGCCATGCGCAGGAACAGGCTTTTATCCCCATCGGCATGCAGCATGCCGTGCGCGAAATCGACAAACGCCCTGTGGACGTCGTGGCGTGGTACGGCCGTGGCAATGCGTCGCAGAAAAACGTCGGAAGACAAGCTGACCAGTAGAATACGCTTGCGCAACCTGACCTTGCTCTGTCGTGCCAGGGCCATTGCTTATGCGATGCAAGCGCGGGACATCCGCTTTCACCGGGTGGACACGATCTGTGGCCGACGGCTGGATTCTGCCGTGTTCATATAGTGGCCCTACTGGCTGTTCAGCAGGTCGGCGTGATCGTTGCGCACATTGCCGACGTCCTTGCTGACTGGCTGCATCGCCATCTCCTCCGCGGGGAACGGTTTCAGCAGGTGCACGGGTGCGGGCCCCTCGCGCAGCAACCATTCGTCATGATCGCGTTCGTGCACGATCGCCGGCATGCGCGTGTGCACGGAACCAGTCAAGTCGTTCGGCGCCGTGGTGATGATGGTGAAGCTCTGTAGCCAGGTGTCTGCCGCCCGATCGTGCCACGCGTCCCACAGGCCCGCAAAGGCGAAGATCG
>CBAAAE010000083.1:0-11867 GCA_964658845.1 uncultured Novosphingobium sp. | reverse complement strand
GATTGCCGTCGCCATCATCAAGCACACAAATCCCTGTGGTGTGGCGACCGGTGACAGCGTTCTCCAGGCCTATCGCAACGCGCTCGCTGCAGACCCGGTGTCGGCTTTTGGCGGGGTCATTGGCATCAACCGTGAGGTGGACGGTCCGGCCGCCGACGAGATCGCAAAGCTGTTTGTCGAGGCGATCGTCGCCCCCTCTTTTACGGCGGAGGCGCAGGAGCGATTCGCGGCCAGGAAGAACCTGCGCCTGCTGCAGATCCTTCCCTCCAAGTCCGCACGGGCGCTGAAGCAGATTTCAGGTGGCATGTTGCTGCAGGATGCAGACCGAGGCTCACTCGCCGGGGTCGACCTGAAGGTGGTCACCCAGCGCGAGCCCACGGACGCCGAGCGCACTGCCCTGCGCTTTGCCTGGACCGTCTGCAAGCATGTGAAATCAAACGCAATCGTCTATGCGCGGACGCATGAAGGGCATGGACAAAGTGTGGGTATCGGAGCGGGTCAGATGAGCCGGGTGGACGCTGCTCGCTTTGGCGCGATGAAGGCGGTTCTGCCGCTGGCCGGCACGGTTGCGGCATCGGACGCCTTCTTCCCCTTTCCGGACGGACTTGAAACGGTGGCAGCGGCGGGCGCCACGGCAGTGATCCAGCCCGGGGGCAGCGTGCGGGATGGAGAGGTAATTGCCGCCGCGGACCGCCTGGGAGTGGCGATGATGTTCACGGGTATGAGACACTTCCGCCACGGGTAATGCGGTTCGGCATCCACACCGCTCTCTTCTTCGTCTAACCTGTGCACACAATTTGTGAGCCTGGTCGCGCCAGCAAGCGGACGCCAGGCAGAAGGTAGGGTTCTTCTGATGATCCGTCCGCAGAATGCAGTCAGCGTGTCTTCCCTCCGTGCTTTTCTGCGGTATCTGCCGTTGTCGACCGCCCTGTCCGTAGCCGCCGTGGTGCCCTCCGTTGCGCAGAAGAATCAGCCTGCCCCGCTGCCTCCCCAGGTGGTGGCACCGTCCACCACGGGCGCCAGCGCGGCTTACTACCACTACGGTCTTGCCCATATTTATGAGGAACTTGCGACAGCGCAGGGCCGGTCTGATTACGCGACCCAGGCCGTCGAGCAGTACAAGCTCGCTCTTGATGCCGATCCGGATTCGACCTACCTGCAGGATGGCCTGGCCGACCTGTACTTCAAGCTCGGGCGGGTTCGCGAGTCGGTCCAGGTAGCACAGGACCAGGTCAAGAAGAATCCTTCAGACATTGAGGCGCACCGCCTGCTGGCCCGCATCTACTACCGTTCCCTTGGCGACGTGCAGAGCGGCGCGCAGACGCAGATGGTGCAGCTTGCCACGGTCGAGTACGAGACGCTGGTCAAACTGGAGCCGAACGTCGCGGAAAACCACCTGCTGCTGGGCCAGTTGTACGAGGTGAATCACGAGTCTGCAAAGGCCGAAGCTGAGTTCAAGGCGGCACAGGGGCTGGACAACGGCTCGGAAGAATCGATGCTCAACCTGGCGCGCCTGTACAGCGAGCAGGGTGACACCCAGCGTGTCATCTCCACGCTGAGCGCCCTGCCTGAGGGAGAGCGGTCCGTACGCATCGAACTGGCGATTGGTGCAAGCTACGACCAGTTGCACAAGCCGAAAGAAGCTGCCGCGGCGTATCAGCGAGCACTGGACCAGGAGGGCGACAACCTGGACGCGCGCCGCGGTCTGGCGAGCGCCCTGCTGAACGCCAACAAGATGGATGACGCGCTGACAGCGTACAACGCCATCGTCGCAGCGGAACCACAGGATGCGCAGAGCTACATCAAGATTTCCGAGATCCAGCGGCGAGAAGGCCATTACGATACCGCCCTGGCCACGCTGAAGAAGGCGAAGACGCTGGTGCCGGACAATGAAGAGCTGATCTTCAACGAGGCACTGCTGTACGACGCGCTCGGCCGCTACTCGGACGCGGAGCAGTCGCTGAAGGGTGTGCTTGCCTCCACGGCCAAGCCGGACGGCAAGTACACCGAGGCGGAACGCAATAACCGCGCTATCTTCCTCGATCGCCTGGCATTGCTGTATCGCGAAGAAAACAAGACGCCGGAAGCCGTGGATGTTTACCGGCAGATGGCGTCGCTTGGCGGCGATCTGAAGAATCGCGGTGTGGGTGGAGAAGTCGACGCCCTGCGCGACGCGCATGAATGGGACAAGGCCGCAACCGTTGCAGCTGCCGCAGCGAAGGAATCACCGAACGATCGCGAGGCGCAGATTCTTTACGCGGGGCAGCTTGCCGACACCGGCAAGGCTGACGAAGGTCTGGCCCTGTTGCAGAAACAATTGAACGGCAAGGCCGCAGACGATCGGTCGACCTATCTGACACTTGCGCAGGCTTACATTCGTCTGCGGCGCTGGAGCGACGCGAATGCTGCGCTCGACAAGGCAGAACCCTTGTCCAACAAGCAGGATGACAAGATCTACCTCTACTTCCTGCGTGGAACCATTGACGACAAGGAAGGCAAAAAGGATGAGGCCGAGACCTGGATGCGCAAGGTGCTCGACATAGACCCGAGCAACGCGCAGACCTTGAACTATCTTGCCTACATGTTCGCAGAGCGGGGTGTAAAACTGCCGGAAGCGTTGACGATGGTCAAGAAGGCAGTTGAGCTTGATCCTCAGAACTACGCCTACCTGGATACCGAGGGCTGGGTCTACTTCCGTTCGGGTGAGTACGCGCTTGCAGAGAGCCTGCTGCAAAAAGCTGTCGACCGGAACGCGACCGATCCCACCGTGCATGACCATCTGGGGCAAACGCTCGAGAAGGAAGGCAAGTTGAAGCCGGCGGTGGCGCAATGGGAGCGCGCACTGGTGGAGTACAACCGTTCGCTGCCTGCCGATATCGAGCAGGAGGACGTCTCCAAACTGCGGAAGCGTCTTGACTCGGCACGCGTGAAGCTTGCAAGGAACGCGCCCGGTGCACGGGTGACGCCGTAGAGGTCCTCGCCCCAGTGCAGGAGCAGTTCGATCTGCGAGAGTGCAGTGTGCGCGCAGAGGATGAGCGCATCCTCTCCGCACGCCATTTTCCGGAACCGGGTGAGTCCAAGACACCGGGGTTCGTGCGCGATCGGGAGCGTATCGTCCAGGCGCGTGCATTTCGACGGCTGGCGGGCAAGACGCAGGTTTTCACCAGTCGCGACTCAGATCACTTCAGATCCCGCCTGACCCACACCATGGAAGTCGTGCAGATTGCGCGAGTGGTGGCACGCGCGCTCGGCCTGAACGAGGAGCTGGTGGAAGCTCTCGCGCTGGTCCACGACATTGGGCATCCTCCCTTCGGTCACGCGGGCGAGCGCGCGCTGGATCGCTGCCTTAGCCTGCATGGTCTTCGCTTCGATCACAACCTGCATGCCCTGCGCATTGTGGAACACTTCGAAGACTGGTATGCGGCGCATCGCGGCCTGAACCTGACGCTTGGCGTGCGCGAAGGCATCATCAAGCATTCGCGCGACTACATATCCGCTGAATATCCGTTACTAGCAGCCTACCTGCTGGACAAGCAGCCGCCGCTCGAGGCGCAGATCATCGATCTTGCGGACGAAATTGCTTATCTGACGGCTGACCTGGACGACGGTGTTGAATCCGGCCTGCTGGACATCGAGCACATCTGTGCACATATCAGCATCATGGGCCGTGCCTACGAACGGGTCGCCCACCAGCACCCTGACGTGGAACAGAAGTTCCTTTTTCACGAGGCTCTGCGCGTCATGCAGGCTGAGCTTACCTGTGACCTGATCGAAACCACCGCCCGCAATGTGGCTCTCTACGGGCTGGGAACGCTGGAACAGGTGCGCGCCTGCCCGATCCGTGTGGCGACGTTTTCGCAGACGCGTGAGGCGCAGCGTCGCGAAGAGAAGGCTTATCTCTACCGCGTGCTCTACACCTGTTCCACACTTGAGGCCGAGCACAACAAGGCGGAGAACGTTGTTTCAACGCTCTTCGATTTCTACATGAAGGACACGGATCGACTCCCTGCCGGCTATGTGGAAGAGAGTGCCGTCGAGGGTCTGCCGCGCGTGGTCGCGGATTACATCGCGGGCATGACAGACAGCTACATCCTGCAGCAGTTCTGGGTGGCATCGAAGGTGCTGCGCTAGGGCATAGCGTTGAAGGGGCATGGCTTCAGCCATGCCATCAGTCTCTCTCGAACGATCCAGGGCTTTAGCCCCTGAGGGTCTGCTGCTTCCCATCGCAAGCCAGCGCGAAAAGGAGTTCCCTCCGCGGCTAAGCTGATCTTATGACTGATGGTGAGTGGCATGGCTGAAGCCAACCCTTTCAAACACGGCAGTCCACAAGTTGGACGGGGAACCTTCAGGTCTAGCTCTGAACGCCGCCTCTTGTTGCGGGCGAGACGAAGTTCGCACTCGCGAACACGAAGAGGATCGGGAAGAACTCCAGCGTATAGCGCTGTTCTGCGTTGTCGAGCGTCAGCAGCAATGCGCACCGCAGACCGAGGTACGCGACCATGGCAAGTGTAAGGGTTCGCTGGGATCGCAAGGCCAGCCGCAACCCAAACGCCGCAAGGATGAAGTAGGCAAGATTCAGCATGGCGTAAGCCCACGAGAACAGCGTTTGCGAGCGGTGCAGGCGATACTGCCACCACCGATCGGCGACGGGCAGCATCTCCATCCGCGGATGCAGGAGCATGTTGCACAGGCGCGCGGTGGGCATCAGCAGGTAGGTGCGCGCTGGGTGCTTTTGCGCGCGTTGTGTGGCGAGTTGGTCGAAGGCCTGCTCCACCTCCGGGACGAGCCGGTGCGCTACTGCAGTCTGCTGCAGCAGACCCTCGACCTGTACGCGCTCCGCCGGCGTATCGAAAGCGCGTGCTGGCAGATCGTCCATCAGCACGGCCTCTTCCGGGTACTTCCAGTAGGCGTCCTCGGTCGAGCTGAAATCGATGGCCCAGGTGCGGTACCAGTGCTGGAAGCCACGTGGCGGCACCTCGCCCGGATCGTTTGCAAGCTTTGGTGCGAGCGGCTGAAAGACACCGAAGGTGTGCAGGTTGCGCAGCGTCCATGGCACGAAGGGGATCGCCGCCAGCAGAGCGCAAACAATTACCGGCCTCAGTCGTTGACCCAGGTTCACCGGCTGCCCGCCCGCAACGAAAAGCACGGGAAGGATCGCGATCGCAAGCAGCCCCTGGTCGGGGCGCAGCAACACACTTGCGGCCAGCGTGGCGGCCAGCAGAACCAGTCGCAGCGTCGTTGCGCAGTCCAGCCAAAGCTGGAGCGTGCGGAACGCGAGCACCAGGCAGAACAAGGTGAATGTCTCCGTCAGCGGCACAACCGTGTAGTTCGCGGTGAAGGGGCAGAGGCAGCCGAGTGCGAGCGCCGCCAGGCCTGCGCGATCGCCAAACATGCGGCCTGCGATCCGGGCGGCCAGCCAGCAAGTGGCGAGGTCTGCAAGGATCTGCAGCCAGAGCACCGGCAAAAAACCTCGCAGCGTTCCGGGATCCGCTTCCAGAAAGCGATCGAAGATCCACGCGCACACCGCCAGCAGAGCAGGGTAGCCGGGCAGTCGGATCAGCGTGGGCCGCGGCGCCGCGTCCGTCGACAGGCCATACACGTGGGCGTGCAGCCAGTTCAGCGCGATGTCCTGGTACAGCAACGAGTCTCCCGCCAGAAACGCGTACCGGCGCAGGAAGAACACCCGTAGCAGCAGCCCGCACAGCAGCAGCAGGGCAACCATCGCGCGCGTTGTAAGGCGTCGCTTGCTCGAGGGAACTGTCGAGTGAGTGTCCGCGAGCGTGTCAGCCTGGGGCATCGATCTGCATCATACCGGCACGGCTGGCAGGGCACAGTATGTGTACCTGATATAGCAGCGGCCTCGGAGAACTCTCAAGCGGTTTACGATATGGGAGAGCATGGCAGAACAGACATCGAAGCCGATCTTTTATGACGAGAAGAAGCGCCGGTGGAAACGGCTGCGTCGTATGCTCGATATTTCGGCGGCGGTCGGCCTCCTGCTGTTCATTGTGTTCGTGCTTGGGGTGTTGCGGATGCGCCCGCTGCCGGAGCTATTGCTGCAGCAGCCTAAGCGTAACTTCCGGACGCTGAACAACCCGCCCATCCCTGATGACAAGGCAAAGAAGGTCAGATCGGCCCACCGTAGGACTGACCGCAAGCCGTCGGACGTACCGCTGAATTCAGATGAGGGACTGCGTGCGGCGTACTACGTTGAGTGGGATTCTTCGAGCTACAGCTCGTTGAAGCAACATGTCAAGCAGATCGACCTGCTTTTCCCGGAGTGGCTGCACGTTGTTTCGCCGGACGGCCACCTGACCTCGTTCACAACGGAGGCCCCCATCCGTTCGTTCGACGTAGTTGACAGTGCGGGCGTGCATTCGGTCGATGTGGAGAACAAGGTGCAGCGCACCATCGCGGAATCGGGTTCGAACACCGAGATCTTCCCGCTGATCAATAACTACGATCCCATTAACAACGTCTTCATGCCAGGGGTCGGCTCCTTCTTGCAGGATCCCGTCGCACGGCAGCGCTTCTTCAACCAGGTGATGCGATTTCTGCAGTCGAACAGCCGCTACCACGGCATCTCGCTTGATTTCGAGGAGATTCCGACAGCAGCCCAGCCGGCGTACCAGCAGTTGATTGGAGCGCTTTACACCACGCTCCATACCAAAGGTCTGAAGCTGTACGTGAACACGCCGGTCGGCGATGATGACTGGGACTTGAAGTTCATGGCAGCCCATTCGGATGGCCTGCTGCTGATGAACTACGACCTGCACCAGACAGACAGTGGTCCCGGTCCGATTGCGCCTCAGGACTGGTTCATCACCAATCTGCAGAACGTTCTAAAACAGGTGCCGAAAGAAAAGATCATCTGCGCGATCGGCAGTTACGGTTACGACTGGACCATGTCGCTGCCACCGGATGCCCCGCCCGTAAAGAAGGGCGCACGCGCAAAGAAGCCTCCTAAGTTTGTGCCGACCGTCGTGCATTCCGACAACATGTCGACGCAGGCGGTGTGGCAGGCGGCTGCAGATTCCGGGTCGGAAGTCGATCTGGATGACGCCTCGCGAAACCCGCATTTCACCTATGACGACGAGGACAATCATCAGCGGCACGAGGTCTGGTTCCTCGACGCGGTGACCACGCTGAATGAGATGCGCGCCGCGCGCCAGCTTGGTCTGCAGACCTTTGCGCTGTGGCGGCTTGGCAGCGAAGACCAGTCGATGTGGAAGATCTGGGACCAGCCCGTTAAAGCCAATCCGTTGAGGGATCTCGTCGATGTCGCACCTGGATGGGAAGTGAACATCGAGGGTACCGGCGACGTGATGCACGTCACCGGCAGCCCGAAAAACGGACACCGCACGGTGACGATTGACGATGCCAAGCTGATCGATTCTGAAGCGATGAACACCTACCCGACCTCGTACACGGTCAACTACTTCGGCTATCAACCGAAGAAGCTTGCGCTGTCGTTCGACGACGGGCCTGACCCGGAGTGGACCCCGAAGATCCTTGACGTGTTGAAGAAGATGAACGTCAAAGGTGCGTTCTTCATGATCGGCGAAGAGGCCGAGAACAACGTCGGTGTGATGCAGCGTGTATATCGCGAAGGCCATGAGGTTGGCAATCATACGTTTACGCACCCCGACATCAGTGCGATCAGCAACCGCGAAGTCGACTTGCAGATGAACTTGACGGAAAGGCTGTTTGCGGCAAAGCTGGGCGTGCAGCCGCTGTACTTCCGTCCACCCTATTCCATCGACCAGGAGCCCGATACCAACGATCAGGCCGCCCCCGCGGAGCGCGTGCAACAGCGCGGCTACATCGTCATCGGCAACAAGATCGACACCAATGACTGGGACGAGCATCCGCGCAAGACGCCGCAGGAGATCGTGCAATCCGTGCTGACACAGATCGACGCGATGAAAGGCCGGCCCGAAAGGGAGGGTTCCATCATCCTGCTGCATGACGGCGGAGGCGATCGTGCCGTGACCGTGGCCACCCTGCCGCTGCTGATCAACACGCTGCGGGCACGCGGCTATGAGTTTGTGCCTGTGAGTGACCTAGTTGGCAAGACGCGCGCACAAGTCATGCCGCAACTTACGCGACGCCAGAGACGGCTTGCCCTGGTTGATTCTGTAGCGTTCTTCGGCATCTCTGCTTTCAACCATTTTGTTACGGGTGTGTTCTTCGTCGGCGACATCCTGATGAGTGGACGGCTCATCATCATCGGCCTGTTCGCGATCATCGACCGCTTCCGCCGTCGCAAGAACTTTGCCACGGAGGATTACTGCCCCCGCGTCGCTGTGCTGATTCCTGCCTACAACGAAGAAAAGGTCATCGTGCGCACCATCCGCTCCGTGATGATGTCAACCTACAAGAACCTGCACATCATCGTGATCGACGACGGATCCAGCGACCGCACCGCGGAAGTGGCCCGCGAGGCGTACGCCAGCGAGATCGAGAGCGGCCGGCTGACCGTTGTGAAGAAGGAGAACGGCGGCAAGGCGGAGGCCCTGAACTACGCTCTCCAGGAATTCGTGCACGAGGAAATTTACGTCGGCATCGATGCGGATACGGTCATCGCTCACGATGCGATTGCGCGCCTGGTGCCGCACTTTGCAAACCCGCAGATCGGCGCGGTCGCAGGCAATGCGAAGGTAGGGAACCGGGTAAACCTGTGGACGCGGTGGCAGGCGCTGGAGTACATCACCAGCCAGAACTTCGAGCGCCGCGCCATGGATCTATTCGACGTGGTCGTCGTGGTGCCGGGCGCGATCGGCGCATGGCGCACCGCGGCGGTACATGCCGGCGGCGGCTACCATTCGAATACTGTGGCAGAAGATGCAGACCTGACGATGATCCTGCTCGAACAGGGATTGTCGGTCATCTACGAAGACCGCGCGCTCGCGTTCACTGAGGCGCCCATCAACATGAACGGGCTGATGCGGCAGCGTTTCCGCTGGTCCTTCGGCATTATGCAGGCGGTCTTCAAGCATCTTGGAGCCATAACCAAACGGCGAGCGATGGGTCTGTTCGCGCTGCCGAACATCATCGTCTTCCAGATCCTGCTGCCGCTGGTATCGCCACTGATCGATTTAATGTTCGTCGCCAGTCTTCTGAAGTTTCTGTATGACCGGCATTTTCATCCAGAGTCGGCAAGTTCGGCGAATTTCCTTAAGTTGTTGACTTACTTTCTTGCATTTATCCTGATCGATTTCTCCGCGTCCGTGCTTGCCTTCATGCTTGAGCGCAAACACCCCGCCAGCAAGGGCGACGCGTGGCTGCTGGTGCATATCTGGATTCAGCGGTTCAGTTACCGGCAGGTCTTCAGCGTGGTGCTGTTCAAGACGGTAAAGCGTGTGATCGACGGCCGCCCCTTCTCGTGGGACAAACTGGAGCGCACCGCCACCATGAGCAAGGCAACCGACCAGATGCTGAACGCGGAACCTTCGCCGAGGTGATCCCGGACTCGGCAGCCGGGGATTCGCTGATGTGAGGCACCATGAACCTGCAGGGAGCGCCTTCGTTACGGAACGGGCCTGTTTCTCAGTCAGCCTTCGATCGTAAGGCGGGCAACTGGGTTCTGGTGGCGGCAATTTTAGGTTCCAGCATGGCGTTCATCGACGGTACCGTGGTCAACGTCGCGCTGCCTGCGCTGCAGACACAATTTCGAGCGAGCGGCGCAGAGGTGCAGTGGGTTGTTGAGAGTTACGCCCTTTTTCTTGCCGCCCTGCTGCTTGTCGGCGGAACGCTTGGAGACCGGTACGGACGGAAGCCGGTCTTCTCGCTTGGCGTGGTGATCTTTGCCGTGGGATCGGCCTTTTGCGGTGTCTCGGCATCGTTGACGATGCTCATCTGGGCGCGTGCCACCCAGGGCCTGGGCGCTGCGCTGCTGGTGCCGGGCAGTCTCGCGCTCATCACTGCCACGTTTCCGACGGCATTACGTGGTAAGGCGATCGGCACGTGGTCAGGATTCACGGCGATTACGGCTGCGGTCGGCCCTTTAATGGGCGGATGGTTCATCCAGCACGAGTCATGGCGGTGGGTGTTTTTCCTGAATATACCCATCGCAATCATCACCCTCGGCATCTGCTACCGCTTCGTGACAACGCAGCGTGAGCAGCATCCATCCGTGCGCATGGACTGGTGGGGCGCCACCCTGGGCACCTGTGGCCTGGGCGGCGTAACCTTCGGCCTGATCGAGTATGTCAACGGCGCCGGCCGAGCACTGCTGGCGGGATGGGTTGGTGTGCTCTGCCTGGTCCTGTTCGTCCTGGTTGAGCGATCGGCGTCCGAACCGATGGTGCCGCTGACGCTCTTCAAATCAAGAGACTTCGCTGGCGCGAACGCCATGACGCTGTTTCTCTACGCGGCACTTGGAGGCGTGCTGTACTACCTGCCGCTGAACCTGATGCAGGTGCAGCACTACACGCCGACGGCTGCGGGTGCGTCCATGCTGCCGCTCATCCTGCTGCTGTTCCTGCTGTCTCGCTGGTCAGGCGGGCTGATCGCAAGGTACG
Source organism: uncultured Novosphingobium sp. (assembly GCA_964658845.1). Lineage (GTDB taxonomy): Bacteria > Acidobacteriota > Terriglobia > Terriglobales > Acidobacteriaceae > Terriglobus. Next base: position 1,344 of record CBAAAE010000083.1, on the reverse strand, counting down.
GAGCGCGAACGCCGCTGATCGCCGGACCGCTCATCGCGGCGGTCGGATTCACGCTTCTATCGTTCCCGGCGATTGGCGGCAACTACTGGACCACGTTCTTCCCGGCGATCTTCGTGCTTGGCATTGGCCTGGCCGTCAGCGTTGCTCCATTGACGACGCTGGTGATGAGCGCGGTGCCGGAGGAACTTGCGGGTTCGGCGTCCGGTGTCAACAATGCCGTGTCAAGGGTGGCGAGCCTTCTCGCGATTGCGCTGTTTGGCTTAATCTTGACGCCGCTCTTTAACACCGCTCTAAAAACAGGTCTACTGCAATCTGATCTCACGCAGGAGGTTCAGCAGAGCACCTATGCGCAGCGAGGCAGTCTCGCGGCGATCCAGACGCCCGACCAGGCCGTGAGGAAGGTCGTCGAAGCGAGCTTTGTCCACGGCTTTCGACGGATCGTTCTCATGGCTGCAGGCCTTTCGCTGCTTGCGATGTTGTCTGCGATCCTGCTGATTCGCACGGGCAGGGCTGGGGGCGGCGATCAGCGACAGGTGATTCTCGGCAGGCCCGAGTTCACAGTCGTTGAGGATAGACTTTGAGGATGGCCACCAACGCGATCCCCACGCTGCACGAGACAAACCAGCCGCTCACCGCATTCCGCAACGAGGCATTTCTGGACTTCACCGTCTCGGATGTGAAGGCCGGTATGCGGGAGGCCCTGCGCATCGTGGAAAGCGAGCTTGGCAGGGAGTATCCGCTGATTCTCGGTGGTGAGCGCGCGACCTCCACGCGAAAGATCGTCTCCACCAACCCGGCACGACCCGCAGAGCAGATCGGCGTACACCAGGAGGCCGAACCGGAGCACGTCGAGCGGGCTGTCGAGGCTGCAGCAAAGGCGTTCGAGACGTGGAGCCGCGTGCCGGTTTCGACCCGCGTGCAGCTCCTGCTCGACGTCGCGAAGCTGGTGCGGGAGCGCAAGCTTGAGTTCTGCGCGTGGCTGACGTACGAAGTCGGCAAGAACTGGGCAGAGGCCGACGCGGATGTTGCCGAGACCATCGATTTCCTGGAGTTCTACGCCCGCGAGGCCGTGAGGCTTGACGGCGCGACCACCCCGATCCAGTTTCCCGGCGAACGCAACACGCTGCGTTACCTGCCGCTAGGAGTGGGCGCGGTGATTCCACCATGGAACTTCCCGCTGGCCATCATGGCCGGCATGACCATGGCCGCGGTGGTCACCGGCAACACCGTCGTTCTGAAACCGTCGGTCGATGCGCCCACGGTTGCGGCGCGTTTCTTCATGCTGCTGGAAGAGGCGGGCATGCCGGAGGGCGTGGTCAACCTGTGCCAGGGCTCGGGCGATCT
>CBAAAE010000082.1:0-11916 GCA_964658845.1 uncultured Novosphingobium sp. | reverse complement strand
GCGGTCTCGGCGCACAGGCGATCGACGTACGATGCCATGCGCTGCGGCGGGAACGCGTCTGACGCGAAGTTGCAGAAGCTGCACTTCGCCTTGCAAAACGGCACCGAAAGGTAGAGTCCGAGCGAATCCATCGACTTCTATTTTCCCATGTTCGAGCGGGAAAGCTGCACCGTCGCACATCCGCACACATCTAGAATGAGGACAGACGCATGGCGAAGACTACCCCAAAAACCAGGCCGGTAAAGCCCGCCGCCGCGAAACACGTTGGCGAGGACGACGTTCTGGGTAAGGCATACGACAGCCGCCTGATGCGCCGGCTGATGACCTACCTGCGCCCTTACACCGGCCACGTCATCCTTAGCTTTATCGCAGTCATCACCAAGGCAGCGGCGGACGTAGTTGGCCCGTACCTGGTCAAGGTCGCGGTCGACCGCTACATGACAAATTCGCCTTCGCCGAGCACATGGTGGCTGGCAAAGCACCTCAGCGGCAATTCGATGACGGGCATTACGCAGTGCGCGGGGCTGTATCTCGCGGCCCTGCTGCTGAGTTATGGACTCGAATTTCTGCAGACGTACATGATGCAGTGGACCGGTCAGCGCATCATGTTCGACATGCGTTCACAGATCTTCCGGCACCTGCAGCGCATGCACGTCGGCTTCTACGATCGCAACCCGGTCGGCCGCCTTGTCACCCGCGTCACCAGCGACATCGATGCGCTGAACGAGATGTTCACGTCGGGCGTGCTGGCCATCTTTGAAGATGTGTTTGTGCTGCTGTTCATTGTCATCATCATGCTGCGGATGAGCTGGCCGCTGGCGCTGCTGACGCTGTCCGTCATGCCGATCATCATGTATGCCACGCGGCTCTTCCGTATCTCCGTGCGCAACAGCTATCGCCGCATCCGCACCGCAATCGCGAAGATCAACGCCTACACGCAGGAACACGTCAGCGGCATGAGTGTGGTGCAGCTCTTCAATCGCGAAGAACGCGCCTACCGTGACTTTGAAGCCATCAACGGCGAACACCGCGATGCTTTTGTGGACCAGGTGCAGGCATACTCGCTGTACTATCCAGCGGTTGAGCTACTGAGCGCGATTGCGATCGCCATGGTCGTCTGGAAGGGCGGCCTCGGCGTGCTGCACGGCAGCACCTTCTTCGGCAGCACCGTTACGGTCGGCGTGCTGGTAGCGTTTATGCAATACGCGCAGCGCTTCTTCCGACCCATTCAGGACCTGAGCGAAAAATACAATATCCTGCAGGCCGCCATGGCCGCCAGCGAGCGCGTCTTCAAGCTGATCGACACGGAGCCTGCGATCGTGTCGCCAGTAACCGTGACTACTCCTCCCGCCACCGGCGCTGCGTGCGCGGTCGAGTTCCGCGACGTGTGGTTCACGTACCAGCCGCTCGACGACGCGCAGCGCGCGTGGATCGACACCGCCACCGACGCGGAGCTTGCCGCATCCACCGAGATCGAATGGATTCTGCGGGGTGTTTCGTTCACCGTGGCTCGTGGCAAAACTGCCGCCATCGTCGGCCACACGGGCGCGGGCAAAACGACCATCACCGCGCTGATGATGCGCTTCTACGACGTGCAACGCGGCAGCGTCCTGATCGATGGCGTGGACGTGCGCGAGCAGGCGCTGGACGTGCTCCGCAAGCGGTTCGGCGTCGTTCTGCAGGACGCCTTTCTGTTTACCGGCACCGTGCGTAGCAACATCCGCCTCGGCAGCGAATGGATCACCGACGCGGAAGTAGAGCACGCCGCCAATGAGGTAAACATCGGCGACTTCATCCGTACCCTGCCGAAGGGTTTCGACGAACCGATGCAGGAACGCGGAGCGACACTTTCCACCGGGCAAAAACAGCTCATCAGCTTTGCCCGCGCGCTGGCGCACCGGCCGCAGATCCTCATTCTGGACGAAGCCACCTCGTCCGTCGACACGGATACGGAACTGCGCGTCCGCTCAGCCCTGGAACGAATGACCGCCGGCCGTACATCGGTCGTCATCGCGCACCGGCTCTCCACGATTCAACGCGCGGACACGATTCTCGTCATGCACAAAGGCAAGCTGCGCGAGAGCGGCACCCATAATGAACTGCTGACGGCACGCGGGCTCTACTGGCGGCTATACCGGCTGCAGTACAAGGACCAGGAAGACACCCTGCTGCCAATCCCCGCCGAACCATTGCGGCTACAGCCCGGCGACTGACGGCGGCTACACTAGCCACACGTGCGACGCGACCCGCTGATCTTCGTATCTGCCGGTGAAGCCTCCGGCGACCACTACGGCGCGGAGCTTATCGCTGCGGTAAAGGACGTGCTGCCGGACACTCGATTCACTGGCCTTGGCGGCACGCTTATGGAGCAGGGTGGACAGCAGCGCGTCGTCCGCGCTGAAGATGTTGCCGTCATGGGCATCACAGAGATCTTCCGCCACGTCCCGCGCATCCTTGCCAGCTACTGGAAACTTGTCCGCTCCATCAGGGCGGTCAGACCCGACGTGGCCGTCCTGATCGACTTTCCGGACGTCAACTTCCGGCTCGCAAAGCACCTGAAGCGGCTCGGCGTGCCGGTCATCTGGTTCGTCTCGCCGCAGCTTTGGGCGTGGAAGCGGCGGCGCCTGCGCTGGGTACAGCAGCGCGTCTCGAAGATGCTGACGATCTTTCCGTTTGAGCAGGCGTTCTATGCCGCGCGGGGCGTGGAGGCTGAGTTCGTCGGGCACCCACTGGCTGAGCAGCCGCTGCCGGCGATCTCGCGCGAGGAGTATGCAACCCGCTACGGGCTGCAGGCGGCAAAGGTCTGGATTGCGCTCCTGCCCGGTAGTCGCCGGGGAGAAATCCGCGCGAATTTATCGGAGATGGTGAAGGCTGCCGCACTGCTTGGGAGCGGCTACGAATACATGATCCCGGTCGCCCCCACGCTGGGGAAGGCTTCCCATGAGGCCATGCAAAAGGAGGTGCTTGGTACGAAGATAAAGCTCGTGCGGGACGCTCGCGCAGCCCTGTTTCATAGCCGGGCAGGGCTAGTCGCCAGCGGTACTGCGACGGTACAGGCAGCGGTCATCGGTACGCCGTTCGTCGTTGTGTATCGGGTTTCGAAGCTGACGTTCGCGGCGGCGAAACGGCTGGTGCGCTACCCGGAGGAGATCCCCGCTGTGATGGATCAGTATGGCAACCTGCCAATAGCCATGGTCAACCTGGTCGCCAGTCGGAGAGTCGTTCCGGAGCTGCTGCAGGGGCAGTTCACCGCGGAAAACATCGTTGCCGCACTCCGTCCCCTGCTTGAGGATGAGCCCTTGAAGGGAGAGACTTTGCGCGAACGCTCGCCGCGTGAGGCGCAGATCGAAGGTCTGGCGGAGGTTCGCCACAGGCTGCAGTCCCCTACCGGCCAGCCCGCGATCCATCGTCTGCGGGACGCGGTTTTGACCGCGTTGAACGCCGAACCGGCCGCGGTATACGCTCCAGAACCATCTGCGTCTAACGATTGAATGCCCGCAGCAAGACGGGCCGCAACCGTTGCCAGAATGAAGGACTTCGCCCGTATGCTCGCGATCACGCGCAATAAAGTTTTTCTCAGCGGCCTTCTCGCATGCGCCGCAACCAGTGCGCATGCCGGAGCGCAGACAGGTACCCAGGGCGGTAGCCGCCAGCCCTTGAACGTGACCGGCTACACCATCGACGCCCAGCTTGACCCGGCCGCGCAGCGCCTGACCGCCACTGCGGCGGTTACCTTCACCGCGTTGCAGGATCTGACCTCGGCGACCTTCGAACTGAACAACGGCCTGCGCATCACCAAGATCACCGGGCCGGACGGAAAGCCGCTTGACAGCGACCGCGACGCGCGGCGCAGCACCGTCACCGTGTCTTTGCCGACGAACATGGCGGTGAATACAAGCGCCACGTTTACTTTTACTTACAGCGGCATCCTGAAAGAAGCAGATACGAGTCCGGTGGAAGGCATCAAGACCGCTGCCCTGGCTGACCCGGTATCGATGTTGCTTTACCCCGGCCGGTGGTTTCCGATGGTGGGCCTGTACACGGACCGTTTCACCATGAACCTGCACGCCACCGTGCCGGGCGATCACACGGCAGTTGCCAGCGGGTTCACCGGCAAGAAATCCGTTCCCGGCAACAAGACGGAGTTTGATTTCGCGTGGACCAGGCCAGGCTTCCCGGGTACATTGATCGCGGGCAAGTTCCTCCCGGTGATCAAGCCGGCAGGTAGCAGCCAGATCTCCGTTTACGTGACGGACAAGCACAAGGCGGGCGCGGCGGAGTACTCAGCTGTTGCCGCGCAGCAGCAGGAGTTTTTCACGACGACCTTCGGCCAGGCAGAGGCCAGCAAACTGCAGATCGTCGAGCTGCCTGAGGATTCGGTTGCGGCCTCGTGGGCACCGGAAGTGGCAGCCATTGCCGGGAATCGCATTGGTGATAAGAACAGCCATCGACTGCTGGCGAACACCATCGCACGGCAATGGTGGGGCAGCGAAATCTCGCCTAATACCCTGAACGATGCGTGGATCACCAACGGCATGGCGCGCTATGCCGAATTGATGAATTTGGAAGAGACCGGCGGCAAGACGGCCTTTAACAATGCCATTCCGGACATTCAGGCGGGCGCGCTGGCGTACGATACCGCCCCCCTGACGACCCTGGGACGGACCGATCCCTTCTCGCCGCAGTTTCAGTCGATGACGCTGGAGAAGGGCGCGATGGTCTTCCACATGCTCCGTTACCAGATGGGTGACGACAAGTTCACGGCCTTTTTGCGCGGCCTGCTCTCGCAATACACCGATAAGCCGGTGCGCACGGCTGACCTGGAAGAAGTCGCGAAGGCGCAGGCGGGCGACGCGCTCAACCTGACACCGTTCTTCGCGCAATGGCTCGACGGTACGGGCGCGCCGTCGTTTCAGGACAAGTTCACGGTGTACCGCCTGGGCAGCAACAAGGGCTTCCGCACCATCGGCTCCGTCTCGCAGGATCTCGACCTGTTTCGCATGCCGGTGGATCTCAAGGTGGAGACCGACGGTAAGACCGAGACACGCAAGATCGACGTGACTGGCACCGACTCGGCTTACACCATCGAAACGTTTGGCCGCCCACGCCGCATCGCGATCGATCCGGATAACTGGGTGCTGAAGAGTACGCCGGACCTCGCCGTTCGGGTCGCTGTCTTGAAAGGCCAGCAACTCGTCGCGCAGGGTGACCTGATCGGCGCGCTAGCCGAGTATCAGAAGGCTCTCGACAGCAACAAGAACTCTGCTCTGGCGAACTACCGCATCGCCGAGATCTTCTTCACGCAACGCAACTACCAGTCGTCCGCCAATAGCTATCGCGACGCTCTGAGAGGTGACGGCGAACCCCGCTGGACTACCGTCTGGAGCCACATCGGCCTGGGCAAGATCTTCGACCTGACCGGGCAGCGCGATCGCGCCGTGCAGGAATACCGCCTAGCCGTGCAGACAAATGACAACACGCAGGGAGCCATCAATGAGGCTCGGTTGCTGCTGCAGAAGCCTTACGAGCGGCAAAGGACCATGGAGTAAGTCTGTCTCCAGGGACACAAAGCCTTTTTCAGGGCGCGTTGCTGCGCTACACTTCACCCGAGGTGAAGTGCTTTGAAAGGTTACATCGTTTTCGCGGCCCTGTTGTGTCCGATCGTCCACGCGCAGGAAGCTCAGCATGTCTACGACGGCCATGTCATCGAGCGGCTGCAATCCGTCAGCATCACGGCCAAGCCGGGCGCTCCCTTTCGCGCGATTGTCGTCACGGATTGGACACGCACGCTTGCCGATGGAACACGCTTCACCATCAAGAACCGCCGCACGGTCGCGCGGGACAGCACCGGTCGCATCTTTCAGGAGCGGCGCTATCTCTCTTCGGATGGCGACGTGAACCAGACCCAGATTTCGCAGCTTGAATACTTCGACCCAGCCCGGAAGGAAATGACAAGCTGCGTTCCCACGCGCAAGCTGTGCACGGTGCAGTCGTGGAACATGCCTGAGAACATGCTGGAGACGTGCAGGCCCGTCACGCGGCCGCAACTTACGGTGACCTGCGACAATCTCGGCACGAGCCAGATCGATAACATACAGACGGTCGGCTCCCGGCAGATCACAAGCGTGACTGGCGGTCCGCTGGGCCTGAAGGAACCGGAACCAACCATCAAGGAGTTCTGGTTTTCACCGCGGCTCGATCTGGACCTGATCGTGAAGCGCTTTGAACCGCGTGGCGGGGCGCAGAACTTCATCTTCCAGAACATCGACCTGGATGAACCGGACCCGCGTCTCTTCGTTCCCCCGCAGGACTACCGCACCGCCCGAACGGTTATCCAGTAGCCGCGACTTCGCGCGTGGCTACCTGAAAGCCACAGGACTGGAAGAACTGTTCGACTGTCTGCGCGGACTCGTCTGAGGTCTGCGTGCCGCGGGTCACGTCGACGGTCGTACTCATGGTGTTGATCGCGGCGCCCACGCAGCGTTCCGCGCGGTACGTACAGCGCGCCAGATCGTCGACGCTGAGGCTTCGTGTGTTGATGCAGAGGATCGTCTTTGGCGGGGCCATGCGATCTACCATGCAGACGATTTCGAGCTTGGATTCGAGCTCATCCGGTACAAAGTCGATCACCAGGTCTGCTTCCCGGACAGCATCTTCCACCGTGCCGACGGTCTCGAGCGAGCCTGCCATTCCACCGGTCGGAATTACTTCCAGGGCCTCGCGCAGACGGGACGGCAACACGTCTTCCAACATCACGCGGTGACCTGCGCGAACGGCCTGTGCGGCAAGCAAACGGCCTGCCTTCCCAGCTCCGATGAGGGCAAGAGTAATCGGATGAGGTGCGACCGGGCTGGTCGCTGGAGGAGAGGCCAACCCCGTTGAATCAGGCAACGTATTACGCCCCTTTTACGGCTTCCACGACGGAGGCGTAGCTGGGATCCGCCTGCTTGATGTGCTCGGAGACGCGTGTGCGCTCGTCTGGCGTGAGTGACGGCAGCGTGGCAAGGATGCGGCGCAGCGTCACGGAAATATCGTCAACGTAGTTCATGGTGCGAATGGCTTCACCGGACAGCGGCATGCGGGTAGGAACTCCTTCTTAGACAGTGTAGTGCATCAGGACCTGCGGGGACTCAGGCTGCCGGCGCAGTTCCCTGCTGCTCGCCGGTCTGGTCTGACAGCGCCTCGGGCGGCGCCGGCATGCTCTCCTGCAGCACCTCGTCTGGAACGTACGCGTCTCGATCGCACTCTTCCGTAATGTTACGAAGCTGACTCGACAGGTCAGGGTGCAGGGCCTCCGTATGGTAGCGCCATGTCCAGTTGTTTTCGGGGGCGCCCGGCGTGTTCATGCGGCCCTCATCGCCGAGATGCAGCAGGTCCTGCGCGGGAAGAATGCAGATGGCCGCGACCGAGCGTTCGGCGCACCGGATCATGGCCCAGACGACATCGTTCGGGTGATTCAGCGGACCGAGGTAGGTCAGCAGATTCTTGCGGTCGGCATCGCCCGCGGAGCGCCACCAGCCCAGCGTTGTGTCGTTGTCATGGGTGCCGGTGTAGCAGACGGTGTTGCGGTCGTACTTGTGCGGCAGATGCAGGTGTGCGCCACGGCCTGCGAAGCCGAATTGGAGCACGCGCATGCCCGGCATGTTGAAGTCGCAGCGCAGCTTGTCGACCTTGTCGGTGATGACGCCGAGATCCTCTGCAATCAGCGGTAACGCACCGCCGAGCGCGGCCTTTAACCGGTCGAACAGGGCAAAGCCCGGAGCCTCAACCCACTCGCCGTGCATGGCGGTTTCTTCCTCGGCGGGGATGCGCCAATACGCCTGAAAACCGCGAAAGTGGTCGAGACGCAGCAGGTCGTAAAGCTCAAGCTGCCGCTTTACACGCGCGACCCACCAGTCAAAACCGTGCTGTTCGAGATATCTCCAGCGGTAAAGCGGGTTACCCCAGCGCTGTCCGGTCGCCGAAAAATAATCCGGCGGCACGCCTGAGACTGCCGTTGGCTTGTACTGCTCGTCGAGTTCGAAAACGTCCTTGTTCGCCCACACGTCCGCAGAGTCGTACGAGACGAAGATCGCCATGTCGCCCATGATGCGAACATCGCGCGAGGTGCAGTAGGCACGGAGCGCATTCCACTGCTCCGTGAAGAAAAACTGGATGGCGTACTCGACTTCCAGATCGTCGTGATGTTCCTTGTCGAAGGCCTCCAGAGCGGCCTCATCGTGCGCGGCGAGCTCGGCCGGCCACTCGTTCCAATGGCGGTATTCGTTCAGGCTGCGGAGGACGGTAAAGCGTGCATAGTCGACCAGCCATGCCGCATTCGTCTCGCGAAAGCGTTCGAAGGCCGAACATTGCTGCTGGGTCGCATCCGCCAGGAAGCGGCGCGCAGCGCGATGGATCAGCGGCATCTTTTCTGCTGTCGCGCGACCGTAATCGACCGGGCCATTGTGACCCGCGAGTCCATCGATCTCACCGGCGTAGAGCCAGCCATCCTGCTGCAGGCGCTCGAGCGAGAGCATCAGCGGATTGCCCGCGTAAGCAGACAACGCAGAGTACGGTGAGTTCCCATAGCCTGTCGGGTTAAGCGGCAGCACCTGCCACAAACGCTGACTGGCCGACGCGATAAAGTCAACGAAACCGTAGGCCGCAGGGCCAAAGTCGCCAATGCCGCCGTACGAGGGCAGCGAAGTAACATGAAGCAGAATGCCTGAAAGGCGCTCGGAGATCATAGATCCTTGTGATGCGCAAAGCGTTTGGCTGGCAACCAGGGTACCCCTTGCAACCTGAAAAAGGGCCAGACGCAAACGCCCGGCCCTTTAGACATTGCTTGTAACTAGGTGCCCAGCGGCGAGTTCTTTGCGGGTGTCTTCTGCATGACGCGGATCGCACCCTGCTTGGTGTAGTTGTCGATCAGCGTCTGCATGTAAATGCCGAACATCTCGGCGCGCTGCTGTTCGACCAATTGCGCGCGCTGGGTTGCGAAGCTGCTTGCAGCCTCTTGCGGAGTGGGCTGTTCCACGTCGATGACCTGCAGCACAGTACCGCTTTGGCCGGCATTCAACGGACCGCTGATGCCACCTTTCGGCAGATCAAACGCAGCGGAAGCAGGTCCGCTCATCTCGCCAACGTCCGGCACGGTGCCCTTGCGATCGACGAGTTCGGACGTCTTCACTGGCAGGTTGAGTTCTGCGGCTGCCTTGCGCAGATCGTTCAGTTGGTGCGCACGGTCGGCCAACTTTGCCACCTTGGCCTGCAACATTTGCGGGACCTGCTCGGCGCGGTAGTCCTCCAGTACATGGTCCTTCCACTCGGCAAAAGTGGGTGCGTGCGCCGGCTGGATGTCTGCGATCTGGTAGACGGTCACCGCTCCCTGACCTGCGGGCGCGAGTCGCGGCGCATCACCTTTTCTGCCGGTGAACGCAGCCTGGACCAGTTGCGCGCTGTCTGGCAACGAGGGTACGGTGCCGTCGCTGGCGATGTAATCGGTCGTTACAGCCTTTGCACCATGATCAGCCGCGGCCTTGTCCATGCTGGACTTCGCGGCTTCTGATGCGATCTGGGTGGCAAGAGCCTGTAACGCCTTTGCACCGTTCTGCTGCTCAAGGATCGGCCGGATCTCGTTCGCGACTTCAGACAGCGGCTTATCATGCGCTTCATCGCGGGCCTCGGCCTGGATAATGTGGTAGCCGAAGGGGGTCTTCACAAGATCAGAAGTCTGCCCGGCCTTCAGTGCCATGGCTGCGTTCTGGAAGGCCGGCACCATGGTGCCGTCAGCCTTGACGTAGCCAAGCTCGCCGCCGGAATCCTTTGAGCCTGGATCATTGGAATTAGCCTTGGCGAGCGCCGCGAAATCTGCGCCACCGCGAATTTGTTTGAGCAGATCCTCTGCCTTCGCCTTGGCAGCGGCGTCCGTCTTCGCATCGGCACCGTTGGGAACGCTGATCAGAATGTGCCGAACCTTGACTTGCTGATCGACGTGGTAATCGGCCTTGTGCGCGGTGTAATACGCCTGCAGATCCGTGTCCGCGACCTGGGGCTTGCCGCCGACCAGGTTCGCCAGTGTGACGGGAATGTAAGTGATCTTGCGTTTCTCAGGCACGGCGTTTGCGTACCGCGCCTTGTTGCGATTGAAGTAGTTCTCCAGATCGCTATCGATGGGAGCGATCGTCTTCGCGAGATCGGCGGAATTTACCACCGCATAGTCGAACTTGACCTTCGAACCCTGCTTGCGGACGAGTTCACGCACGGCAGTGTCCGACACGCTTGCGCCCGCCGTCACGAACTGGACCAGGCGGCGCGATGTGATCTCCTGCCGGACCTTCTGCTCAAACTCGGCTACGGTGGCGATGCCTAGCTGATTCTGCACGAAGGCCCGATACTTTTCATCGCCAATGAACTTACCGTCGGGAAAGAAGATCTGGCCAAGCTGACCTGTCTGCAGTTCCTGCTGGACGTCGGCTTCGGTCGCGGTCAGGCCAAGGCGTTCCGCCTCGCGATCTTCCACGGCGGAAGCCACCAGCACCTGCTGCGCCTGCGCTTCAAAGCGCGGCATCAGGAAGGGCAGGTACTGCGCGGGCATGTTCTGCCGCTGCGCCAGCGACTGGGCATACTGCGTCACTTCGGTCGTCTTGATCTGGGTTGTGTCGCCGACAATCCTGCCAAAGAAGCCGGGATTGCGCACGGTTGCATACACGCCTGCGGGCGCTCCCACCACGCCGTCGTAAAGGCCAGGCACGAGGTAGAGCACCATCGAAAGGACGGCAACACCAATAATGACGGCGAAAACCGCCTTTGTAATACGGTTATCCTTCTGCAGAGAACGAATCATTGCTGGTTGTGGAGACCCTTCAGAGAAGCTTTCGGCGTGCCGCGATGCGGCAGACTTGGCGCGACTCCCTGCTCAGATAGCAGGGCACGTCGCTGCCGTGAGTATAAATGAGTGTGTCCGGTCCAGACGCAGAAAGGCCGCGACTCTCGCCGCGGCCCGTGCTGTTGCAGATGCCTTAGTACCAGTAGCCGCCGCGATAGTACGGCCGGCCGTAGTAGTAGGGATACGGCGCCGCGTACACGCCCACCGCCGAGTAAGGACGTCCGTAGGGTCCGGCCTCGCCGCGGTATGCGGAAGCAGGTCCTGCATAGCCGCCAAGCCGCTGCATTTCTGCCTCGGACACGGTGGTAACCGGTGTCGGGCTGTTCAGGCGAAAGTGCAGCAGCGCCTCGGGAGGCAGGTTCGCCTGACCGCCGTTTGAAGCCGCAGCCGTGCCCAGACCGGCGGCACCACCGACGCCGGCACCAATCGCCGCTCCGGTCCCGCGTCCAATCGCTGCTCCAAGCAACGCTCCAACGCCCGCGCCGATAATCGTCGAGTTGACCGACTGCGCCGCCTTATCACGGCCGCTGACTGTGAACGTCTCGCTTTGCAGCGGAATGCGTTGACCGCCAAGTTCAAGTGCGTTGAGTTGCAGCGTCAACGTTCCGCGACCCTTGAGGACCCCAGCGCCCTTGGCATCGATCACAGTACCGTCGACGGTCGCTCCGCGCGGTATGGCGATCTGCCCGCCCGCGAGCACATCGTTCGCGACCAGCGCGGTAAAGGTCGATCCGGGAGCCGCGTCGCCGCTCGAGATCCAGCGATTAATACGAACATTCAGCACTGTACCCATTGGAACCACGACCTGCTGACCGCCAGGTTGACCTTGCGAGAACTGCTGTCCACCGGGCCCCTGCTGGTTCGCCATCTGGCGCTCATAGTCACGGCGGTAGAGACGTGGCGGAGGTGGCGGAGGATACGCACCCTGCTGATTCGGATAGCCGCCTGCAGCCTGCGGGTCTCCACCCTGACCATACGGCTGCTGGCCATTCTGCGGCTGGCCGTAGCCGGGCTGCTGGCCGTAATTCGGCTGCTGCTGACCGTAGCCG
>CBAAAE010000081.1:0-12010 GCA_964658845.1 uncultured Novosphingobium sp. | reverse complement strand
CATTGGCCGGTGTAGGCAGCCGCCGCCGGGCGCACGGGATACCAGAAGTCCGCCTGCGGCCCGGTCATGAGCCACTTCGTGTCCGTCGGAGGCACGCCGGGGGGCGCGGCACGCGTCCACGGCACACCGGTCTGGCTGCGATACTGGATGCCGCCACCGCCGCCCTTTTCGATCTTCATCTGCAGTTTCAAATCGAAGTCGCGAGCCTTGTCGCCGCGGTAGACGATGTAGTTGTTGCCGCGCGGCTTGCCTTCGAACGTTTCGCCGATCATGGCTCCCGCTTCCACGCGCCAGATCGTCGTATCGGCATCCCAGCCCGTGAGCGATGTGCCGTCGAAGATCTGCCTGAAGCCCGTGTGCTCGTCGATGTCATACGGATCGGGTTCGTGAAACTTCGGCATGCCGATCAGGGCTTCGCCATGCGGTCCAACTCTCGGCGGACCGGTCGGCGGTGACTCAAGGGCAGGCGACACGGTCTGCGCCAGCAACAGCATCGGTGCGGCGAGCCAGGTAACGGCTGCCAAGCGCAGCAGGTAAGCACGTGTTGAACGAAGATTTAAGAACATGAGATCTCCCAGACTTGGAGCGTCGCGAAAGAATGGGCAGAGACGTGCACCTTCGTGCGAGCCCCTGCCCATCGCGTTAGAGAGCCTGATGCCCGCCGCTTAGAACGTGCCCTTGATGGCGAACTGCAAGCTGCGATTGTCGGCCGAGGTGCTGGTGATCCTTCCAATGGAGGTCGGTGTCCCGAGGCCAGCCGCCGGGTTGGAGAAGATACCGTGGTTGATGATGTTGTAGGCCTCTGCGCGGAACTGCAGGTTTAAGCGCTCGCGAACTCGGAAGTTCTTGATACCCGAGAGGTCGAACGATACGGTCCCGGGGCCGCGGCCCGTGTTGCGGGTGACCCAGCCCTGCAGGTTCGGTATAGGACGTGCTGCCGAGACGTAGTTGCCGGGCGCTCCTGTGAAGGTCGCCACGTAAGGCGATTGCGAGTAAGCCGTCGGATCGAACCAGTTGCTGATGCCCCTGTTTGAGCCCTTGTAGGAGCTTGCCACAGTACGGCCGGGCGCCAGGAAGACGCGGCAGCCGATGTAGTTGGCAAAGGAGCAACCTGAACCGCCGATATCGAACGGGTAACCCGAACGCAGCTGAACCGCTGGCTGAAGGCTCCAGCCACCCGCGATCGCGTTGGCGATGCGGCCCTGCAGGTGGTCATGGTCCTTGCCGAACGGCAACTCGTATCCACCAGAGATGACTGCGCGGTTCCGCGTGTCGAAGTTTGAGTAGGAATGATCGAACGCGGTGGTCGTTGCATAGGACGAATCGTTTGCACCCGCTTCACCCGAGATGTTATCCAGGTTCTTCGACCACTGATAGCTGCCCAGGTAATACAGGCCGTGCCTCGCGCGCTGCTCGAGCTTGACCGAGCCGCCGTTGAAGTTGGCTGAACCCAGCGTGGAGCTGGTCAGGATGCCGGGGCCGAACTGCGGGAATGGACGTGTTGTTAGATTCGCTGGGACCTGGAACGGGTACTGGATATACATGTTCTGGTCATAACGCTTCCACATGTGGTGCGTGTTGCTGCCGGTATAGGCCATCTCGAGCACGACATTGTGTCCAAGATCCTGCTGCAGGCTGGCGTTCCATTCCTGCGTGAGTGGCTGCTTGTTGAACGGGAAAATAGAGAATGGCGCCGGAAGAATGGACGACGTCGTGGGGTCCGGATACAGCGTGTTGGTGAATACGTTATTGAAGGACTGCTGGTAATACAGCGGGGCGGCGTACCGAGTGAACTGCAGTTCGTTTGTGTTCAGGTTGTCGAAGTAGATGCCATACCCGAACCGCACGACGGTTCCCGGGTGAACTTCATACGCGAGACCGAGGCGAGGCATAAAGCCCTTATGGAAGGGCTGGATGATGCCGGGCTGGTACGTGCGGCTGAAGTCGATGTACGGGCGGTAAGCCGTGGGAATGACCGCCGGAATCTTGGTAAAGGTGATCAAGCCCGTACCCGGGTCCAGCGATCCTTCGAGTTGGTTCTGCTCGTGCCAGGGCTGGTTGAATTCCCAGCGGAGACCCAGGTTTGCGGTAAGACCGTGACCGATCTGGTAGGTGTCGCTGATGAAAGCGCCGTACGTGTTATCACGGTAGTGGCCGAGGGTGGTACCCGCGTTGCCATTGCAGCCGGAGGTGCAGAAGCCGCGCGCGTAGTTCTGAAACTTGTTGTAAAAGTATGTTGCGCCGTTAACCGTGTAGCTCTTGTTCCCCAGGGTGCAGTTGCCAACGGAGGTTACGTTGTTCGGATCGTCCGGACCGGTGGGTGTGTAACCAGCGGCATAGGTCGCCGGCGTGCAGTTATCAAAAGTGGCGCCACCACGGGCGTTGTTATCCGCGATCTGCCAGACTCGGCGATTCTGGAACTGAAAGCCGAACTTGGTCGTGTGCTTGCCGAACACGTCGGACAGCGTGTCACCCGCGCTGAGGACATTCTCGTGGCCACCCTGATCCCCCGATCCGTCGCCGACTGATGTGTAGCCGTTGATTGTAAAGGCCGCACGGCCATTCTGACGTGGAGAGGAAAGAGCGGTGAGGTTCGCCAGGCCTTCTGCTGCAGCCCAACTGCCATTAGGGCCTGCGCTTTGCAGCACGCCCAGCGTGATGTTGTAGAACTCGTTCCAGCCGAGACGGACCTCATTCACCAGCTTGGAGGTAATGAGATAGGTATCGCCGAGTACGGCATTGCGGCCCAGCAGAGGGTTCGACGTGGAGCTGCCGGTGACTGCGGGAGTAATCTGGCTGGAGTTGAAGTTGACGTAACGGCCATACATGGAATGCTTCTGACCGAACGTCACATCGCCGCGAACCGTGTAGGTGTCGTAGTTATCCTGAAAGGGCAGAACCAGGGAATAGTTGGCGGTACCGTTGATAGTGGTTGCGTCGCTGGCGACGACCGGATAGGTCGGGTTCAGCACCTGCGCCACCTTGTTTGTCACGGAGAAGCCAGTGGGGCTCGCGGTGCTATAACCGACCAGTCCGCCCGCGATGCCGCTGTAGCCACCAGTCGGCCCGGTGGCACTCGGCAGCGCTTGTACGCTGGTCCAGTTGCCGGCCAGTTCGCTCTGGGTTGGGAACAGCGCCGTATTTACGGTGCCTCTCGCGGAACGCTGGCCCTCATAGCCACCAAAGAGGAACAGCTTGTCCTTGATGACGGGGAAGCCGAAAGTACCGCCGAACTGGTTGCGGTGGAAGTCCGGCTTGGGGCCGCTGGCGGGTGTAGCAAAGTAGTTACGAGCATCAAAAACGGCGTTTCGCGCGAACTCGTAACCCGAACCATGCAGGCTGTTGGTGCCGGACTTGGTCACCATGGAAACCACCGCCTGGCCCTGGCCATACTCCGTGGAGAAGGTCGAGCGGAGCAGGTTGAACTCCTGCAGGGTGTCGGTGTTTGGCTGCAGCGACATGTTGTTGAAACGAACCGAACGAACATACGTACCGTCAAGCACGTAGTTGGTCGAATTACCGCGGCCGCCATCCACCGTGATGTACAGCGAACGCGACCCGGTCTGGGCGGGCGCGCCAGTCTGATTGGGCTGCGCGGGTGAAACGCCCGGTGCAAGCACTGCGAGCTGAAGCACGTTACGACCGTTCAGTGGCAAGTCGTTGATCTGCTTCTGGTCGATGACCTGGCCAACGGTCGCTTCCTGCGTCTGCAGCTGCGGCGGCAGGGTCGTAACCTCGACCGTCTCGTCCGTTCCGCCCACAGCGAGTGTCACAGAACCATTGGCGGTTTTGCCGATTTCAACGGCAAGTGCCGGAATCTGGCTGCTCTTGAAGCCCTGCTTCTCGACGCGCAGACGGTAGGTCGCGGGAGGAATGTTCGGGATGGACCACTCGCCCGCATCATTGGTCGTGGTCGTCCGCTCGGCTCCGGTACCGACATTGATCAGGTGAATGGTTGCGCCGGGTACGGTGGCGCCGGTGGCGTCTGTCACCTTGCCCTGAGCGTCGGAGCTTGAGCTCGCCTGACCAAAGGCCGAAGGTGTGCCAATGTTCAGCACAACCACGGGGATGGCAGCCATCATGATGCCCAGCGACGTGCGGCGAGCGGTGCGAAACACACCTGCGACCCACATCCCCCTGGAACGGGGTGTTAGCGATTCGTTGTTACTTGCGGACATTGGTGTGGCCTCCAAAAAACATCCATGGGTGAAAACGTCGTGCGACCGGCTGCTTCCAGCGACGCCCCGAACCTGGCGCCTGCTCACCGGTAGCGTCTGTAGCTGTTCTGCGTCTGCGATTGTGACGTCTCAAAAGGTCACGCATGGTAAGAAGCAGTTCTCAGCGACGACGGATTATGCCACACGAAAATAGCTCTTGGGAACAGCGGAGAGAGGATTTTTTTGGAGGGCGATGGCACAGAATGAATCGTCTCAGTCCCCGGCGGCGCTTTCCCCGCATTTCCGCGGCCCGCGGCCCCGGTGTCTTGTTTGAGTCGTCTCAAACAGGGGCATGGAGAGTCACCCGCAACTTCACTATGCAGGCGAGTGGATGGGGAAGTCCGGCTTCCCTTCTTCTGTGCGCTAGACCCTTGAGAGAAAGAGCGGGCGGGGACCCGTCCGCTGTCGAGTCGAGAAGGGCGTTTCTTTCATCCGAAACGCCGCGGCGGTGGCTGCTCCGGCCCGCAGCGCGTTACGTTTCGAGAGCCAGGCAGGCCCGCTCAAGCTGTCCGTGCGCGGCCAGCAGGTGTTCTCGCTCAGCACTTACCCAGACCTCGTCCGCTTCCAGGCGGGCGGCGGCACGTGTGCATTCGGGATCGATTGCCTCTCGCGCAGGACCGCCGGATACCTTGCGGATGCGGATGAAATGCGCCGGATCGAGGGCCGTCCGCAGCTCTTCCGCGGTGATGTCCAGGCCCTCGGCGCGGGCGCGGGCGTGCAGGTCTGCTGCCAGCGCTACCGGGTCATCCGTTGCCGCAGCCTTCACCGCGGCCGACACGATCACATGCGCCCGATGGAAGGAAACGCCACACGTCCGAACCAGGGTATCCGCAACCTCGGTGACGGTCAGAAAGCTGCGGTGCGCGCGAGCGTTCATCCGCTCCGTATCGAAGGTAGCTTCCGACAGAGCGCCGGCCAGCAAAGCCAACGCACGATGGGCGTCGTTGAACGCGAGCGCCACCAGCGGCTGCAGCGAATCCTCACCATCGTTCATGTCGGCGAAGGGCGTGTTGTGCAGCGAACTCAACACGGATTGAGACTCACTCAGAGCACGCGATGCAAGGATGCGTGTGTGCTCCAGCGGGACAGGGTTGCGCTTCTGCGGCATGATGCTGCTGATCTGCACGTAACCGTCGGAGAGGCGCAGCAGGCCGAACTCTGCCGTGGACCACAGCAGCATGTCCTGTGTGAAGCGGCCCAGGCTCAGCATCGACGCGGCAAGCACGCTGCAGGCTTCCGCAACGTAATCGACAGCTGCGATCGCACCGTAGGAGTTGACCACCAGGCCGCGAAAACCCAGCAGGCGCTCCGTCTGTTCGCGATCGATCGGGAAGCCTGTCGTGGTGATGGCGCACGCACCGAGGGGATTGCGATTGACCCGCGCGTAGCAGCCAATCACGCGCTCCGCGTCGCGCTCCAGCACCTCCACCATGGCCATCAGGTAATGCGCCAGCGTGGTGGGTTGTGCGGGCTGATTGTGCGTGTAGGCCGGCATGATGGTGTCGCGGTTAACCTCCGCAATGGTCAGCAGAACACCGCGCAATTGCAGCGAAGCTTCAAGCAAGGTAAGCAGGTTCGTGCGCAAAACCATGCGATACATGGTCAGGTCGATATCGTTGCGCGAACGCGCGGTGTGAAGCCGGCCCGCATCATCCGCGCCTGCGATGTCTGCGATCTTCTCTTCCACCAGAAAGAAGAGGTCTTCCACGCTGCCGTCATACACCGCGGTACGCAGCGTCACCATATCGATGGTGCGCAATGCACGCGCACAGGCCGTCGCTGTTGCCGTCGAGACAATGCCTTGCGCATGCAGCATGACGAGGTGTGCGCGATCGATCTCAAGGAGTGCGGGAAGCAAAAGCCGCTGCGCGTCCGCGAAGATGTGCGTCAGTACCTGTTCGCGGTACACGCTGGCGGGAAAGGTAGAGGTGGGGCGTTCTGTCATCAGATCCAGTCTTAAATTGTTTCGGTCTCAAGCTGCCAATCGAGGCTGGCAGGCGGCACCTGGCCGACCCGATCCGCTATCGCGTGCAGGTAAGTGGTAGCGATGTAAAAAGATGTCGCTTCTTGACACAGGACGCGATGTGTCACCCGGCCCAACGCTGTAACACGCGCGTAAAATTCCGCCTTGCACCTGATCCCTGCAAAGGAACTCGTCCCATGCGCCGTTCTATTCTCCTCGCCGCTCTCCTGCTGGTTGCAGGCAAAGCAGCACATGCTGACACCCTGACGACAAACTTCAGTGTCAACTTCACCAATCTGCAGGGCACTGAGGAGAATCTATTCGGTGTCTCGCAATTCAATCCTGCCCTGGGCACTCTCAACTCGATCACAGCCACGCTGACAGGCAACGTTGTCTTTGTTCCTGACGGCTCCGGTAACAGCTTCTACCAGTTGACGCTGGACGGGTTTAGCACCGGCTCCATTTTCAGACAGAATTACTCTGCCTCATCTGTAATCTCTCTGTCCGGGACAGATACCGCCGACCTGGGGCAGTTTACCGGCATTAACCACAACCTCCTGTTTCCCGACGTGCTTGTCCAGGGCGGATCCGCGTCTACCGTGCCCGCGAGCCTGCAGGGCACTTTCACTTACAACTACACGCCGGTCAGCGCCACGCCGGAGCCCTCTACCTTTCTGCTGCTGGGAACTGGACTGTTGGGGATCGTCGGTGCCGCTCGCCGTCGAATCCACTGATCGCGCGGTGAGGTCACATGAGCCCCTCACCGCAACATCGACCCAGCTGGCGCGTTAGAAATCGATGCGCGCTCCAAACTGCAGAATACGCGCCTCGAGCACAGTGCCCGTGGGTAGAAGGCTTGGTGCCGATGTTATGACACCCGCCGCATTGGTTCCTGCCGTGGTGTTAATGGTGGTGAAATTTGAGCGGTTCAGGAAGTTATTCGCTTCCACGATGATCTGCGGTTTGACCCGCTCGAACAGCGTAGCGAAGGTCCGCGTGTAACGCGCATCCGCCTGGTAGATGCTCGGTGTGCGCAGCGTATTACGACCCACGAACAGGGGGCGTTGCTGTCCGTTCGAGAGCGCATCACCACTCAGGTTGGAGCCGGTCACGAGGTTCTGCTGATCGCCACTGCTGGCATTTACCAGCACCGCGAGTGTGTTATTCGCCACCAGGCCGTTCAGATAGCGATTGTTGAAATGCGTGGTGGGCTGATAGACGCCTGAGAAGGTAAAGGCATTCGGCCGGTTGACATAGCTGTTACCGCGGTCGCGCTTGCGATTGGTCGGGTCTTCGATGAAGTTCGAGTTCTCGTAGCTGTTGGCTTCCGGTGCGTCGGAGATCGAATGAGACCAGGTGTACGACGCCTCGATCGTCAGGCCTCCGGATGTGCGATGCCTGTAGTTTGTAACCAGGGCGTTGTGACTGCTGTTGGCGCCAATGTCGATGTAACGAATCGAGTTGAACGCCGGGTTGTAGCGGGTAAAGCTGTTTGCGGTGGCCGAGAAGACGGGCCGGCCGTCGGCCAGCGGTGCCAACGCCGCACCCGTCGCAGAGACACTGGGAATCAAGTTGCTGTTCCGTAGAAACTGCAGGTTGCGGCCGTTGGTCAGCACATAACCGATGATGAGCGAATCATTCTTGCCGAGTGCCTGCTCCACTTGGATATTTCCGTTCCACGTGTACTCATTTTTGAAATGTGAAGTAAGTGCGTACGGTGTGGGGATGGGCAGCGAAGCGACGGGAACATTGGAGAACGTATTCGGAAAGGCCGGTGCTCCGACAGCCGTCGGCCCAAGCGTCGCGATCAGGTTGCCGGTGTTGGTCAGGCCATTGCTGTACAGGGGGTTATAGAAGGTGTTCGTCGGCGTCGCTTCATAGAACATGCCGCCGTTCAAACGAACCACCATGCTCGGGTTCGGCGAGTAGGAGAAACTAAGTCGCGGCGCAAAGTTGCCCATGGGTGTGCGGAAGTTCTGCGTCTGTGCCAGCGGTGCATTTGCCAGACCGCTGGGAGCGCGGTACTGGTCGTAACGCACACCGTAGTTAGCTACCAGCTTCGGTGTAACCTGCCACGTGTCCTGCGCGAACAGGTCATAGAAGACGGTCTGATAACCCGCGCCAGGCCTGCCGATTGACGCGGTCACGTTGCTGTAGGATTTGGGGTTCGTACCGTTTTTCGCGGCAGTGTAATCCGCCAGTGTGGCAAAGGTGAATTGCGTGTACACGTCGGCAAGCTGGGTGTCGTTATTCTTCTGAAAACCCACACCGAATTTGAAGGAGTGGGGCCCATGGATCAGCGTTACGTTGTCAGAGAACGAGGGGATCTTCTCCTGATACTTATCGCCTACACCGTTGCTGCCGCCAAAGCCGCTGACAACGCCGGAGATGGTGATCATCGGTCCGGTTCCGGTGGCGGAACCAGCAAAGTGCTGCTCGTTACGGTACGGCCATGAGCCGCGAAACTCATTCAGCAGCGTCGGCTTGAAGGTCGTAATCAGTTGCGCGCCGATGATATGCGCACGATCCTGAAAGTCAGCTTCGGCAGACTGCAGATACAGCCCACCTGCATTGGTGTTGAATGGATAATTGTTGCGGAAATAGTTATAGCGAATGAACGCCGTGTTCTTCGCGTTGATGTTTACGTCCATGCGAACATCGGCCCACTGCGCGCGCTGCACTTGTGGAGCCGTGTTGAAATCGCTGGGTGCAACACCGAGCGCGATCAGTGCCGCCTGGTTCGCACCAGTTACAGTGACCGCCTGAGGGTTGCCGCGCTTCAGGTGCTCATACGCACCGAAGAGGAAGACGCGATTCTTGACAATGGGTCCGCCCAGGCGGCCGGTCAGATCATCGACGTGAAGATCCGGCAACGGCTTGTAGCCCACCGCGCCCGGTGTGCAGTTCTGCAGAATGGGGCACGAGCTGGCAACCTTTGGACGCCAGATGTACTGCACTGCACCGTGCACATCGTTGCTGCCGGACGGCGTAAGGACATTGAAGATAATGCCGGCGGTGTTGCCGTACTCTGCGGTGGGAGAATTCGAGATGGTGTTAACGGTTTCCGTGTAGCTATCGGAAATAGCGAACAGTCGCAGGCCATAGCGATCCGTCTCCGTATCGACCATGCCGTCAAGCTGGTAGTTCACGCGGTCGACCAGGCCATTTGTGTTCAGGGTGCGCGGGATGCCGTTTTCAGGATTCGGATGACCCGACACACCTGGCTGAAAGAGGATGAAGTTGTAGGGATTGCGCGAAGTCAATGGCAGATTCTGCGTCTCGATGGTGGTCATGGTACGGCTCAGGTCGGCACGCGCAGCCTCAATGATGGGCGCGTCGCTGGTTACCGTCACTTCCGTCGCAACGGAGCCCGCCTTCAACGATTCGTCGACGGTACTGTCGGTACCCGCGCCCACGTGAATGCCGTTCTGGGTAAGCGGCGCGAACGATGATGACGTCGCCGCCACCGAGTACGTGCCGATGGGCAGGTTTGGTGCGAGGTAACGTCCTTCGCCATCCGTGACGAGCTGGCGCGTGTAGCCGGTGTCCGTGTTCTTTACCGTGACCGTCGCACCCGGCAGAGGAGCACCCGAAGCATCGGTGACCTGGCCGCGAATGGTGCCGTTGATGGACTGGGACTGGCTGAACGCTGCCGGAACTGCGGAGAGCATCAGTGCGGACGCTGCAAGGGTGCGGTGGAACCTGGTCATGAGATAGCCTCGGAAAACAAGTGGTTCAGCATGGGTCAAGAGTTAGACGCGGAGCTGTGATCTAAGGTCCGCCGGAAGGGTCTCTTGTAAGTGAGGGATGAGGGTCAACAACGCAGATTGCTGCCGATTGCCCCGAGCGATAACGACACCGCACCGAAGAGCTGCGCACCCGTACCCAGCGCGGACGAACGCAGCATGGGCAGGGCGAATTCGTTCTCGCGCAGAAAGCCGTTTGTCGCCGTGCAGAGAGCGGGGTGCGATCCGACACCTCCACCCAGAACGATCATCTGCGGATCGAAGAGCAACGCCAGCGTGCTCAGTGCGTCGGCCAGAACACGCGCCGTTTCCCGCAAGACGTTCAGGGCTCTTGCATCGCCGGTGTTGGCCAGGTCGAAGATCTGCGGAGCGCGCAGAGTACTAAGCTTCAGCGCCTCGTCATCGGTGCTGCCAGTGAAGTACTCATGCCAGCGCGCTTCGATGCCCAAGCCGCCGATCGCCTGCTCGAGCTGCCCTGTTTCGTGCATGCGGACGGGCCGCCGCGCGCCGCCGTGGACCGGGAGATATCCAACCTCGCCGGCAGACCACGTCGCGCCCCGATGGAGCTTGCCGCCCAGAAAAACGCCTGCGCCGACTCCCGTTCCAAGGGCCATGAAGAGGAAGTTGTCGACGCCCTGCGCAACGCCCGCAGCATGCTCGCCGAGCGCCGCCAGGTTGGTGTCGTTGTCGACCTGAGCGGGGATTCCAAACTCCTGCTCAAGGAGGTCGCGCAGGGGAACGTCGTGCCATCCGGGCAGGTTGGGCGCGGCCAACACTACGCCGAGGTCGACATCCGTGATGCCTGGCGCGCCCGCGGTCATGTGCCGTACTGGCGACCGCGTGCCGGTTAGTTCCAGCATCGTGTCCAGACCAAGCCGCAGCAGGCGCACGATGCTGCCTGGCGTCTTCTCTTCGCCGATGTGAATGTTCCAATTCGCCGCGGGTTTGCCGTCGAGGCCGGCCAGCATCATGCGGACGCGGGTGCCGCCAATATCCGCAGCCGCAACGTAGCCGTCATATGTCGCTTCATGCGCAACAAGGCCGTCGCCCGTCGGTGCGCGGGACGGCAATGAACGGCGGGTTGCCGTGTCTTGTGTGGTCATGAACAGGTGATTGGATTACAAAGTCTCTTCCGCGGATGCTTTGTCGCGCAAGCGGTAAGCTCGAGCCATGTGTGGCCGTTACTTTCGTCGGGGGCAAAAGCAGGAGATCGCCGAGCGATTCCACGCCGGGAGGGTGGAGCCGGGCATCCCGGAACTGCTGACCAGCTACAACGTTGCGCCCACCACTTTTCAGCCGGTCATCCGCAACACGCGCGACGGTTCCGTGCGCGAGATGCTGCTGATGCGGTGGGGCCTGGTGCCGTTCTTCGCGAAAAGCCTCGCGGACTTCAAAGGCTTCACGACCTTCAACGCGAAGGCGGAATCCCTGGCGAAGTCCGCCACGTGGCGCGAACCACTCCAGCGCGGCCGACGCTGCCTGGTGCCTGCGGACGGCTTCTACGAGTGGAAGAAGCTGGCTTCTGACACGAAGAAGCCCGTCACCCAGCCCTTCGCCTTCACCGTCCCAGAGGAGCCAATCTTCGCCTTTGCGGGCCTGTGGGACGCATGGCACGACCGGGCGGAAGACACCTGGCTGCAGAGCTTCACCATCATCACCACGGCGCCGAATGAATTGACCAGCACGGTGCACACACGCATGCCCGCAATCATGCACCAACGCGACCACGACGAGTGGCTCCTGCGCGAGGGACCCCCACCCGTGCATCTATTGAAGCCGTTTCCCGCGGAGGAGATGGACATGCAGCCGGTCAGCAAGGACGTGGGCAACGTGCGCAACGATCACGCCGACCTGCTGAACAGCAAGTAAAGACCGGTATATGAACGTCGGAGAGAGATTCCAGCCGTCGGCCACAGGTCGTGTCCACCCGGTGAAAGCGGATATCCCGCGCTTGCATGGCATGAGGATGACCGTGGGCACCGCAGAGAAAAGTCAGGATGCGCGAGCGTATCCTGTTGCTCAGCTTGTCTTCTGACGTTTTTCTGCGACGCATTGCCACGGCCGTACCACGCCACGACGTCCAC
>CBAAAE010000080.1:0-12110 GCA_964658845.1 uncultured Novosphingobium sp. | reverse complement strand
GGAGAGCGTAAGCCCTTCGCTCCGCGCGAAGGTGGTGGAGAGCGCCGTCCATTTGCACCGCGTGGCGATCGTCCGTTTACACCACGTGGAGACGGAGAGCGCAAGCCTTTCGCTCCGCGTGAAGGTGGCGGAGAGCGCCGTCCGTTTGCACCGCGTGGCGATCGTCCATTCACGCCTCGCGGAGATGGAGAGCGCAAGCCGTTCGTACCCCGTGAGGGTGGTGAGCGCCGTCCGTTTACGCCGCGCAGTGGTGACGGTGAGCGTCGTCCGTTCACGCCCCGTGATGGAGCAGAACGCAAGCCGTTCACGCCCCGTGGGGACCGTCCGTTCACACCTCGCGGCGATGGCGAGCGTCGTCCGTTCACGCCACGCGAGGGTGGCGACCGCAAGCCATTCGTGGCGCGTAAACCCTTTGGTGGCGACCGCGGCGGAGCACCGGGCGGTTTCAGCAGGCCGAACTTCTCGCCAGCGCGCCGTGGACCGGGTTCCGGTCCGGGACGCGGAGGGGCTCCAAAGCGCCGTTCCGAATAACAGCCGAAAAGGGCAGCCGCATGGCTGCCCTTTCTCCGCTCGGGGATCGTTGTGCGGCAGAATAGGAAGCGATGATCTCCGGTGAAACAGGCGTGCGGGGCTTCGTAGTGGCGATTGACGGTCCCGCGGGCGCCGGCAAAAGTACCGTGGCGGCACATCTTGCGGAGGTGTTTGGCCTGCTCAACCTGGAAACCGGCGCCATGTATCGCGCACTGGCGTTAAAGGCGATTCGCACCGGGGTAGCTGTGGATGATGCGGCGGCGGTGCTTGCACTGACCGGTTCTACCCACATCGCGCTCGAGCCGGGTACAACGGGCAACCGGGTCGTGCTGGACGGTGCCGAGGTGACGAGCGAACTGCGCACTCCCGAGGTAACAGCAGGTGCGTCACACGTATCGGTGCACGGACCCGTCCGCGAGTGGATGGTGCGTGCGCAGCGCTCCATGGGCCGGGCTGCCGCTTCGGGCGTGGTGATGGAAGGCCGCGACATCGGGACGGTCGTGTTCCCGGATGCGGCGGTGAAAATCTTCCTGGATGCGTCGGTGGAGGCTCGTGGAGACCGGCGTTTCACTCAGCAGCCGGGTGCGGGCGAGTCGCGCGATGCCGTGGTGAACGAGATGCGCGATCGCGATGGGCGAGACCGCAACCGCGCTCAGAGTCCGCTGAAACCGGCCGCGGACGCCGTCCTGCTGGATACGACCACACTCCCTCTGGACCAGGTCCTGGCGCGGACAGAAGCACTGGTCACGAAGCGTTTGCAGCAATTTCACCAATAAACTCATCGAAATATTTTTCCGGAAGCGCAATCTTCTGCTAATCTGGCGGCAATCGTTAGAGACAAGCTGTTCCAGAAACTGCCCTCCCAGGCGGTGGGACGTATTGTATTCAACGGCAGACTCGAACAGAGGGATGGGGCTATGGAACAGGGGACGGTGAAGTGGTTCAACGACGCGAAGGGATTCGGGTTTGTGAGCCGTGACAATGGCGAGGACGTATTTGTGCACTACTCGTCGATCAACTCGACGGGTTTTAAGAGCCTGCAAGAAGGCCAGGCCGTACAGTTCAACGTGATTAAGGGACCGAAGGGCTGGCAGGCATCAGACGTTCAGCCGCTGTAACAACGAACCAGCAATGACTTGCGGCTTCGGGCAAAGAAAAGGGCAACTCTCTCCATGAGAGTTGCCCTTTGTTTCATCGATGCGTTGTTGTTAGCTGATGTCGCCCTTCAGCCCGTTCGGGAAGAAGCTGTTCGCCGTATAACCGGACGCGCTGCCGTACACGATGTTCAGAACCTGCTGCAGTGTCCGCTTGAAGCCGATGAAGTTGCTGTAGAAAGGTGTCGTGGTGCGGCCCTGGTCAAGGATGCGCGACGCCGTTCCGGTGGTCCCGTTGGTCGGCACAGAGTAGGTCTGAAGACCGAAGTCGTCCTGTCCCGAGAGACCCACGGTGTCCGTCGCGGCTGGCGCCTGGCCGACCGTGCCGTCCAGCGTTGCACGCAGGTTGGAGATGGCGGTGGTCAGCCCAATGGCCATACCCTGACCTGGATTACCGGTGCCAAGCGAGATAAGGCCCGCATCCACCAGTGCCAGCGTGGTACGGATCAGACCCGCGTGATACGCCTCGACCGCGTGAATGCCGGCAGCCGGTGTCAGGTAATCCGGTGTCGTGCTGGTCTGGCCCTTGTTTGTGATGTACAGCGCGCCGCCGTGGTACGCGGTCACACCCACATCTTCAAAAATGTAAGCACCCAGCAGGAAGTTGAGGTCTGTCGTGAAGGGGTCAAAGGTGGGCACGCCGAGCAGACCGCCGAGCGTGGTGAAGCTGGACATCAGGTTGATGTTCGGCTGCACAACCGCTGCAGTGGAAAGTGCACCCAGTAGGAAGCTGACGTGCTTGCGCTCTTCCAACGCCGTTTCGATGGCATAGGCGGAAACCGAAGCATTGGTGAAAGTAGTCTTCGCGCCCGCGCGGAAGGTTACGGTACCACTGCCGGCGGGTAGCGTGACTGCGCCACCAAGCTTGGCCTTGTCGGCGGTCACACCTTCCACAGCGATGGTGTAGAAGTTCGCTTCGAGGTACTCCAGGTTCAGAGCAAAGTTGAGAATCTGCACGTCGGTGGGTGTCGCGGGAACTGCGGCAGCAGCCTCTTTGGAGCTGCCGACGAGCGCCGCAGCGGCGATTGCGCCTGCGCCCATCAGCATGGACCTGCGGCTGGCGATGATCGAATCTAATTTCTGTGTTTCTAGCGTTGCCATATCTGTCTCCGTAGCTTCTTTGCGAGTCTCTTAGGTGGTGGGCGTCTTGATGTTGCCGTTGAAGCCGCTCGGAAAGAAGCCGCCGGAAGCCGTGTAAGTGCCAGGGAGGGTGCCGTAAGCAATGTGCAGCACCTGGTCGGTAGTGCGTGCAAACGCAATCGCATTGGTCGCGTCAGCTGAAACCACGGTCGATGCAGTGGTCGCACCGCCCGCGCTCAGCAGCGTGATGTGGCCATTCGGATCCAGCTTGTTGAAGACCTGCAGAATGCTGTTGTAGGCAGTCAGGTTAGCGGAGGAGCCCGTAGCAAGAGCATTTCCTGCAAGCAGGGTACGGATGGCGCCGGCGTGATAGGCCTCTGCTGCCTGGATGCCTGCGGCAGCGTCAAGAACGGCGGTGGCCTTGATAAGCTTTGCTGCGCCCGTGTAGGCGCTGACGCCGACTTCTTCAAACGACAACGCGCCAATCAGGAAGTTGAAATCTGTGGTGAACGGGTCAAAGCTGGTCAAGCCGGCTTGAAACGCCACGTTGTTGAAGCCATTCGTGTAATCGAACGCAGGTGCCGCGACCGGGGTTCCACCGAGCGAAGTGATCGTGGCGCGAATGGCGCGAACGTGCTGCAGTTCAGTCTGTGCGAGTTCATAGGAAAGCTGCTGCGTGAAAGAACTGGTGAACGTTACCTTAGGGTTCGCCTTTACAGTAATAGCCGATCCGCCGCCATCGGCCGCAGAGAGGCCGGTACCGGTGGCTGCCCGGAGGTAAAACTCCGTTTCAAGATACTCGAGGTTAAGAGCGAAATTCAGGATGTCAACGTCAGTTACAGCAGTTGCCGTGGGCGCTGCAGGTACTGTGGACGTCACTGTTCCGGAATCGCCGCAGCCAACCAGCGTTGCTGCGGTAGCGGCACCTGCGCCAGCGAGAAATCCCCGCCGCGAAAGGCCTAATGTTGCCATGTTTTTCAGTGTCTCTTCCACTGTGATGTTCTCCCTTTGAGCGTTACACGTGCTGCGATAAGTACGAACCAGAGTGCTGCCTGGATTGGCGCAATCATCCGGTTCAGAGATCGAAAGCATGAGGCGGGGTTGTAGATCGGGAGAGCGCGTCAGTGCCAGTTCGGGAATAAAGATGCGTAGTTGCCATGCCATGAAGTAAACAGGGGCAATCTCGCGCACTAGTTACAAGCGAACTGCGTGTACAGAAAGGTGTTCGTCGCAAAAGCGCTGGTGATGCCAAAAGACAGGAAATTGCTTGTCCCCAGCGTGCCCGGCCCCGTGCACGAAGTGGCGCTGTTGGCCCTCGCCGTGCATATGCCGGCCGCAGTGATGGCCATGTTGCCGGGCGTTCCGGTGTGTATCTCAAACCTCGCGTCGCTGCTGGACGAGTTGTAGACCATCACCGTGGCGATGTGGCAGGTCGCGGGAAGGTAGGCCAGCACAACAAATGCGTCGCCTGCGCTGTGTCCGTCAACCAGCGGACTGTACACCTGTAGCCCGGCGTTCTGCGCGGCCACCGTGTGGACGGTCGTATACAGCCCTGAGCCTGACGATCCGCCGCTGCCCGCCGCTCCCTGTGGAATGGTGAACTGCAGTTGCACGTTCGCTGCCGTGCCCAGGTTCACCACGGCGGCCTGCGTACCCGCCGCGCCGGTAAGCGTGGCAGCTACTGTGATGGCCGGTGCTGCTCCTGTTGGCCCGGTTGGTCCGGCGGGGCCTGTGAAACCGGCCGCACCCTGCGCAGCTAAAAGCATCCACGCAGAGGCGCTGCCCGCGACGCCTGTGGGCTGCACGCCCGTGTTGCTTGCAAGTGCGATGTAGGACGAGTTCGCGTAGGTAACGGCATCGTTGACGCGATAGGCGGTGCCGGCTGCCCACGCGCCCTGGTACGCCAGACCAGCGGGCCCAGTTGCACCGGTGTCGCCGCGCGGCAGCGTGAAGTTGAGCACCGCGGCATTCTGCGACCCGCTGTTGGTAATGGCAGCCGCGCTGCCCGTGGTGACGCTGCCGATGCTGACTGAGGCCGGCCCCGCATCGCCCTTGGAGACGAGCAGTTGCCAGTCGCCGGTTGAATTGGCAACGGAGATCACTGGATCGGCCGTATTGCTGTTGTGTTGCGAGACATAGGATGATCCGCTGCGATAGACGACGTCGTTATTCCTGTAGCCGGTCCCTGTCACCCATGTGCCCTGGAAGACCAGGCCCGGCGTCCCGGCTGTCCCGGCGGCTCCCTGCGGCAGGATGAAGTTCAGCGTGGCGGCAGTTGCTGTGCCCGCGTTCTGCACGATCGCGCTCGAACCAGGGGCGCCCGTGGTGACGCTGCCGACCTGGATCGTCGCAGCCGCGCCGTCGCTGCCGCGGGTTCCTGTGACGCCGCTGGTCCCGTTCGTCCCGTTGGTTCCAACTGCGCCCTGTGCCGCCAGCAAGGCCCACTGCGGCCCCGCTCCGGGCACCACGCCAACGTTCACGTCAGACTGCGAGACGTAGCTGCCGCCGTTGTAGGCGACGGCGTCGCCGCTGACGTAGCCGGTCGATGCGTTGTAGACGCCCAACCAGCGGAGTCCGGACGGCCCCGTCGAGCCTTGCGGACCTGTCGCTCCCTGCGTTCCTGCGCTGCCGGCAGCTCCCTGGCTGCCTGCCGGACCGGCGGCACCGGCGGCTCCCTGCTGTACCAGAAGTGACCAGGCCGGTGAGACGCCCGGAGCATTCCCACTTACAGCTGCCGTTGCGATGTAAGCCGACCCGCCGTAGAGGACCGCGTCTCCCGTGACGTACGCTGTCGACGCCGACCAAGGACCGCGAAAGCTGACGGGAGCGCCCTGCGGTCCAGCCGGTCCGATCTCCCCCTGCGCGCCTCCGGGACCCTGCGGTCCGGCGCTGCCGAGAGAACCCTGGGGTCCTACCGGCCCGGCTCCACCGGGCGCGGCAATCTGCTGCCACCAGGTGGGTGAGGCGTCCGGTGTGTTGCCATGGTTGGTCTCTGCCAGCGAGATCCAGGTGCCGCCGGCGAAACTCACCGCGTCGTGGAGGGCGTAGTTGGTGGCGCTGCCGTAGACGCCGCGGTACAGCAGGCCGGGCGAGCCTGTTCCACCGGTGTTGCCGATCGCCCCCTGGTCCCCCTGGATGCCTTGATTGCCGGTGTCGCCCTTCGCGCCTTGCGCGCCCTGGGTGCCTTGCAGCCCGACAGACCCAGTACCACCCTGCGCCGCCAGCAGCACCCAGTCAGCAGCGGACCCACCCGGCGTGTTGCCGTGGTTCACATTGTGCAGCGACAGCCAGCTCTGGTTCGCCCAGGTGACGGCATCATTCGTGCCGTAGTTCGTCGACGAATCGTAGGCGCCAACCCAGTTCAGGCCGACCGGCCCGGCGACACCCTGCGAGCCGGCCGGACCGCTTTCCCCCTGCGCTCCAATCGTTCCGTCACGCCCTGGTGCGCCCTGTGGACCGGGCGAGCCGACCGGCCCGACGATGCCACGTTCGCCGGGCGATCCTACCTGCCCGTATGGTCCTTGCAGTCCAATGGGCCCTTGCGCTCCGGTGTCGCCGGTCAGGCCGGTCAGGCCGCGCGTGGTCAGCGTGCCCCAGTCCAGGAGCGACTCGCCTGGCGTGTTGCCGTGGTTCGCATCGTGCAGCGAAGCCCACGAGCCGCCCTGCCACAACACCACATCGCCCGCGGCGTAGTTCGTGCTCGAGGCATACTCGCCCTGGTAGACGAAGCCGGGTCTGCCGGTCGCGCCGATCGCGCCTCGGTCGCCCTGCAGGCCGGTGTCGCCGGTGTAGCCGCGCTCGCCCTGCGGACCCGTGACGCCAGTGTCGCCCTTCAGACCGGTGGCGCCGGTCAGGCCCACGGCGGCGGGTACCAGGATCGCCCAGTCGATCACTGATTCGCTCGGCAGGTTGGCGTGGTTGCTGTCATGCAGCGACACCCATGCCGCGTTCTGCGAGGTGACGACATGGTTGGTCGCATAGTTTGTGGTGGAGGCGTACGCGCCGTCGTAGAGCAGGCCGTTAATGATGGTGGTGATACTGGCAGGATTGGTCGAGGCCGGCACCAGGACCGACCAGTCGGCGGCCGACGCGCTCGGTGTGTTGCCCTGATTGTTGTCGATCAGCGAGACCCACGCCGCACTCTGCCAGGTGACCACCTGGTTGGTGCTGTAGTTGGCAGCGGAAGCGTAGACGCCCGCGTAAGCGAGGCCATTTCCCGGCGGCCCCGTGCCTGTGCCGGGCCCGGTGCCCGTGGCGGTGGATGCTGGGACCAGGACGCTCCAGTCGGCCGCGGAACTCGACGGTGTGTGACCGTAGTTGCTGTCGTGCAGCGAGACCCAGGCCGCACTGGCAGAGGTCACCACGTTGTTCCTGGCATAGCTGGTGGACGCGCTGTAGGCGCCTTCGAACTGCATGCCCGCGCCGGTGCCGGGATCGCCGGTGTCGCCCTTCACGCCCTGCAAACCCTGCGGACCCTGCGCGCCCGTGTTGCCCCCCTGTCCCTGCGGACCTGCCAGGCCGCGCGCGCCAACTGCGCCGGTATCGCCCTTTACGCCCTGCGGACCCGCCGGTCCGGTCGGCCCTGCTTCGCCGCTCGAGAGCGCGATCTCAAGTTGCGCCGAGTGCGCGGTCGTGTCGTTTTCCTTGCTGTCGAGCACGAAGTCCGCCGTTGACGCCGAGAGTGCAAGCCCGAAGTTCTTTGCCGGCGTCGTCAGCCACGCCTGAACCAGCGGCGTGACATCCACGGTGACGAACTGGCCCTCGTCCGTCACCGGGAAGACCTCCACCGCGTTGCCGGTGGGCGGCAGTGTCTGGGCCGTCACGGCATTCTCGTTCCACGCCCCGTTCACCGCCGAAACCGTCACCACGCCCGGCGTGTTCACGCGATTGACAAAGATGCGCAGCGTCGCCCGGTTGACATCCACGGCGCGGGCGTTGGCCGGCAGCGTGCCCAGGTCGAACCGCAGCAGGGCAGTGCTTGTGCCGCTGACGTACAGGTTGCTGAGGGTGCCATAGTTTGTCGCGGGATGCGTGCTGGTAACCGCGGTATCGGCGGCCAGGGTGCCCGATTGTGCCGCGACGGGAACGTTCGCCGCCAGTACCAACAGTCCCGCAGCAAAGGCTCGGCGTGCAAAGGGGCGACAATCCAGACAGCGGCGGTACCAGGACAGCATCAGCGGCCAGCGACTCGGGAACAGCAGACCTGTGAACCACGGTCTGCGCCGCCCCGTCGTGTCAGGCTGGCGCTCGAATCGTGCTCCTCTGAAAGTGCCTCAATTGTAGGTCTGCGGGTGTGCGCAGAGGCGACCGCTATGTGACACAGAGACCCATTTCGGAACTCAAGAGTCGCCGGCGCGGTACACTCTTGGCCGATGCGTCGAACACGTTCGCAGTGAAGGATATACAGCCATGAGCAACAGCCCCAATGCCGGTCACCTGCCGGACCCACACTGCCTTGCCGACCTGCCACGGCTGGTCTCCGCCTACTACACGCTGCGGCCCGACGCGGACAATCCCGCGGAGCGCGTTTCTTTCGGGACCAGCGGCCATCGCGGGTCGTCGCTCACGGCCGGCTTCAATGAAGACCACATCCTCGCCGTCACCCAGGCCATCTGCGAGTATCGCGGTGGCAAGGGCATCACCGGTCCGCTCTTCCTGGCCATGGACACGCACGCCCTGTCTGAGCCTGCGTTTCGAACCGCGCTCGAGGTGCTGGCGGCGAACGGTGTTCCCACCCGCATCGACACCGGTACCGTCGAGACCGGAGGGGAGTACGGCTACACGCCCACGCCGGCGCTGTCGCACGCCGTGCTGGTTTACAACCAGGGCCGGCAAGATGGTCTGGCGGACGGCATCGTGATTACGCCGTCGCACAATCCACCGGTGGATGGCGGCTTCAAGTACAACCCGCCCAACGGCGGCCCCGCCGACACGGACGTGACGAAGTGGGTGCAGGACCGCGCCAACGAACTGCTAAAAGCCAACCTCGACGGTGTGAAGCGGATGCCGTTCGCGCAGGCGATGAAGGCCGGCACCACCCAGCCGCACGACTACATCGCCGAGTACGTCGAAGGACTGGCGCAGGTCGTCGATATGGAGGCCATCGCGGGCAGCGGTCTGAAGCTGGCGGTTAACCCGCTGGGTGGCGCCGGCGTGTACTACTGGCAGCGCATCGCGGACAGGTACAAGCTGCCGCTCGAAGTGCTGTCGACCATCGTGGATGCGACCTTCCGCTTCATGCACATCGACTGGGACGGCAAGATTCGCATGGACTGCTCGTCGCCCTTCGCGATGCAGGGCATGATCGAGAACAAGGACAAGTTCGACGTCAGCTGGGCGTGCGACACGGACCACGATCGCCACGGCATCGTCGCGAGATCCGCGGGTCTGCTGAACCCGAACCACTACTTGGCCGTGAGCATTGAGTACCTCTTCCGGAATCGCCCTGGCTGGAGCAAGGACGCGGCAATCGGCAAGACGCTGGTTTCGTCTTCCATGATCGACCGCGTCGGCGCGGGCCTCGGCCGCAAGGTGATCGAGGTGCCGGTCGGCTTCAAGTGGTTTGTGACCGGCCTGAGTGACGGCTCGCTCGGCTTCGGCGGGGAAGAGTCGGCGGGGGCGTCGTTCCTGCGCATGGATGCGGGTCCGTGGTCCACCGACAAGGACGGCCCCATCATGGGCCTGCTCGCAGCCGAGATGACCGCCCGCACCGGCAAGGATCCCGGCGAGCTCTACGCCTCTCTGACCGCGCGCTACGGCAACCCGGTCTACCAACGCATCGACGCGCCCGCGACCAAGGATGAAAAGGCCAAGCTCGCCAAGCTCTCGCCGGAGCAGGTCACCACAAAGGAGCTCGCGGGCGAACCCATCACGCAGGTACTGACCAGCGCACCCGGCAACGGCGCAGCCATTGGCGGCCTGAAGGTCGTGACGGCGAACGGCTGGTTCGCCGCCCGTCCCTCAGGCACCGAGGATGTCTACAAGATCTACGCGGAAAGCTTCCAGGGCGAAGACCACCTGAAGCAGATTCAGGATGAGGCAAAGTCACTTGTGGATGCCGCTCTGAAGGGTAAAGGATGAAGCGATCAGTGCCTCGGAAGGGCATGGATTCAGCCATGCCCTTCCGAGAAAGCGGCGGGCTTCCGCCCGCTGAATCATAACGCGAAGGCGGGGCCCTTCAGTGCGGAGAAGAAGTTCACTCCCGGACTTGTCTCCCCGCTAGGCGACACGAGCGTCAACGGGCAGGATGACACCTATCGGTACTGCTCCACCGCCTGCAGCAACTCAATCTTGCGTTCCGGCGGCAGAAAGCTGGCCTCGACGGAGTTCGCTGCGATCTCGCGCATCTGCTCGTCCGTGAAGTCGAACTCGCGCTGCACCGTTTCATACTCGTCCAGCAGGTCTGCGCCAAACATGGGCGGATCGTCGGAGTTGAGCGTGATCATCAGGCCGCGCTCGAAATAGTGCCGCACCGGATGGCTTTCCATGGATGGACAGCAGCCTGTGCGCAGGTTGCTGGTGACGTTCAGCTCCAGCGGGATCTGCTTCAGCGCCAGCACATCCAGCAGCTCCGGGTCGTCGACGGCGGACAGCGCGTGGCCGATGCGCTCCGCGCCGATGTTGATGGCGCTCCAGATGCTATCTGCCGGAACGTTTTCGCCCGCATGGACGGTAAGGTGCAGGCCGTTCGCCTTGGCCTCGGCGTAGAGGTCCTTGAAGTCGGCGGCGGCTCCGCGCGCTTCATCCCCGCCGATGCCGATGCCGACAATGCTGGGGTAGATCTCTTTTAGTTCCGCGGCTTTGCGGAAGACGACCGCGCCTTCCTCGACGCCGAAGTGTCGCACCGCGTCGATGATCCAGAGGACGGTGGTGCCGAAGTCCCGCTCGCCGCGCACCCGTCCCCGCTCGATGGCCGCGGTCACGTCTTCGACGGTGAGCGGCTGCTTGAAGCGCAGGATGATGCCAAAGGAGATGTAGACCTCAGCGTGCCGCACGCCCTGAAGGCTCAGGCGATGGATCATCTCGTAGGTGATCAGTTCGTAGTCGTCCACCGTTTGCAGGCGTTCGCTCACTGCCTTGAAGGCCATCAGGAACCCGAGGAA
Source organism: uncultured Novosphingobium sp. (assembly GCA_964658845.1). GTDB lineage: Bacteria > Acidobacteriota > Terriglobia > Terriglobales > Acidobacteriaceae > Terriglobus. The sequence goes on along the minus strand of CBAAAE010000080.1, from coordinate 1,243 downwards.
GTCTTCGTAGACGTAGACCGCGCGCGAGGCTTCGAGCGTGAGCGGTTCCGCGTCGTGCCGGGCGGAAAGCGCGACCAGCGTTTCGGGTATGACCGTGCCTTCCAGGTGCAGGTGCAACTCGCATTTCGGCAGGCCCCGCAGCCATTCGCGCGGGGAGATTTCTTGCTTCGCCATACCCCTAGTGTGAGCCATCGGCGTTTTGCGGAAACCTTGCGTGCGCTGACTTCGTCTATTCTGTCATTACGCGTCAACTTTTCAGGACCTTCGCCCGTTCTCAGAAATACAGAGATTGGTTCTGGTACTTAACTATCAAGCGGCCGTTTCCGGCCCCTTGAGCTTGCGCCTCAGAGACACATTTCCAGGGGATGCCCGTGCCACGTTGGCGAGACCGAAAAAGCTGGGTAAGTACGGCCTGCCTCTGTGCGGGCACGTTGCTGCTGGCGGCCTGGTTCGTGCCGACCGTGTACGGTCTGCTGTTTTCGCGGCTGGAGCTCTCACGCTTTCAGGCGGATCATCCCGTGACCATGTCCTGGGCTCCGGGCCGCGTCGCCGCGTACCGTAAGGCGTTGAACGTGGCCATGCCGCTGCCGGAGGCGGTGCTGCGCATCCCCTCGGCAAACATGGAAGTGCCGGTGCTCGAAGGCACCTCCGACCTGGTGCTGAACCGCGGCGCAGGGCACATCCTCGGTACGACAGAACCGGGCATGGCGGAACCGGGGGGCGGTGGGAACGTGGTGCTTGCCGGCCATCGTGACGGCTTCTTCCGGCGGCTCAAGAACGTCTCGGTCGGCGACCGCATCGAAGTCGCGCGGCAGGGCGGCACCGATATCTACCGCGTGGACAGTTTGCGGGTGGTCGAGCGGACTGATACTTCGCCCTTACGATCCAGCAACAAGCCGGTTCTGACGCTGGTGACCTGCTTTCCCTTCTTTTATCTCGGCCCGGCGCCCCAGCGATACATCGTGCAGGCGTCTTTGCTTTCCAACGCTTCAGCAGCAGCAACCGTGCAGTAGACGAATACCACTCTTCAGGAGCCTGTTTATGCGTAACTCGATTGCCGTACCGATGCAGCGTCTCGCCCTTCTTGCCGCAGTTGCGGCAGTACCCGCCGCTGCGTTCGCCGCACCCGCGCCCGCCGTGAAGAACACGGTCGTCTACGTAGGCGGCAGCAATGTCGTCGTCACCCGTAGCACCGACGGCATCACCTACAGCTATGAGGTTGCGCCAACGACCCAGTTCAATA
>CBAAAE010000079.1:0-12203 GCA_964658845.1 uncultured Novosphingobium sp. | reverse complement strand
ACAAGCCCGACATCTACACGCGGACGGAGGACGATGCGACGGTGATCCTCGGCTACCCCGGCGCGCAGGCCATCCTTATGCCGTCGTGGGACTGGAGCTTTGCGGTCAAAAACATGGAGGTCTATGGCACAGGGGGTCAGTTCTTCACCGTTGCGGGCAAGGACATCATCACGCGCTACAAGGGCGAAAAGGTTGAGTCCGCCGCGCACCCCGCACCGGCGCTGGCGCAGAATCAGAGCAACTCGCTCGACTACCTGGCAGCCGTTCTGCACAAGGAGATCGACCCGGCGGGCGACCTGTCTTCGCTCGAGACCAACATGGTCGTCGTACAGATTCTCGACGCCGCACGCGAGTCCATCAAGACCGGCAAAACCGTGACCCTGAAGCCCCTGCCGCAGTAGAGCGCTTTCCGCGACCCGTCGTCCTGAGCGTAGCGAAGGATCCCTGTACCGATCGCAGCAGTACGACAGCTTGGGAGCTTTCGGGCAGAAGCGACATGCTTCTTCGCCTTCGCTAAAGCTGTGGGACCCTTCGCTGCGCCCAGGATGACGTTTCGGTAATGGAGAACACATGAGGTCAACTGGCCGTGCGCGGTGCGCATTTACAGAGCTATCCTTGTTCCGACGAGGTTTCGAGAATGAAAGCGTTGATGCTGGAGCAGTACGAAAATCTGCAGGTGATCGACATGCCGGAGCCCGCGTGCGCGGCGGACGAGGTGCTGATCCGCGTGGCGGCGTGCGGCATCTGCGGCAGCGACGTGCATGGCTACGACGGCGGTTCCGGCCGGCGCATTCCGCCGATCGTCATGGGGCATGAAGCTGCCGGCGTCATCACGCAGGTGGGTGCCGAGGTTTCGGACTACAAGCCGGGCGACCGCGTTACCTTCGATTCGACGGTGTACTGCGGCGCGTGCGAGTTCTGCCTGCGTGGCGAGGTCAACCTGTGCGACAACCGGCAGGTGCTGGGCGTTTCGTGCAGCGATTACCGGCGCAACGGTGCGTTTGCGGAACTGGTCGCGGTGCCGGCGCGCATCCTCTACCGGCTGCCTGAAGGCTTCCCCATGGCAGAGGCGGCGATGCTTGAGGCTGTCTCCGTTGCGCTGCATGGCGTACGCGTTACGCAGATGAAAGGCGGCGAGTCGGCGCTGGTGATCGGCGCGGGCATGATCGGCCTACTGACGGCGCAGGCTGCGCGCGCTGCGGGCTGCGCGTCCGTGATGATCGCCGATGTGGATGAGGCACGCCTGCAAATGGCTGCCGACGTCGGCATCCCTGACACGCTGCACATGTCCGGGCAGGCGCTGATCGACGAGGTGCTGCGACGCACCGGCGGCCGCGGCGTCGACGTGGTGCTGGAGGCTGTGGGACGTGCCGAAACAGTCGTGGCATCCATCGAATGCGTGCGCCGCGGCGGCACCGTCACGCTGATCGGCAACATCCAGCCAGAGGTGCCGCTCCCGCTGCAAAGGGTCGTCACGCGGGAGATCCGGCTGCAGGGTTCCTGCTCCTCCGCGGGCGAGTACAACGAGGCGATTCGCCTGCTGGCGAGCGGCGCGATCACGGTCAAGCCGCTGATCTCCGCCGTGTCATCGCTGGAAGAGGCGGCAAGCTGGTTCAAGCGTCTGCACGCGCGTGAAGCGGGCTTGCTTAAGGTAGTCGTCACACCCGGGCAGGGCAGCGAGACCGCAGCGTGAGCCACAACTTCTTCGATCTGACCGGCCAGGTGGCCATCGTAACCGGCGCTTCGCGCGGCCTGGGCCAGTACTTTTCGCGTGCCCTCGGACGTGCCGGTGCAAAGCTCATCGTCACCAGCCGCAAGGCAGGGGACTGCGACCGCTTTATCGAAGAGCTCGCAGGCATGAACATCGAAGCGCGAGCCCTGACGTTGGACGTGCGCGATCAGGCGAGCATTGCTGCCTTTGGCGACGCGTGCGACACGGTCTACGGGAAGGTCGACATCCTGGTGAACAACGCCGGCTGCAACATCCGCAAACCCGCGCTGGACGTCAGTTGGGACGACTGGAACACGGTTCTCGACACGAATCTGCGAGGAGCGTTCTTCGTCGCGCAGACCGTCGCTCGTGGCATGGTGGCGCGCGGCTACGGACGCATCATCAACATCAGTTCTGTCACCAGTGTCTTCGGCTATGCCGGCCTGGCGCCCTACGGGGCAAGTCGCGGCGGCATTCGCCAACTCACCATGAGCCTTGCCGACGACTGGGGCAAGCACGGCGTGACCGTTAACGCGCTCGCGCCCGGGTGGTTCAAGACCGAGCAGAACAAGGTCATGTACGAGGACGAGACCTGGGTGGAGTACCTGAAAGAACGCATCCCGCTTCATCGTCCCGGGGCGCCGAACGACCTGGACGGCGCGGTCGTCTTTCTGGCCAGCGAGGCCTCGCGCTACGTCACCGGGCAGACGCTGCTGGTGGACGGCGGCATCACGGTCGGCTCGACGCGCGCCATCCTGAAAAAGTAGACGTTCCGCGGATTTACGCTTTTAAAGCCTCGCGAATGTCGATGGGTTCGATCCGCCCCAGCAGCACCACGTACGCGATGATGCCCACGACAAGGTATGCCGCCGCGATGCCGAACGCCCACGTGTAGCTGTGGGTCCGCTGCACGGTGATGCCGGTCAGGATGGGCGCGGCGATGGCCGAGATCTGGTTGGAGAAATTCATGATGCCGCCAACCTTGCCGGTGCTCGAGTTGGGTACCAGCAGCGACGGCATACTCCAAAGCACGGGCGATGCGGCCGACAGGCCGCCGATGGCCAGCGAGATCGGAATCAGGGCCGTTAAGGTGCTGTGCGCGAAGATCGCTCCTGCAATACCAAGCCCGCAAACCGTTCCGCCCAGCAGCACGGTACGCCGCACGGTTGGTGCGTTGTACCCCCGCTGCACCAGGCCGTCGACCAGGAAGCCGCCGATCAGCAGACCGCAGGCCGCGGCAAACAGCCACGGTGCGCCGGTGAACAAAAATGAATCGCGCAAGGAGATGTGCAGCGTCTGCGAAAGATAAGTGGGCAGCCATGTCAGCAACAGGTAAAAAACGTAGTTATAGGCACCGGAGCCGATTGCCAGGCCGATGATCTTGCGCTGGCGCATGAGGTGCCCCAGCGGTACGGGTGGCGCAAGCGAGGTCTGCGGATCTCCGGGCGACTCATTCAGCAGGACGACATTGCGCATGGAGAACCGGTGCGGCTCGCGGTACAGCAGCGCAAACACCAGCAGGTAGGTGAATGACAGTGCCGCCGTGAATCCGAACGACATGCGCCAGCCCACACGCAGCAACAGCAGCCCCAGCAGCGGCACGCCGATGGCGTTTGCCAGCTTGGCGGCGCTGTCGAAAATCGCAGTGGCAAGCGACCGCTCGCTTGCCGGAAACCACGCGCCGACTGCCTTTGCATTTGCGGGAAACGTGGACGCCTCGCCGATGCCCAGCAACAGACGCGCCGCAAAGAAGAACAGCACGCCCGGCGCAAACGCCGCAGCGATCGACGCAAGGCCCCAGATCAGGATGGACACCAGCGAAACCTTGCGCACGCCGAACAGGTCAAGCACCACGCCGGTGGGCAATTGACACGCCGCGTAGGTCCACGAATACGCCGCGGATAACTGCCCGAACACTGCCGGCGTGATGCCGAAGCTATCGACCAGCGCGTCGTGCGAAACGGACAGGTTTACCCGGTCAAAGTAGTTGACCAGCACACCCACGCCAAGCAACAGGCCGATGGTCCACCGATAGGTTTCCGGCGCGTTGTACTCGGTGGTGAACCTTTCAGGAGCAGCCATTCTGGCAGTGTATGGGATCGACGTTGTCTAAAGGCGACGGCGTCAGCGAGAAGATTTGTCCTTGAGCCTCAGGATCAGCAGCGATCCGAAGTAGCCGCCGGCAAGCAGGAGCATCAGAATGCCAAACGGCAGACCGATCCAGCGATAGGCAATGGAAAAGTCGATCTTCTGGTGGAACGCCTGGGTGAGCACGAGGATCGTCATGATGGCCAGGAAGGTCGCCGCGAAGAACGATGCGACGCCGGTTGCACCCGTGATCAGCAGCGTCTGCAGGACGGAGAAGTCGCCCACAGGCGCTCCCAGCAGGCGTGGGCCGGTGTAATTCGGTGCGTAGAGCGGGCGTTCCTTCTTTGTTTCAGCCATGGTTTGTCCGCTTTCGGGTCGCTTCCGTTAGAAAGCCGCCCTAAACGATAGAATACCTGTTGGACATGACCGATACACTCCAGACCGACCTGCTGACACCGGAACAGGCTGCGCACGATGCGATTACCGCCACCGCGCCGAATGGTGTGCGCTATGCCACGCTTGGCCGGCTTGACGCACCCAACACCACTCCCGCGGAACTTGCGCGACTGGTGGGCTCTGTACCGGTCGGCCTGGTGAACGGCCTTGCCCGCTACGTGTACCTGTTTGTGCCGCTGGCGCTTTCCGGTGCACGGCTTGACGGCGACGAATCCGCGCCGTTTTCCGCGACCGACCGCACGCTGATCGCGCCTGTCTTCAACGCGGCCCTGGCGGAAAAGGCTATCTGCCACCGTAATGCACCCGTAGGCGACTCGGAGTATGTTTTTCTTTCCAGCCGCCTGCATGCCGACCGGTTTGCGCTGGCATTTGAGTTCTTCATCAACATCGCCCACAATTTCGTCGACACCACCGGCACGCCGTCGGTCTTCGCCGACCTGGCATGGAAGCAGGCCAGCACCGGGATCCGGGGCGAAACCTCCATCGATGCCTGGGAGGAGCGCGCCGAAGCCCTGGGTCAGCCGCTGCCGGACGCTGGCAGCAACGCCCGCCCGGCTGCGCCACGTACCGCCGGACGCATCGACGAAAAGGCACGCACGGCATACCAGACCGCAGCCTTTGCGGATTCCCTGGCGATCTACCTGCTGTCGCTCTATCTCGATTTCGACTACGCCGACCTGCGCGAGCGCGAGTACCCCCTGCTGGCCGCACCCGCACTGGCCGATCGCCTGCGCGCGATCAACCGGCTTTTCCCCGCGAATGAGGGGTACCAGTTCCAGGTGCTGTACCGGCGTCGCGGCTAGGCTACAGCTTGCGAAGGAGTTCGTCGCGCGAATGGCCCGTCTGCTGCTCAAAGTCACTTAGGATGGCAGCAAGCATCCCAACGCGCAAGGGCTTGTGCGCGGGAATGGCCAGATGTCCTGCGATGCCGACCGCTCGATCGAGGATATGTGACTGCCTGCCTGATTGCGTTCCCGGTAGCCGAAGTGTGCGCACAGTGTGCGTGCCAGCCGAACCCCCGTTGATGTCGCGCGGCAGCTTAGGCGACAAGCAATTCCTGCTCATGCAGGAGATGAAGTCTGATCTTCTGGGGCTTGCTGGCCGAATCGGCAAGGTAAAACTCGTCGACTACTTCCCGAACGTTCGTACACAACTGTTCCCAGGTATCGCCCTGGGTGAAGATTGCATGCGTTTCAGACCGAGCCCAGTAGCCCCCGTCTTCTTCCTGATGAACATTGAAGACCATCTCGCTCATAGGGACAGAATAGTCCGACACGGCACCTTTCGTCACAACTTCATCGGACGCTTGCATTGCAGAGCATCCGCGCACCTGCGTTCGTTTACCGTGACACAATGCTCTTCCGTTTAGCCTGTTTCCTTTTTGCGGTGATCGCGCTGAGTGCGTTCGCGCAGACTTCACCCGCACCGCAACCAAGCCTTACCGAGGCCTTGAAGCAGGCCGCTGCACCGGTCGCGTTAAATGGCGGGGTGCTCTCCGGCGCCGGTGGCGATCTGCTGCTGCGCGAGATTGCCGCGTCGCGCTTTGTACTGATCGGCGAGTCGCACCTGACGCGCGAGATCCCGCAAGTTACCGCGGCGGTCTGCAACGCCATGCATCCCGACGCGTATGCGGTAGAGGCGGGTCCGCAGGCCGCGCAGTTCGTCCTGTCGCAACTGCACAATCCTCAGCGGATCGCCCACATGAGCAGCATGCTGCGGCAGCATCCCGCTAACATGGCCTTTCTGGATATGCGTGAGGAGAGCGATCTGGCGGCCACATGCGCAGAGAGTTCGCAGAACCCGCAGTTCGCGCTGTGGGGTCTGGACCAGGAGTTTCTGGGCTCCGCCGGCGCCCTGCTTGACAGCATGTCGGCGACCCATCCCGGACCCCGTGCGCTGGCCGCCATCCATGTCGCACAGGGCAAGGAGCGGGATGCGGAGAAGGCAGCAGCAGCCGGCGGTGACTTCAGCAAGCTGTACCTGCCGGCCGTCTCCGATGCGGACCTGCAGCCCCTGATGGACGCGGCTGCGGCTGACGGCACGCCCGCCACCAACCGCGTGCTGCATGAGCTGACCGAGTCACGCCGCATCTACAGGCTGAACCTCGCGGGAGACCCGGACAGCAACCGCGTGCGAAACCTGCTGATGAAGCAGCACCTGCTGGCGGACTATCTGCCGCTGGGGTCCGAGCACCCGGAAAGCCGCGTGCTGTTCAAATTCGGCGCGATGCACATGGGGAAAGGCTTCAGCCCGCTGCATCAACGTGAGATCGGCAACACGGTCGCGGAGCTCGCGGATGTGCAGGGCGTGCCGTCGCTGCACATCATGATCTTTGGCGCACGCGGGCGTGTCGCCAGTTCCGGCGGCTATCGCAAACCGCTGAAGATCGAGCCCTTTGACCTGGCCACATACAAGGGCGAGGAATGGGCGAAGCCGGCGCTCGATGCCATGCTGCCGTCAGAGAACAATGCGACACTCACGCTGTTCGACCTGCGCAAGCTGCGCTTTCGCCGGGGTTTGACGCTGCCGGACGAGTGGAATCGTATGGTCTACAGCTATGACCTGCTCGTCCTTATCCCGGAAGTCACGCCGGCGACGCCGATAGAGTAGCAACGCTCTACAATCAGCCTCAGCATGATTGCCCACCTGCGCGGACGTCTTTTCAGCAAAACTCCAGGCCAGGCCATCGTGGAATGCGCCGGCGTGGGCTACGACGTGGCCATCACGGTGCCCACGTTCTCCGCGCTGCCCGGTGAGGGGGCGGAGGTCTCGCTGTTCATCAACACCCAGGTGCGCGAGGACGCGATTGCGCTGTTCGGCTTTCTTGACCGCGATGAAAAGCGCCTGTTCGAGCGGTTGATCACGGTCAGCGGCATCGGCCCTAAGCTCGGCATCACGGTGCTTTCAGGCCTGCCCGCGACTTCGCTGGTGGCGGCCATTCGTGGGGGCGATCATGCGCAGTTGACGCGCATCCCAGGCATCGGCAAGAAGACCGCCGAACGAGTCGTGCTGGAGCTGAAGGACAAGCTCGACGACCTGCAGGGTGCGCAGCCCCTCGCAAGCAGCGGCTTCCACGGCGGACCGGTGGCGGACGACGTGCTCTCCGCTCTGGTAAACCTCGGCTACAAGCGCGAATCCGCAATGAAAGCAATCGAAACCGCCATCGCAAAGCACGAGTCGACCGAACTCACCATCCGCAAAGATTTTGACTCACTGTTTCGCTACAGCATGCAGGCGATCCGCTAGTCGTATCCACCTGGAGCGTTGCTGTTCTTGCAGGTTGCGAAGGGATTGCGCACCATCTCTTGAACGATTTCGCGGCTTCAGCCGCCGACATAGATGACGAAGCTTATAACCGTGGCTTTAGCCGCTGAGGATTGGATCTCGGCGGCTAAAGCCGCTTACGAGACGTACGCATATTGCTATCTCAGCGGCTGAAGCCACAAAATACAAAGGTATGCCAATAAGCTGCAGGTCCAAGTCTCAACTGCAGCTCCCTTACCGCCGCGACTTACGCTTCGCATCCACCTTCGGCCAGTAGCCGAAAGGCTTCTCATACAAATCGCCGGGCAGGTCGGCCAGGTGGCGGTGCATCCGGGTCTGCGCGTCGCTGATAGCGGCGTTGTAGACCGTAGGCCCAAGCTCTTCCAGGAAGTAATCCAGCAGCATGCCCGCGGGCAGGTCGCCGATAGGTTCCGGCATGTTTTCGTCGAAGTAGCGCTTCAGCGATGCGATGGCGTCGGCACGCGCCTGCTTGTTCAGTTCGGTCATGGCAGCAGACCTGCGCGCGCTGCGTGCTCTGCAATGGCACGGTTGATCTCGAGCGCGAGGGACAGTGCGGCGCGGCCCTCTTCACCGGTGACGCGCGGCACGCCGCGGTTGCGTACTGCTTCGAGAAAGCTTTCGATCTCAAGCCGCAGCGGCTCGCCCGGCTCGGTGGGTACCTTGCGCAGCGACAGGCCCGCGGAGGGATGCGCATCCGACGCGCTCTGCTGACCACCGGCACGCAGCGCAGCCAGGTGCGTCTCGACTTCTGCGGTGGTGTACGACTCGTCGCGCACAGCACCGCCCGACGCCGCGAACATCGCCTGCATCTGCGACGGCGTCAGGGACGCAGCCGCGGTGACATCGATCATCAGCAGATCCTGTCTGGCAAAGTCCAGCGAAAGGTACTGGTGCGGCTGAAAGAAGCGCAGCTTGCGCACGCGTTCCGTCGAGACACGGGATGCCGTGAAATTAGCGACGGCCCCGCTCTCGAACTCGACGCGCACGTTGGCGATGTCGGTCTTCTGTGACAGCACGGGCAGGCCCACGGCGCGCACCTCACGCACCGGCGATGCGGCCAGGGTAAGCACCACATCCAGGTCGTGGATCATCAGGTCAAGCACCACGTCCACATCCAGCGAGCGCGGCGTAAACACGCTCAGCCGGTGCGACTCGAAGAACATGGGCTGGTTGCGCAGCGGCATGGCGGCGGTGACTGCCGGGTTGAAGCGCTCAAGGTGCCCGACCTGAAGAATGCGATCGTGTTCGGCGGCCACGGCGAGGAGCGCGTCCGCTTCTTCGAGCGTGGCTGCGATCGGCTTTTCCACCAGCACATCGACACCCGCACGCAGCAGCGCGATGGCAGTATCAGCATGGTGCACGGTGGGCGTGCAGACGCTGGCAGCGTCGATCCGCAGGCCGCTGTCGAGCAGCGCTTCCATCGACGCGAAGGCGGGTATGCCGTACTCGGACGCAACAGCTTCGCGGCTCGCGACCACGGGATCGACGCACGCGGCCAGCTCGACTTTACCCGCGAAGCTGTCCGTGGCCAGCGAGCGGTAGACCCGAAGATGGTTCCGCCCAAATGCGCCCGCGCCCACCACGGCGATGCGCAGGGCGGCGCTTTGCGGTCTGCCGTTCACTTACTTCTTTCCGGTCTCGACTGCCTCGCGACAACGGCCGTACAGGTCCAACAGTTGCGCCACCTGGTCCTCGCTCTTGGCGATGGCACCGGTCCCGAAGCCCGGTGTTACGCTGCCGCCGCTGCGCACGACGTTCGTAGTGGAAGCAATGAATTTCAGCAGGTCCAGCGCGATATCCTCGGTCCGGCGCGCCCCAGTCGATGTGTCCATAAGATCCTCTCTGCCATCGTAAACGAGCGTCGTCTCACCTGCCCGGTTACCAGCAGCTCCTGCAGACTCAAGGCAGTACACGATCTCTTGTTTTCGCTTTTGCGTGCGTCGCGACCCGAAAACGGGTAGACTTTCACGAGTGGCCGGGCACGCGCTACGCTCTCCATAGAGCAACAGCGTCGGACTGGACCCGCAGTGGTTTCGCATCTTGAGAGACCCTGCAAGAATGTCCCGAGGCCCTGATGGGTCCGGCAATCTGGCAAGGCGCCGCCAAGAGCGCTCACATCTCATACGAAAGAAGACGAAGAAGACAGCGGAGTTCAGGAAGACCGTGCGGTTCCTCACCTGTCTGCCAGCTTTGGCAGACGCTGAATGACGGCATGCAGGCTTTCTGTGACGAGCATGCGCACGAACATGCGCGCGCGTCGCCCCGCCCGGGCTCTTTGACTCGCAGGTAGCTGCTTGATTGGCATCATGACCGAAAGCGGTTCGGACCAGCACATGACCTCTTACGCACGGCGGCGCAGCACTCTCGCGCACCGCGCACGCCTTTACTTCACCGCACAGACTCCCCTGCGCGTCCGTGCCATGCTTCGCCTTGCGCAGCGCCGTGCGTCACTGGCGCTCGGCATCGCGATCGTTGCAGGATCCGCCCTGGGATCGGCAGCCGCTGCCACCACCATTCTGGCGGTCCATGCCGTGCACAGCATGGAGCTGCATGCAACGGTTGCACCTCTGGCGCCGGCGCCCGCGCCACCTTCCCCACCCATTCTCCCGGTGAAGCGTCACCGGCTGTTCCACATCAATCCCCTCGCCGGCCTGGCCTCGTGGTACGGTTCCGTGTGGAATGGACGTAAAACGGCGTCCGGCGAGACCTTTGACGAAGACGAACTGACGGCCGCTCACAACTCGCTGCCGCTGGGAACCGTGGTTCGCGTGACCAACCTGCGCTCCATGCGCTCTGTCATCGTACGCATCAACGACCGCGGCACCCTGGCCCCCAACCGGATCATCGACCTGTCCTCCGCGGCAGCCCGTGAAATCGGCATGGTGGAGCAGGGCCTGGCGCGCGTAAAGCTCGAGGTTATCGGCAGAAGCTGAAACGCTCCGGCTGAAACCAGGAGGGCCGCCTTTGCGCGGCCCTTCGGCTTAGGCACTATCCTCAAGGTATGCAGGTGTTGCCGCGCATCCTCGGGCTCGACATTGGCGACCGGCGCGTAGGCATTGCCATGACCGATCCGCTCGGCGTGGCGCAACCACTGATCACCATGGGCCGCACCAGCCTGAAGCAGGAGCTGAAGAACATCGGCCGGCTGGTGCGCAAGCACGGGGTCACGGAGATTGTCGCGGGCAATCCGCTGCACATGTCCGGCGAGGTGTCACCGCAGGCCGCGAAGGTCCAGGCGTTTGCTGCGGCCGTGCGCGATGCTTTCGGCCTGCCGGTACACCTGCAGGATGAGCGGCTGACCAGCAACGCTGCGCACGAACTGCTGGATCGCCTGGGACACCCCCGCGGACCCGCCCGGAAGGCGGTACTGGACCAGTACGCGGCTGTGATTATCCTGCAGGACTGGATGGACGCGCAGACGCGGCGTCGTCCGCAAGCGTCCGCCTGAGCTGGCCTGCATCTACCATCACGCGTCGTTATAATCAGAATGTACGCAGAGCCGCTGGCGTGCCCTTCGCGGCACCCATCTTTCGGAACGGAACAGAACGATGCTCGACGTCACCAAGAAACTTGAAGAACAGATCCGGACGCTCGAGTATGAGCTGACCAATGAACTGCCGGCAGAGATCAAGCGCGCCGCCTCGCTCGGCGACCTGAGCGAAAATGCCGAGTACCACTCGGCCAAGCAGCGGCAGGAGTTTGTGAACGCGCACCTGGGCCAGTTGAAGCGCCGCATGGCCGAGCTGTCGCTGGTCAATCTGGCTAACATTCCGCACGACCGCATCGGCTTCGGATCGACGATCGTGATCTTCGATCAGAGCAAGCAGGAAGAACTTACCTACAAGCTGGTCACCAGCGAAGAGAGCGACGTGACCAAGGGCCTGATCAGCACCACATCGCCCATCGGCCGCGCCCTGGTGGGCAAGCAGGTAGGAGACGAGACGACGGTGGTCACGCCCAACGGCAAACGTGAACTCGAAATCCTGAAAGTAAGCACGATCCACGACCTGTAGAATCGGTTAGAAAGAAGAAAAGGCCCGCTTCGTGCGGGCCTTTTCTGGTGTTAAGCCACCTTAATTAATTTTCCGATAAAGAGTGTAACTGCCGTAGACGCCCTGCGGCTGCCAGTGCTGCTGCAGCTCTGCAACGGTAAGAGCGCCTTGCAGGTAGGGTTTTCTGCGTGCCTTGTACCTGTAATTGAGTCGCAGGTGATACCGCATACCTACGTTGTGGATTTCGTTCTCGCCAACGGTCTTTCCGTCATTCGGAATCAGCGCGTAGTTTGCTCGTCGCATGTCCTGCACGGTGCGCTGTTCAGCATGTGCATCGATGGCGGGAATGCAGAGATACTGCGGCTCGTAGAGGTTCTTCGCAGTCAAGGTATCGATCAACGCGCCTGCCTGGCTCACCGGAAACGCGATTCTCTGACCGTTGGTCGCGGCTATTAGCCTCGGCAGATCTGCATCTTCAAACGGGTCAGGGCGATGCAGCAGCACGCGCACCAAGCTCCCTTTCTCCAGCATGTACTCCTGGCCCAGGGTGTACACGCAGAACAGCACGGCGACCGTCAGCCAGGCGCGGTGTCCTGTTTTGCCCATCTGGTCGACAGCGATGCATGCCAGCAGAAACAGTGCCCAGCCGTTGAAGGACACATGCAATGGAT
>CBAAAE010000078.1:10047-12718 GCA_964658845.1 uncultured Novosphingobium sp. | reverse complement strand
GGCGAGCCCGATTTATGTTTCTGCGGCCGTGAAAGCGCATCCTGAGCCCGTGTTATCCGCCCGAGAAAGATGGCTGGCAGCGTCGTGGAAAGCGCTACGATGCGGATGTCCCCTGTGGCAGCCAGGCCGCCAAGCGCTTCTGCATGACCGTCACCGCTTCCTTGCTGCGGTCCATCGCGATCCAGTCTCGGCCGTGCTTTGCGGCGGCTTCGGCTGCCGTGCCGCTGCCTGCAAACAAATCCAGCACCACGTCGCCCGGGTTAGTATGCACGCAGATAATGCGCTCCAGGATGCCGAGCGGCTTCTGCGTCGGGTAGCCGGTCTTTTCCCGGCCGGTGGGCGACACGATGGTGTGCCACCACACGTCGGTCGGCGTCTTGCCGCGGTCTGCTTTCTCTTTGCCGACGAGCGTTGGCGCCATGTACGGTATGCGGTCCGAGGCCGCGCGCCGAAAGGTGTAGAGCTTCGGATGCTTCGTGTACCAGAAGATGGTGTCGTGCTTGGTGGGCCACTTGCGCGCCGGCCGCGAGCCATAGTCATAGGCCCAGATGATCTCGTTCTGAAAGCAGTCGCGGCCGAAGATGCTGTCGAGCAGCAGTTTGCAGTAGTGCGCCTCGCGATAGTCGATCTGGAAGAACAGGGCGCCGTCCGGCGTCAGCACGCGGTGCGCCTCCTGCAGCCGTGGCTCCAGAAACTGCAGCAGGTCATCGAACTGGTCGAGGTATTCGACGGCGGTGTTCAGCAGCTCGGCACGGTATCGGCGACCGCCAAAGCCGACCCGCTCGCTGGTGTCGTCGCGCACGGCGCGGCTGCGTCTGCGCCACTGAGTCCGGCCGGTGTTGAACGGCGGATCGACATACACCAGGTGCACGGAAGCCGCCGGCATGGCGCGCAGCAGGGGAAGGTTGTCGCCGTGCCTGATCTCTGCCAAAACCGGTACCCTGGCGATGCGAACTACACTGAGACCGCACGCGTTTCGTAGTGCTTGAGACTTGAGCTTAACCGAACGGAGCGGCAGTCCCGCAGGCAGCTTTTTTGACCGACCAGAGGAACATCCCGGGCAGCGCGTCTCACGCCGCCATGTTGTCCGATACGGGCCGCGTCCGCGATCACAACGAGGACGCCTTTGCCGCGGACCCGTCGCTCGGGCTGTATGTCGTCTGCGATGGCATGGGCGGCGCCGCCGGTGGCGAGATCGCGTCCCGACTGGCCGCGGACACTTTTCTGGTTGAGGCGCGAGACGCCACGCAGGACATCGTGCGGCGTCACCGTCTGCGTGAAGCCGCGCTTGCGGCCAATGCTGCGGTATTTGCCGAGGCGGCGCGTCACCCGCCTCTGCGTGGCATGGGAACGACGCTGGTCGCCGTGAGCGTGGATCGGCCCGCAGCGCAATGCTGGACCGTGAACGTCGGCGATTCGCGCTGTTACCGGCTGCGCGAAGGCGTGCTGGAGCAGTTGACCGTCGACCACTCCTACCTCGACGAACAGGTGCTGTCCGGACGCCTGACGCTGGAGGAAGCTGCTCGTTCGCCGCTGCGCAGTGTCATCACGCGGGCCGTCGGCACGGAAGCCCATGTGGAGCCGGATGTCGCCGTCCACGCGATCGGTGCGGGCGATCTGCTGCTGCTCTGTTCCGACGGCCTGACGTGCGAAATAGACGATGGAGTCATTGCGCACATCCTGAAGGGCAGCGGCAGTCTTCCGGAGCTGGCGCAGCACCTGGTCGATGCTGCCAACCACAGTGGCGGACGTGACAACATCTCCGTCGTGCTGGTGCGTGTCTAGGCAAGCCGCTCATGACACGCCCACATGGGATGCGGTCAGGTCCGTGAACCTGACAGCGACTCATGACTCGCGCGTGTTTGCTAAACTCTGGTGTCGCTGCGCTGTTCTCGCAAGCAGGTTTGGGCAACATCGCCTGCGCGGAACGGGATGCATGCACAGGAGCGCTGACGCACATGGACGAAGAGCTTTACTTCGAAGACTTCAAGCTTGGCCAGAAGTTCGCCTCGAACCGCAGCGTGAAGGTCAGCGCGCAGGAAATCACCGAGTTCGCGGAGAAGTACGATCCGCAGCCCTTTCACCTGGACGAATCGGCCGGCAAGAGCAGCTTCTTCAAGGGGCTGGCTGCATCGGGATGGCTGACCGCGGCAATCGTCATGCGGTTGCGCGTGGAGACGATCAAGGTACACGGTGGCATGATCGGCGCGGGCGTGGAAGAGATCCGCTGGACCGAGCCGGTCCGCCCCGGCGACTCCCTGCGCACCGAAGCAGAGGTCGTGGGGCTGCGTGCGTCCAAGAAGCGGCCCGAACTTGGCCTCGTCACGATCTACACGCAGACGTTCAATCAGCGGGACGAAGTGGTGATGAAGAGTACCGTGAAGTTTCTCGCACCGCTGCGCACCGCATAGGTGGAAGTCAATCGTGATCCTGAGCGCAGCGAAGGAGCCCTCGACGTTCCGCTGGCGTGCGGACGCAATTGCTTTCTCGCTAGAAGTCTTCGAGAGGTGAACTGATCTCAGGGTGCAGGGATCCTTCGCTACGCCCGGGATGACGAACCAAAGGGCTAGAGAGTAGCGAGCAGCTTTCCCCGCAAAATGGTGCCTGTCATCCTGCCGTTCTCATCGAAGATGTTGAAATCCGCTGCCGAGTTCGCGTACGCCGAGATGCC
>CBAAAE010000078.1:4421-10037 GCA_964658845.1 uncultured Novosphingobium sp. | reverse complement strand
GTGAGTGTTCACGGTTCGAACTCGCATAGGCCTTAGCTAGCCAGAAGCACATCTACTGCTGACTAACTCGAACCAAGGTAGTAACGGCCTCGTATTCCACGTAACAGATCAGTAAACTGTTCGCATGATGCAGATGACGGTTCTCGCCTCGGGGTCCAAGGGCAACAGCGCCGTGATCGCGTCGTCGAAGACGCGCATCCTGGTTGACGCGGGCCTGTCCTGCCGCGAACTGATGCGCCGCATGGCTGCGGCTGGCGAGGATCCAGGCCGGCTTGACGCCATCCTGATTACCCACGAGCATGCCGATCACGTCAGCGGACTGCCGGTACTTGCCCGCAAGCTGAAGATCCCTGTGTACTTCACGGAAGCCACGCACCGCGCCTGGGTTCGGCAGATGACGCCGCGCACCACCGTGAGCTACAAGCAGTGGCTTGATGGTGTCCGTCGCGAGAAGCAGGAGCGGCTGGAGGCGCAGGCACTGGCGCACCAAATTGCGACATCGATGCAGGCGGGTGAGGACGCGCCGCTGGAGAACTATCTCGCGGACGATTTCGAAGTGAATCACGTTGCGGGTATGAATGCCGCCCGCGGGTATGACGCCTCCTTCGGCGTCGACGCCACCAGGGACCCGTCCGGCACCCTGCTTGCGGCCGCGAGCGACGATCTGTGCGAAGACACCGCTCCTGAAACCAGGCAGAGCCTTCGCGACGACCCCACCGCACTGCCGGCAGTGGAGTACTTTCGCGCCGGCCGCCACCTGTGCATCGGCGACATCGACATCCTGCCGTTCACCATCCCGCACGATGCCGCCGATCCCTGCGGATTCGTCTTCTGCGCGGAAGGTCTGCGGTTTGGCTTCGCCACCGATCTGGGGTATGTGCCGGAGAACGTGAAGCTCGCCCTGAAGAACTGTGATGTGCTGCTGATCGAGTCAAACCACGATCTGGAGATGCTGCGGGACGGCCCCTATCCCTGGAGCGTGAAGCAGAGGGTGCTGTCGCGGGTGGGTCACCTGTCCAACACGGCGGCGGCGGAGTTTCTAACGCGGGACTATGACGGCGGCGCGCGGTACGTGGTGCTTGCGCACCTTTCCGAGAGCAACAACATGCCTGAACTGGCTCGTCTGGCGGCCGAACAGGCCCTTGGAGACAGGCTGAGCCTGCTCGGGAACAGGGTGATTCTGGCGCCCCAGAACGCGAGCATGGAGAGTCTGAGCCTTTAGCCCTAGGCATCTCACCAGGGTGACGCTGAATCGTCACTGGATTCCGCGCATCGAAATCACTAAGATAGACATGAACCTATGATGAATTCCAATGAAAGATCGCAGTCGGCGCCTGGAGGATATGTGGAAGACCTTCGCGCGTACGGGTTCGCAGCATCCTTGCTGGGCAGTGAAAACGGGTGCTCCGATCAGGTGGTTGGCGACATTCTCTCCGGCTGGCGCTACGATCTGACGGCGGTCTCGTCCGAGGTCCGCGGAGCCTACGTGGAGCACCTGGAAGAGTGCCGGCACTGCCGCGCCCGCCAGCGTCTGCATCGCACCATCGATCTGGTGCTGTTGTCTGTCTTTACCGTTTCCGTGTTCGCGTTTCTGCTTGCAACCATGATCGTGTATCGCGGTCCGTGGGCGCAGGTGACATTTGCCGAGCTGCACATGCGGCACCTCTCGCTGGCTCTGACGCTGCAGTCGGCGGCTGTTGGCGGCCTGCTTTTCTCGGTGCTCCTGTGGGTCTTGGTGGCGATTGCCACGCCTGCTCCGGGGCTTATCTCGCAGACGGTGCAGCAGCGCAGGCTGCACGGACGCGAGCGCGCCATTTAGCCCCGCAGACCCTTCCATGCCCGCCTCTGGCTCGGCACTCCCATCCCAGTTCGACCCGTCCGTGGACATGCCCGGCCGCATAGCGCCTCGGGATACTCAAGACGCTCAACGGGAAGACGCGGCACTCGCACAGGCCGTACGGCCCGTACGCACACGCGGCAACGGCTTCCGCCGCATGGCCCAGGCGCCTGCCACCTACCTTCTGCTTGCCGTCAATATAGCTGTCTACCTGTGGATGCTGCACGCGGGCGTGGACCGGCTGACACCGTCGCCGGAAGACCTGATCCGCTTTGGCGCAAACAATGCCGAAGCCGTTGTGGCAGGTCATCAGTGGTGGCGTATTGTGACCGCGATGTTCGTGCACGTGGGCCTGGTGCACCTGGCCACCAACATGTGGTGCCTGTGGAACCTGGGCGTCATCGGCGAACCGTTGCTCGGCTTCTTCGGCGTGTGTTCCGTCTACCTGCTGACCGGCGCCGCGGGCAACCTGCTCTCCGTCGCGGCCAACGTAGTCGAGCGGCAGTACGGGCAGGTAGGTGCAGGCGCATCGGGTGCGGTGTTTGGGATCGCGGGCATCCTGATCGTGCTGTTCTCAAACAAGCGACTCGCCCAGCCGCGGCCCGGCTTTGCAGGGATCCCACTGCGGGAGTTGCACGCGATTCGACGGTCCGTTGTGTCCTTTGCTGCATTGAATCTGCTGATCGGCGCAGGCACCCTGGTACGCCCCCTGATGCACGGGATCGGGTTAGACGAGTTGCGCATCGACAACATGGCGCACCTGGGTGGCTTCCTCACCGGCCTTGCGCTGGGTGTGCCTCTGCTATCCCAGATGACCAGTGGGCGAGCACGCTATCTGCAGCGGCAGAAGATCACGTTTGCCGGCGGCGCGCTGCTGCTGGCCCTGTTTGGATACTTCGTTCGAGCGCTGCGGTAACGTTCAGGTGAACGTTGTGTGCGCGAATTTCTTCACCATCGCAAGCAGCAGTTTGCGGTCGCTCTCGGACAGGTGCGCGCTGTAGCGCTGCACCTCGGAAAGAAAGCGAATCTCGTCTGACGAAAGGGAGAGCGCGGCAAGTTCGCGCTCTACCGGCGCATCTGCGAAGAACTGGCCCATGGGCAGTTCGAGCGCGCCGGCAATCTTCTGCAGGGTCTCAAGCGACGGCACGGTGTGGCCGTTTTCCACCCGCGAAAGATAGCAGCGCAGCAGACCGGTGCGCTTTTCAATATCGCCCTGCGACATGCCTTTTTGCAGCCGGTAGCCGCGAATCGTCGTCCCGATATTCATCGCCGCTGGTCCCGCTGTTTTCGCCGGCGTCGCCACCGGCATCATGATGTGCATGTCAGCCATTAGTCACAAGCTAATGAGCGGCGAAATGGCTGACAAGGACAAACTGCGCCGAGCCCCAGGTTGCGCGAACCACCGCGGATTCGTGACGAGGGAGAGACTGCGGTGCAGAACGTGCTGCATGGCTCCCCAGCCCGGCTTGAAGGTGCTCGAGAACACTTCAAGCCTACCGCAACCGCAGTTGCAGAAACCGCAGTCCAGCCACCGGATTGCTGTTATGCCGCTCTGTTTCCGTGAAGCCGAGCGAAAGGTAGAGCGCGGCAGCCTCAGGCATAGCCTCTGGAAGAGTATCCAGCAGGAGCGTATCCGCTCCGTGTGACCGGCTCCATTCGATGGCAGCCTGTGCCAGGGCGCGGCCGGCCCGGTGTCCCCGGGCATGGCTCTCCACCCACAGGCGCTTCATCTCGCACGCACCCGGACGATCGTGCCGCACCTTGATGGCAACGCAGCCCGCAGGCACCGCTCCAAAGAAGCCCAACAGCAGCACGCCGTCTGGTTCGGACCACGTCTGCGGCAGCGTGGTCAGGACCTCGTCCAAATGGTCGATGCAGATGTTTGCCGGCGTGCCCGCCAGGTATGCCGCGTAGTTCCGGAGAAGCTGCTGCGCCACGGCTTCATCGGCGGGCCACTCGGCCGGACGTATCGAAAAGCCCGGAGTCGTCGCGCCTGAAGGATCGGTCATGGCTGAGCTAACCCATGTACAGGCCACCGTTCACATCGAGCGTGTGACCGGTGATGTAGCTTGCCTCATCGCCGGCAAGGAAGCGAACCGCGTTCGCAACGTCGGCAACCGTGCCGGCGCGCGCCAGTGGCACAAAGCCGAGCATCGCCGCCTTCTGCTCGTCGGTCAGGACATGCGTCATGTCGGTTTCGATGTAGCCGGGCGCGACGGCGTTCACCGTGATGCCTCGACTTGCAATCTCACGCGCGAGCGATTTGGTCAGGCCGATCAGGCCCGCCTTGGAAGCGGCATAGTTCGCCTGCCCCGCCTGCCCGGTTTCACCAACAACCGAGGTGATGTTGATGATCCGGCCCCACCGCCCCTTCATCATGGGATGCAGCAGCGTCTGCGTCAGCAAAAACACACCCTTCAAATTGGTGTTCAAAACGTCGTCCCAGTCGCCGGACTTCATGCGCATGAGAAGACCGTCGCGCGTGATGCCGGCGTTGTTCACGAGGATCTGCACCGGCCCCAGCTTCGCGACGATTTCTTTCGCCGTGGTCCTGATGGAATCCTCGTTGCTGACATCCATGGCAAAGCTCTCCGCCTTGCCACCGGCGGCCTCAATCTCGGCCTTCACCTCGCCCAGTTTGCTCACGTTGCGCGCCGCCAGGGCGACAGTTGCGCCCGCCCGCGCAAGTTCCAGTGCAACGGCCCGCCCAATGCCCTGCGACGCTCCCGTGACCAGTGCGATGCGACCTTCCAAAGCTGCTGCCATGACTTGCCTTCCAGACTCTCGTTCCTTGCTGCTCGTCGAATTATACGAACGCGCACAGCGGCATCGTCGCTGGATCCCCACCAAGCCGCCCTTCGAAAAGGCACGCCAGCTTATTCCCGGACGTAGAAGTAAGTGAACTTCGTGCCTTCGCTGCCCTTGATCCAGGAGGTGTTGGTGAACGACTTCTCGTCTTCGGCCATCGTTTGAACTCCCTCGTACTGGACGTTGCCGTCGAGTTTCATGGTGTACGTGAAGCTGTGGGGCGAGACGACCTTCATGGCCATGGTGACTCCAGGTGAGATTCGAGGACCTTTCAGAGGAAATTCAGAGCCGTCGGTCTTTCCCTCGATGGTGGATTTGTCCCTCGTAGATTGCTGGTGATAGGTGCCCGGAGGAGAGGGAAAAATCGTGATCCTCTCGTCGGAAGAGTAAGTGCTCGTGGAACTGGTCGAACGCCAGCTGCCGAGCAGGCCCGTCGTGCCTGAAACGCGGGTGTAGACGTCCACATAGTGGAGCGTCGAGCCATCCGCAGCCGTGCCGTCGGTGGTCATGGTGAAGGTCTGGTTGTCTTCCGAGAGCTGCCGGTGGGTCGTCGATTCGACGACGTCCCCAGCCTTGTGGATCGTGTCCCACGTGCGCGGGCCGGTGGCGGTCCACGTGGATGTATGGATGCCCCGACTGGTATAGGGCTTGCCGTCGATGCGGAAGTTAGTTACTTCGGGTCCGTCGACGTAGTGCATCATGCCGTCAGGAGTCTGTGTGTAAGTGAAGGAATTTGCGAAGGTACTCTTACTCATATCGAGTTTCCAGGTTCCAGCCCAAGGGTTCTCCGCACCGAAGGCAGGGGAGGATACGAGAAGACACAGGGCCAATCCAAGCAGCAGTTTTCTCATGACAATCCCAACTTTCGGGTCTCCGGAAACGCCTACAGAATGAAGAAGGCAAATCGCATGTGCGGATGCTAGCACCTTGCGAAATCGTCGACGAGCAATAAAGCAGCATTCTTTGCAGGC
>CBAAAE010000078.1:0-4321 GCA_964658845.1 uncultured Novosphingobium sp. | reverse complement strand
TCAAAGCGGACCGGATGTGGTACGCTTCTGCCAATCTTTTCGCTCCCTTGCGCAAACAGAAGTAATCAGTCGTTCCGGCCTTTTTGGACCACTTGCCTTGAGTGAGGTTACCTTTGACATCCGATGTGCTATGGTCCCTTTGGGGACGGCTTCTTCGACACACACGAAACATCTGCATGCGCTTGATGGCTTAAGGGGAGTTGCCGCATTATGCGTTCTGTTACTGCATGGGACTGAGCTACTGAATTTGACTTACAAGCCGCCAAGCGCCGGACTGGCGGTGGATTTCTTCTTCCTGCTGAGTGGCTATGTCCTGGCTTTTGCCTATGACCGGAAGCTCGATGGGACGGGTATGAGTCAGGGTCAGTTTGCGATTCGGCGCATCGTGCGGCTTTACCCCATGCTGTTTCTGGGAACCGCACTCGGCATCGCAGTAGCGATCCTGGGCCACACTCCAGCATCACCATTGTTAATCGTCGGATCATTCCTGCTGTTCCCGGTCGGCTTTATCACAGGGGTTCCTAACACCCAGGCATACCCTTACAACAATCCAGTCTGGTCATTGTTCTTTGAGCTGATAGTGAACTTCCTCTATGGCAGCCGGTTCGGAAGAAGCGGCGTACGGGTTCTGCTTGGTGTCGTGGCTGTGTCCGCGGTCGGCCTTGCAGTAACATCAGGTGTTTTAGCGCCTGGCTCGTTTCTGCTTATAGGTTTTGCGTCCCCCGGCCTCTTTCTGGCAGGAACATTCCGGGTATGCTGCTCATTCTGGCTTGGTGTAGTTCTGTTCCGTACCGGCCTGCCTCGCCAGATGAAATCCCTGCCATTGTGGTCAGCGGCGGTCATACTCTTGATTACCTTACTGGCCCCCGTCTCGGGCTCAACGTACAGCTTGGTGGCAGTGCTGCTGATCTTTCCGGTTCTGGTTGCCGGTGCAGCGACAGCTAAAATCTCGGCCCTCCAGGTAAGAGTCTGCAGGGCATCCGGAGAGTTATCCTACCCACTCTATCTGCTGCACCAGCCGGTGTTTCGAATTGTAAAAAATATCCCCATCCTGCTGCATGTCGCGATCGCGCCCATGGTGTTGATGCTGGGCGGGACACTCGCCAGCATTGCCATAGCCTTCGCGGCCCTCTACTTCATCGACATCCCGGTCCGGAGCTATCTTACAAAGCTGTTTCGCAGCGTAGCTTAAGTACTTGGCCGTTCCCTATCGGCGCTTTGAACATTCATCAGAGCACATCAAGCTTGATGCGAAAGGGAACGGTATGACTGCGACCCCAGGCTCTGCGGAAAGTACCGAGCCGAAACGCCAGGAACAAACAAGACATAAAGAGGCTCCGAGCCCGTCGCTCGGCGACGTATAGAAACATGCTGCTGAACGTCTTGTGGTCCATTCTCTGCATCGCGCCCATTTCCGTTTATTGCTACCAATCCATGAAGAGGCCGTGGATGTACGGCTTTGTCGCAGGCAGCCTTGTTGCTTATGTGGTTCCCGCGACTGCTCTCCGCAAGTTATACCTGAGTTCAAGTACCAGAGTGTATCGCCTGTTGCGCGTTCCGCTGCTCGTTCGTTTGACACAGGACAGGAGTTGATCCTGACTCTTTCTGCGCATGATTCTCTGCAGGTTCCGTGGTTTCGCAACCGTGACGGATTGAAGAAGATGATAGGAGTCACTTACAGCAGGGAACGTTTCCACCTGGCGATGTTATTTTCCTCCTGTTAGCAGCGATCTACGCAGCGGTACATGGGCAACTGGCCTGGAGCGTACTGCTATGCCTCAGCAATGTTCTCTACAACCTTTATCCCGTATGGCTGCAGCAATATTTTCGGCTGCGTCTGCAACGCTGCCTTCTGCGCTGGGCCCCCGTAGCCTTAAGAAGCACTTAGCGGCAAGGCCCTGCAGGTCGAGAACTCTTGACTCTACTGCGTCGCGGGATGACGTGTGGGTGACATTCAAAGGGCTTTGCACAACAGGAACGCCGCAGCAAGGTCTAACAGGAGAAATGCCTTATCGTGCGTCGCTCTTCTTGCGTGCTGCTTCGAATTCGTCGCCGGGCACCCACTCCACCCGCTGCGGCTGGGCCATGACGAGCCAGCCAAGTTCGAAGCCGAAGCGGGCGATGTGAGCGTTGCCAGTGAAGTCCATGCTGTCGCTGTAGGCGTCCGCGGGTGTGTGGTATTTGTTGGCGCCGAAGTCGCGCTGCTGTTCGCGTGCCCAGGCTTCATCGTGTCCAACGAAGAGCGAGCCTTCGCCGACTGAGAACGCCGGCACACCAACGCGCGCCAGGCTGAAGTGGTCAGATCGGAAGTAGCCGCCGCCGGTGTCGGCACCGCCGCGCTGCAGGGTCAGGCCGTCCTGCTTTGCGAGCGCGTCCATCAGCGGGTACACGGTGGTGCGTTCTGCGCCACCTGCGCGCACGCTCGAGACATCGCCGAGCGGTAGTAACTCGTCGTAATTTAAATCGAGTGACAAGTCGCGTGCCGGAACCGGCGGATGCATGCCGAGATACTGCGAACCAAGCAGGCCCTGCTCCTCCGCGGTAACGGCGGCGAAGATCACGGTGGAGGGCGGCTGAATCTTCTTCATGGCGAAGGCGCGCGCCATCTCGAGGATGATGGACGTGCCTGTGCCGTTGTCGGCGGCGCCATGAAAGACAGGGTCGCCCTTGCGTGTGCGATCGATGCCGAAATGGTCATAGTGCGCGGTGTACATCACGTCGTGGCCTGGCTTGACTCCCGTGACTTTTGCTACGACGTTCGCCGACTCATACAGATTTACGGTACTAACCACATGCGCCTTCAGACGGACAGGCAAGTCGACCGCTTTGAAGCCGCGCTGATTACTTGCCTCGATCGCCTGGTCCGCAGTCATGTGCACGCTTGCCAGCAGCTTATCTGCAACGTCGTGCTGGATCCAGCTTGCGGCGGTAAGTCGCGCATCGGGGTCGTTGCGCAGGTAGCTGTGCTCGCCCGACCACGAATTCTGCACCACCTGCCAGCCATAACTTGCCAGGTCTGTGCGGTGGATGATGAGCACGCCTACCGCGCCATGTCGGCCCGCTTCCTCGAATTTGTAAGTCCACCGACCGTAGTAGGTCATGCTCTTGCCGATAAAAAATTTCGGATCGTCGCTCGGCGGTTCATTCACCACGACGAGAGCCACCTTGCCTTTGACATCAATCCCCTTGTAGTCATCCCAGCCATACTCCGGCGCGACGATGCCGTGGCCGACGAAGACAATGGGAGCGTCAATGTCCGCAGCGGGAGTGTGCAGTTGATTGTTGGTGACATAGTCGCTGCCGAAGGTCAGATCCATGGATGCTGCGCCTGCGGTGACGAGCGAGAACTTCGTCGCAGCGCTGTCCGTTTTTACGCCGACCAGCGGCACCTTCTGGAAATAGGTGCCGTTGTCCCCGGCCGGCTCCAGGTCTGCGGACTTAAACGCCGCAGCGATGTACTGCGCTGCCTTTTCACCGCCGGGCTGGCCGGGCGCACGGCCTTCGAAGGCGTCGCTTGCGAGTGTTTTATCGTGCTGGCGAAGCCGTTCCGGATCGATGCTCTTCGCCTCTTCCTGCGCGAGGGGCGGGATGATCAGGGACATCTGTGCAAAGGCAGCGGGTACGGCGAGCAGCGCAGCAAACAGCAGGGGTGCGACACGCATGAGAGAGGCTCCAGAGGGGACTTAGAGCAGTGTAGCTGGCAACCCTCCCGACGCGACTACCTTGTGCGGCGCGGCAGCCAGGCCTCCATCTCGATCTCGTGCGAGTAGTGCAGCAAAGGAGGCCGGTGCGGCAGGGTAAAGCCGAAGCTGCCGGGCAGGTCGTTTCGTTCCAGCTCGGCCTCGGCGTCCTCGAGGTGCCATGGCCGGTGATGGATATGGCCGATCTGCACGGCACCGAAGCGGCGCACAAACAGGGCGTAGCGTTCCGTAAGGAAGTGGCGGAGATCGTCTTCAGGGCTCGGCGTGCCGAGGGAGCGAAAGCGTGCGGCAAACTGCACCTCGCCTCCACCGCTCAGCAGACGTTTTGAGGTGTAGCGTATGGCGCCTCGGTAGACCGTCTCGGACATGCGAGCCCAGAAGTACGGCAGCCCGAAGGCAACGCGCGCACCCACCACGGCAAGCAGGCTGCCGGCATCCAGCGAGTAGAAGTACACCCCGGCGCGGCCGTCCGGACCGGTGACATAGGTACGCAGGTTCAGCTCAGGAAACGCCTCCGCAGAGGGCACGCTGACGCTGTGCTGGCCAAGAGTGCGAAAGCGAACACTCTCCATGGCGAACGGCACCACGCCCAGCCACGCCCAGCCGTCAAAGGTGTCCAC
>CBAAAE010000077.1:8754-12775 GCA_964658845.1 uncultured Novosphingobium sp. | reverse complement strand
GTCATGCCGCAACGTCCGATGTCATCCCGCAACGCAGTGGAGGGATCTGTATGTGTGTTTATACCGGCAGACTGCCCGGATGAGGCACGTATGGAAGACCGACCGGTAGAGGGTGCGGAACATTGCCGGACACGAGCACACATGCAGATCCTTTCGCTCCGCTACGGGATGACAGGGTTTTGGGAGATGACAGAGGGTAATGGCAGGCGGCCGCTGGCCTGCCCCAGTCGTCGCGTCCAACCCGACAGATAGGCCCTGCTTTCCTACAGCACGCAATTCGACAGCGCAGGGCGAAACATCCGCGGGGGTAGGCACGTCTTAGGAACTAGAACGGGGCGAAAGCCGAGCTTCTTCTCAGGAAACCCTTGCGCGCACGCCGCTCGATGCAGCGTTTGTCATTGTCAACCCTCTTGCTAGCGGGGTCGGCACTGCGCGCACAGACCCCTACGCCGCCCCCTGACGCGGCAGCCCCGGGTGCGCCGGCTGCCCAGGCCTCCGCACCGGCGGCAGCGACAGAGGTGCAGGGCGGCACCATCACCGGCACGGTCAGGGCAGCGGCGACTGACAGCAGCGGCAAGGCTCTCGCGGGACCGTCGCTGCCCGGCGTTACGGTTACCGCGACCAACACGCTGACCGGCCGCAAGTATGCCGCAGCCACCGACATCACCGGCAGCTTTCGCCTGCTGATCCCGCGCAACGGCCGTTACGTGCTGCGTGCGGAGTTCGCCGCGTTCGCGCCCGCGACCGCAGAGGTTCTGCTGAACGCAACCCAGCATACCGGCACCGCCGCCTTCCACATGGAACTGGCCTCGCGCGTTGCCGCACGCGCTGCGCAGACGTCCGGAACCAACGCCGCACTGGCCGCACTGGTGGGCGGCAACACGCAGGCACTGACACGCGGCCTGCAGTCGTTGAGCGCCGTTGGTTCGGGCGATGCAGACACGGAAGTTGCTTCAGCGGGTACCGGCACAGAAGGCACTGCCCTGCCGTCCCTGGGCGGTTCGCTTGGTGGAGCCACCAGCGGTTCCGACTCGGTTGCGATTAGCGGCCAGGCGGGGCAGAGTAACGGCCTGGCGGGATTCAACGAGGATGAGGTGCGCGACCGCATCCAGACGGCCATTGCCGACGCGCAGCGGAATGGTGGCGCGCAGGCCGACATCGCGAACGCCGTGGTGGGCCTGATCGGCGGCATGGTTGCCGGTGGACCGGGCGGTTTCGGCGGTCCAGGTGGCGGCTTCGGTGGTGGTCCCGGCGGTGGTGGCCGAGGCGGCGGACCGGGTGGCGGCGGCGGTGGAGGTGGGCGCGGAAACTTCCGCAACTTCAACCCGAACCAGATCCATGGCAACGTCTTCTACCAGGCGGGTAACTCCGCCCTGGATGCGACGCAGTTCTCGGTTACGGGCCTCGCGTTCAAGCCGGCGTACAGCACAAATCGGTACGGAGTTTCGTTTACAGGATCGCCCTATATCCCCGGCGTGTTCAAGCCGAGCACCAAGCAGGTTGTCTTCCTCAACCTGACGGGTCAGCGCAACATCAATCCGTTCAACACACAGGGGACCGTGCCCACGCTGGCGCAGCGGGCCGGCAACTTCGGCGGCCTGACGGCACCGGTCAACGGCGTGACCACTCCCGTGACGCTCTACAACCCGGTCACCGGCCAGCCGTATGGCGACTGTTCGAATCCAACCAATCCAAGCTGCAACGTGATCCCCGCCGCGCAGATCAGCGCGCAGGCACAGGCGCTGCTGGCCTACATTCCGCTGCCCAACGTCGGGAGCACCGGCTCGACGGGCACTGAGAACCAGTACAACTACCAGCGCATCACCACCATCGGCAGCAACAACACACAGCTATCCTTCCGCTACCAGCGTTCCCTGGGTGCGAGCGCCGGGCAAGGTGGTTTCGGTGGCCGGGGCGGCGGCGGCGGTGGACGCGGCGGCGCAGGTGGCGGCAATCGCCAGCAGCAGGCCAAGGTGCTGCGGCAAAACGTCAGCGCCAACTTTACCTACTCGCACAGCGCCAGCGATACACGCGGCCTGCTGCCGACGCTCGACGGCAAGACCAGCAGCGACGGGCGCAACCTGAGCGCGACCTATTCCATCGGTTATGGGCGGCTGAGCAACAACCTGTCGACCAGCTGGAACTACTCGCATGCGATGACGACGAACTTCTTCACCTATGGTTCGTTCGATCCAGCAAGTGCGGCAGGCGTCGCGATTCCGCGGCCCGCGTCGGCGCGCCCCGGCCTGTACAACGGCGTCCCGGACCTATCGTTCACCAACTTTGCCAGCGTAAACGAGACCAACCCATCCGATCGGCTGGGATCGACGGTCAGCCTGAGCGACGTGGTGAGCTGGCGGCGCGGCAAGCACAACTTCCGCTTCGGTTTCGACGGCCGGCGCGTGCACAGCGACCTGATCGCCGGGACCAACGGCATCGGCCAGTTTGTCTTTACGGGCCTGAACACGCAGCGTCCCAGCACCGGCACAAGCACCGATCAGTCCAACACCGGCAACTCCTTCGCGGACTTCCTGCTGGGTGCGCCGCAGAACAGCAGTCTGCAGGCCGGCGCCAACAAGATCTACCTGCGGCAGTGGGTTTATGACGGTTACGCGCAGGATGACTGGCGGCTGCTGTCGAACCTGACCGTCAATGCCGGTCTGCGCTATGAGTATTTTTCGCCTCTGGTGGAAAAGTACAACCGGCTGGTCAACCTGGATCCCGATCCGACCCTCCAGAACTACGCGCAGGTGCTGCCCGATAGTCGCGGTGCGTTGAGCGGCGTGCTGTATCCACGTTCGCTGATCAACTCGGACCGCACGCTGATCTCGCCGCGGCTTGGCCTGGCCTGGCGACCGAAGTTTGTGAAGAACACGGTCGTGCGCGCGGGTTATGGCATTAACTTCAACACGGGTCAGTACGGCACCTTCGCAAATTCGCTGAGCTATCAGCAGCCCTTCGCGAACACACAGAACAACGTCAGCGCGCAGCAGGGTTGTGGCAGCTTTCTGACGAACTTTACGCTGGCAAACGCGTTCAACTGCAACAAGACGGGCATCCTGCCGAACACCTTTGCGGTGAATCGCAACTATCGCCTGGGCACGGTGCAGGTGATGAATGTCGATATCCAGCACCAGTTCCCCATGGGCATCATCACGAACGTCGGGTACAACAATGCGCTGGGTGGCGACCTCGACATGCGCCGCTCTCCCAACCGGACGGCGAGCAGCTCGAGCGGCAACACCAACAGCATCATTTACGAGGACTCCATCGGCGAGTCGCGCTTCCACGCGCTCTCCGTTAACGTGCGCAAGCGGCTGCAGAAGGGTATCGGCCTCGGCGCCACGTACCAGTACGGTCACTCCATCGACGATGCCAGTTCGGTCAATGGCTCAGGCAACAATACGGTGCCGCAGAACGATCAACGCATCGATCTGGAGTTCGGCAACAGCACCTTCGACGTACGCCACAAGCTGACCGGCAACTTCGTAACGGAACTGCCCTTCGGTCCGGGCCGCGCCTTTCTCAAGACGGGCCGCGTCTCTCGCGCGCTGGACGACATCTTCTTCTCCGGCGACTTTACCTTTGCCACCGGCAGCTACGCCACGCCGCAATATCAGAACAGCGTGGCGCAGGCCGCCTCCGGCAACAACTACACGCTGCGTCCTGACCGCGTGTTCTCGCAAAGCATCGCGGGTGCCGGCAATCTGCGGAACTGGTTCAACAAGTCAGCCTTCGTTGCACCTGCCGGCACCTACGGCACGGCCTCGAGGAACTCCATCGAACTGCCGGGTATCGTGGGCTTCGACCTGTCCCTTTCAAAGAGCGTGGCTTTTGGAGAGCTGCGCAACTTCGAGGCTCGTCTGACGGCCAGCAACGCTCTCAACACGGTGCAGTACAGCGGCGTGAATACCGTGTTGAACTCCTCGAACTTCGGCCAGGTTACGGGTGCCGCCGCACCGCGCAAGATCAGCCTGCAGGCGAGGTATCGCTTCTGATGACGGCCTTTCGCCAGCTTCGT
>CBAAAE010000077.1:0-8654 GCA_964658845.1 uncultured Novosphingobium sp. | reverse complement strand
AACAACAAGCCGCAGAAGATCAGCTCGTTCGATTTCCAAAGCGTCGATGAGGCAGCGCGACTGAACGAAGCCACCGTCAGCGGCACCGCGCCCACCATCGCGCAGATGCTCGACCGTTCCATGGGATCGGATGCGGCGCAACTGCGCGACCATCGGCTGATTGTCTTCTTCTTTGACCTGACCAGCATGCAGGACGAGGACATCGATCGCGCCGTGACCGCCGCGCAGGATTACATCAACAAGAAGATGGCGCCGGCCGACCTGGTCGCGGTTGCCAGCCTCGGAACAGCGCTCTCGCTCGATCACGACTTCACCGCGGACAAGACCGCCTTGCTGGCGACCGTGGGCAAGTACAACGGCACCAACCAGGCCGGCGGTTTCGCCAACGGCACCACCGGATCAAGCGACGGCACCGCCGACGACGCGGGCACCTTCACCGCCGACGACAGCGAGTACAACAGCCTGAACACCGACCGGGAACTCTACGCGATCCAGACCATCGCCAAGTCGCTCGAGCGTGTCGATCAGCGCAAGAGCATGCTGTATTTCTCGGGCGGTCTGACCCGCAACGGCGTCGAGAATCAATCCAGCATCCGCTCAGCCACGAACGAGGCCGTAAAGGCGAATATGGCCATCTACACCGTGGACACGCGCGGCCTGCAGGCGCTGTCTCCGCTGGGCGATGCCAGCACGGGTTCGCTGCGCGGTACCGGCGCGTACAGTGGCGGCGCCATGCAGGCACGGCTTGATTCGAACTTCGCATCGCAGGAGACGCTGGGCACGCTTGCCTCCGATACCGGCGGCAAATTCTTCTCGGACTCGAATGATTTCGCGCCCGCCTTTCAGGCCATCCAGCACGACACCGAGGCCTATTACATCCTGGGTTTTCGGTCGTCTGACACGCGGCGCGACGGCGTCTTTCGTCACCTGACCGTAAAACTGAACCGGGGCGACGCCAAGCTGGAATACCGCCCCGGCTACTACGCTCCCGCCGACTTCAAGCACCAGAAGACCGAGGATCGCGAACAGGCGCTGAGCGACCAGTTGCACAGCGACCTGCCCGCGGTCGACATCTCGATGTACCTCGAAGCGTTCTACTTCCGGCAGAACGCCAACAGCTACTACGTGCCCATGTCCCTGATCGTGCCGGGTTCACAGATTCCCTTTACGCGCACGAAGGACCAGGACAAAGCCACGCTCGACGTCATCGCGCAGGTGAAGAATGCGCAGGGCCTGGCGGTGGGCAATGTCCGCGACACCATCAAGCTTGCCGTGGATGGAGCGACCGGTGTGGCTCGCCGCAACATCCAGTACAGCACCGGCTTCACGCTCGCGCCGGGCCATTACCACGTCAAGTTTGTGGCACGCGAGAACGAGACGGGCAACTTGGGTTCGTTTGAGACGGATCTTGTCGTCCCCGATCAGCGCAAGCAATCCATCAAGCTTTCGAGCGTCGTGCTCAGCTCGCAGCGCACGGCATCAGCGCCCGCGCGTCGCGGTCCGCCCATGCCGCCGGGCATGCCTCAGCCGGTCGATCCATTGCAGCAGGATGGTAAACAGTTCGTGCCAAACGTGCCTCACGTCTTCCGTCAGGACGCACATCTTTACCTGCTCTACGAGCTGTACGATCCGGGCAAGCAGGCCGCCGTGGCAGCCGCGCAGACGGTAACGGAATCCGCCGCGAAGCAGAGCGGCCTGAAGGCGCGACCCGGTCTAGGCGGCATCCACGTGCTGACGTCGATCGAGTTCCTGCAGAACGGCGCGAAGGTGCTGGAAACGCCGCTGGTGTCGACCGACGTGGTCAACCAGCCCGAGCGCAACGCAGTGTCGTTCCAGTTCGACGTGCCGCTGGCGCAACTGAAGCCCGGCAACTACATCTGCCAGGTCAACGTGATCGATGACGCGGGCGGCAGCTTTACGTTTCCGCGACTCGCCATGAAGGTCGTGCCAGCTGCACCCGCTACGCCGACTGCACCTGCCGCCGCTGTTGCCGCGCCACTGCCGTCAGGACAGTAGCTTGAACGCGGGTGGATCGAGCGGATACATTGCAACACATTCTGCCGCAGACTTGCGGCGAATGGCGTTGCCGAACGACGCTCGTAGCCTGACAAAGCAAACCTCATGAGACAAGAAAAAGCCCGCCAATGTGCAGGCGGGCTCTGACTGTTTGCCTTACGCGCTCCGAACGTGTAACTACATGATGCGGCTGAGGATCGATTGCAGGATGCCACCCGACGGGGGTGCCGGCACGCCGGTTTGTTCGCCCTGTGGTGTCACGTGCCCGTTCGAGACGTAGTGATGGACCAACACCGGCAGAATCACCGCCAGCCCCATCTTGACCATGGTAGGCGACATGCCGATCCGGTTGGCTATGCTCTCGATCATGCCCGTTCCGCCGAGGCCCTGCTCCACCTGGTCAGGCGACGCGGGTGTCGTCTGGCCGCCTGCCCACTGCTGCACCAGGCCGCCCAGGCCGTTGTTCTGAAACGCTGAAAAGACACTGGAGACGCCACCGGGGCGGCTCTGAATCTCGTCCATCACGCCGCCTGCAACCTGCGACTTGTCGCCGCCGCCAAGGTTGCCGGCAGCCTGTTCCACCATATCCATAATGCCCATTTGCGTCAGCTCCTTACAGGTTTCGTGAACGATTGCCCGTGATCAGGCGAAGCAGCAGCGTCAGAAGGACCGCTCCAATGACCGCAACGAAGATCGTGTAGATAAGGCCGCCCTGACCGGAGAAGCCCAGCTTGGTCATAATAAAACCACCCACGACGGCGCCAATAATGCCGATGATGATGTCGCCCAGCGCGCCGAAGCCGCTGCCCTTCATCAATTTGCCCGTAATAAAACCTGCGATCAGCCCAACAAGAATCCACCAGATGATGCCGCCCATAACGTTTCTTTCTCCGTCGTTCCTGTATCTCGTTCTTACTTCGTGAGGCTCCGGCGATACCTGCGCGAAGCACTTGGGGGGCGTGGCCTTCGGATCAATACCTGCAGCCCGCGCCGGAATCTGCTCCAACATCGGAGCGGGAGACGTGCTGAGGGGTTGTTTGGAAAAGATGCGCCTTGCAGCTTTTAGGACGGATGTCAGGTGCCCGACACAGCATTGCCGGGCCTCGCACCGCTATAATCCCGGCACCGAAGTATTGCCTTGGAGAGGGTGACTATGTTGAATCGGAGAGACTTTACAAAGCTTGCTGCTGCAGCTTCCGCGGTCTCGGCACTGCCCAAATCGCTGCTGTCGCAGGCATCGCCGAAGAAGGTTCGCTACTGCGTGGTCGGCCTTGGACGCATCTCGCTGCAGCACTTCATGCCCGGTACAAAGCTGGGCACGCAGGGCGAGATCACGGCCGTGGTCAGCGGCCATCCGGACAAGGCGCACAAGTCTGCCACGGAATATGGCATCCCGGAAAGCTCGATCTACACCTACGAGAACTACGACAACATCAAGAACAATCCGAACATCGATGCCGTGTACATTGGCCTGCCGAACAGCATGCATGCGGAGTACACGATTCGAGCCGCGCAGGCAGGCAAGCACGTCCTGTGCGAGAAGCCGATGGCGAACTCCGTCGCCGATTGCGACGCGATGATTGCCGCCTGCAAGAAGGCGAACAAGAAGCTGATGATCGCCTACCGGCTGCATCGTGAGGCCACTACGATGCACGCCCAGCAGATCGTGAGGAGCGGCGTGCTGGGCAAGATCCAGGCCGTCGACAGCACGAACGGCTTCAATATCAAGCCGGGCGAATGGCGCTTGAATGGCAAGCTGGCGGGCGGTGGGCCGCTGATGGATGTGGGTGTGTACTCGCTGAACGCGTGTCGCTTCCTGCTCGGGGAAGAGCCGTCGCAGATCAACGCCTACAGTTCGGTCATCGACCACGACGGCCGCTTCAACGAGGTGGAAGAGAACGTCGCCTGGACGATGAAATTCCCGTCCGGCGCTGTCGCGTCCTGCTCCACGACCTATGGCGCGAACATGGACGGCTTTATCAAGGTGTACGGTTCTAAGGGAACGCTGACGCTGAACGGCTTCGGCTACGACGGCATCACGCTGGCCGCGAAGATCAGCGGCGGCGCACCGGTCAGCGACGCCGAGACAGGCAAGGACCCATCGCAGTTCACGGCGGAGTCGGACTACTTTTCGAAGTGCGTCCTGGACAACACGGAGCCGGAGCCGAACGGCGAGGAAGGTCGCCGGGACGTGGACTTAATGATGAAGATTTATGCGGCTGCGGGGCGGAAGGTGTGACCTACTTCATGTCTTTGTTTGGGATGCCGCCGCGTGACCTGCCGTCGTCCCGTGACCTGCCTGTGTCCTGAACCGGGTGTCGCCGTAACGAAGTGAAGGGATCTGCATGTGTGCTTGTACCGGCAGAACGGCCGGTGAGGCACAAAAGCTCCCCGCGCGTTGCTACGGGATCAAAGGTGAGGTCGTATCGGCGTTGCCGAACAATTGCTGCTACGGACACACATGCAGATCCCTTCGCTACGCTGCGGGATGACAAGAGTTTGGTCGATGACAGCGCGCTTGCCCGGAACAAGGCGGTTAGTCGCGCCGGCGTCCACCGCCCATCAATTGCATGAGGATCAGGAAAATGTTGATGGCATCCAGGTAGATGCTCAACGCCAGCGAGACCGCCGTTGCGCCGTCGCCGCCCGCGCGGATGCGCGAGAAGTCAGCCACGGTCAGTAACGTGAAAATTCCCAGCGCAAGCCACGAGTACAGCGTTGGCGGCATGAAGTGCAGGAACATGCTGGCAATGCCGACGAGGATCAGCGCCAGCAGGGCCGCGCCCGCGATGCCGGACACACGCCGGTAATTGATGCTGAACAGGTAGGCCACGCAACCCATGGCGGTCATGCCCAGCCCGGTCGTCAGGGCAGCATTAAGGACCAGGCCCGGTCCAAAGGCGCGCAGGTACATGCTGATGGTCGGCGCGATCATCCAGCCCATGAAGAAGGCCAGGGCAAGGAAGAGTCCGAGCGCGGTTCCGGGGCTCTTGGTGCGGGCGCGATTGATCATGAAGATCAGCGCAAACACCGCGATCAGGCCGGGCAGCATGCCCCACGCGGGAGCCATGAGAACGCCGAACGCGGTGATGAAGAAGCCAAGCGCGGTAATGCCGAGCACCTTTGCCAGCAGCGGAGCGGTGCCCTCGCGGGGTACATCGATGACAGTGGGAAAGCCGTTGGTGCGATTGACGTACATCGTCTGAGAACTCTCTTCCGGCAGCGTTTCAGGTCCTCGCCACCTTCAATAGATTAGACGCATGATGCGCGGGCAAGACTCTCTCGTCGAAGCGGTCAGACGGGCTTCTCGGGCCAGCTATGCCCTGGATAGCGCCGCTGCAGGCCTGGCCTTATCTCCGGGTAGAGCCGCTGCCAGAAGCCCTGAAGGTCCGCAGTCATCTGCACCGCACGCTGGTTCGGCCCCAGCAGGTGCATGACCACGGGTGTGCGGTCGGGGCCGATGCTGGGACCTTCGCGCATGCCGAAAAAGTCCTGCATGCGCGAGGCGATCCAGGGCGGTTTGCCGGCCTCATAGTGGACCTTCAACTGGCGGCCACGCTTCAGCTTCAGCGTGCCGGGCGCGAGATCCCGCAGGCGCTGCAGGTCCAGCCGCGCTTCTATCGTGGGCAGCAGGCTGGAAGCCGCACGCTTCAGCTCGGCAAAGCTGAAGGTCTGCAGGTCGTTGCAAAGCTCTTCCAGGGCGGCAGTGATGTCGGGCAGGGGCAGCCCCGCAAAGGCTGCGCGCGCCAGCAGGTTCTCCATCGCTTCCACGTCAAGAAAGCCTTGCAAACCGCTCTCAACAGCCTTTTCTGCCAGCAGCCGACCGGCGGCGGTGGCTTCGGGCTTCGCGTCCCGCCACTCCTGCAGCAGCAGGCTGTCGTAGAGCATCTGGGTGGTAGAGTCGACGCGCTCCGCAGAGCGATTCCAGGTCAACGACGAAGCTTCGCGCACGCGCTCCGGAAAAAGGTCGATCAGCCATTCCGGCTCCACGCGTGCGGTGGTGCGCACCAGCGGCAGCGGCTTCTCCCGGCGATCCTCCGCATCGAGGATCACCATGAACTGGTAGGCCGGCGGCTGGCCCGCAAGCTCCGCCGTCAGGCCGGTCGATAGCAGCACCTCGCTGCCGGCGCGACGCCGGGCCACGCGGTCAGGAAAGCCGGTCAGCACGGCGAGCAGCAGCTTGTCGTCATCGGTCCCCGCGCTCTCGCGGACGGCCACGTCGCGCAACAGGAGACGCAGCTGCTGGGCAGTCTGCCGAACCCGCGCGGACATCCGCGGATCGCTGCGTGATCCGGGAGCCTCCCCCAGGGTTCCGTGCTGCACGTCGATGGCTTCCAGGAGATCACTGCGGCCTGTCGAAGCGCCCTCTGACAGCAGGGCGGCGGCAAGGCATCCCTGCTCGCCGACGCCACGCTCCGCCGCTGCCAGCACGGTGCGCGCAAGCCGCGGCGGCAATGGCAGCCGGGCCATTCGGACGGCGATGTCACCGACGGCGCCCAGTCGATCCAGCAGCGCCTCCGCGTTGATCGCGGCAGCGGCAGGCGGGTCGTCGAGCCAGGCAAGACCCGCCTCACCAGCCTCGGAATCCAGGAGTGACAGGCCCATGCTGCGCAAAACCAGCGCGAGGCCGGCGAGGTCCGTCCGCAGCATCTCCGGCAGATCCTGATCGGCTCGCAGCAGGTAGTCCTGCTCGGAGTACAGCCGGAGGACGCGCCCCGGCCCGGTACGCCCCGCCCGGCCCGCCCGCTGCGTTGCCGACGCCTTGCTGATGCGTCGCACCTCGAGCGTCGGCAGGCCGGTCCACGGAGAGTGACTCGCAACCCGTGCCAAACCCGAGTCGATCACCGCGGTCACCCCCTCGACCGTCACCGAACTCTCCGCAACATTCGTCGCCAGGATCAGCTTGGGCTGCACAGTCGGGCTGACCGCACGGTCCTGCTCCATGGGCGAAAGATCACCATGCAGCGGCACCACCAGCACGCCGGCGGCGCGGGCAACGCCCTCACACTCGTGCGCGGCACGGCGAATCTCCGCTGCGCCCGGCAGAAAGACGAGCGTGTGCCCGGCTCTGCGATCCCCCAGCAGCCGCGAGAACGCCACTCGCACCTGCACGTGCAGCGATTCGGGCGAGTAGGGCAGGTGTTCGACGGTCAGCGGAAACAGGCGTCCCGGCGCGTGCAGCACCGGGCAATCGCCCAGGAAGGCAGAGATGGGCGCGGCATCCAGCGTGGCCGACATCACGATCAACTTGAGCATGGGCCGGGTGGAGCGCTGGAGGCGGCGAAGGAGGGCGAGGGCAAGGTCGGTGTCGAGATGACGCTCGTGGAACTCGTCGAGGACGACAACGTCCACGCCTTTCAGTTGCGGATCGGAGAGCAGGCGGCGGACGAGGATGCCCTCGGTGACGAACCGCAGACGGGTCCTGGGCCCAACTGCCTCTTCGAAGCGAACCTGGTAGCCGACCGTGTCGCCTGGCTCCTCGCCCATCTCGAAGGCGACCCGGCGTGCCGCCATGCGAGCGGCCAGGCGGCGGGGTTCCAGCACCAGTACTCCACCGGCAACCGTGTCCAGCAGCGCGGGTGGTACGCGCGTGGTCTTGCCCGCGCCCGGCTCTGCCTGCAGCACCAGGTTGGGTGACACCCGCAGGCTGTCCAGCAACGTTGGCAGCAGCGCGTCGATGGGTAGTTCCGGCCTGTGTTGCTTCGGTCTCACCGCTCCATCTTGCATCATGCCGGCGATGCAGGATGGGTCCGCTATCCACCTCAGACCTGGAAAGGCGCAGACTTTGCGATCGTCCCGCGGCTGCCAAGTTGCACCAGACAGTTGGCGCATGACTTACCGATTTGGCGATGTCGGACCAAAGCAGACGCAATTTACAAGTGGCGTGAACACGCGCGATGGTAGATCATCACTGCCTTACATAGACTCCTGCACGACGCGTTGTGCAGTCCCCTTCGAGGCCGGGTTCGATTATCGAAGTTGTACAAAGCAAAGTAGGTTTGCGAAGGAACCGGCAGCATTTTAGCGGGCTCGGCGCTGCTATAGTGACTGTGTCAACTCAGAATCGGGCTGCAAGAATCTTGAAGCCTGAGCGGGCAAGGCGGGAAGAATCCGAGCCATTCTTCCGGTGTTCGCGGTAGGTATCACTCATTCGGAGACGGTCTTCTGAACCGCTTTTCCGACGGACTAGA
Organism: uncultured Novosphingobium sp.; assembly: GCA_964658845.1. Lineage (GTDB taxonomy): Bacteria > Acidobacteriota > Terriglobia > Terriglobales > Acidobacteriaceae > Terriglobus. The sequence goes on along the minus strand of CBAAAE010000077.1, from coordinate 447 downwards.
GGAAGCAGGACGCACTCATGGCGCAAGTTTTTGACCGCAGTTCGAACGCTTTGGCCCGCGCCGCACTGGTGCTGACGGGTCTTATCGTGGTCGCGCTGGGCGTGGCGTTGAACCAGTTGCAGCGCTCCCCATGGGTGACGCGCCAGGGTCAGCGAGCCGATCAGCCGGTGCCGTTTTCACACCGCCACCACGTGCAGGGGCTTGGCATCCAGTGCCAGTACTGCCACGTGACCGTTGAAAAGTCGGCTTACGCGGGCATTCCGCCGACCAAGACCTGCATCAACTGCCACGCGCAGATCTGGACGAACGCCGCCATGCTTGAGCCGGTGCGTCACTCCTGGGCCACGGGCGAATCGATCAAGTGGATCCGGATCCACGATCTGCCGGATTACGTGTACTTCAATCACCAGATTCACGTGAACAAGGGCATCGGTTGCGCCAGCTGCC
>CBAAAE010000076.1:0-12828 GCA_964658845.1 uncultured Novosphingobium sp. | reverse complement strand
ATCTGCGGTGCAGAGGCGAACTGGACGCCCGAGCACTTCATCCAGACGACCATCGAAGCCATCCGCAACACGGTCGGGGAAGGCCGCGCCATCTGCGGTTTGTCGGGCGGCGTCGATTCTGCAGTTGCGGCGGTGCTGGTGTCGCGCGCCATCGGCGACCGTCTGACGTGCATCTTCGTGAACAATGGTGTGCTGCGCAAGAACGAGTTTCAGCAGGTGCAGACCAACATGCGTGAGAAGCTCGGCCTGAACGTGGTCGCGGTCGACGCTTCGAAGCGCTTCCTTTCACAGCTCAGCGGCATTACCGATCCCGAGACGAAGCGCAAGATCATCGGCCGCGAGTTCATCTCAGTCTTCGACGACGAAGCCGCGCGCATTTTGCTCGAAGAGGAGAGCAAAGGCGAGTTGACGACCGACGGACGCGGCAATGAAGTCGCCTGGCTGGTGCAGGGCACACTCTACCCCGACGTGATCGAGTCCTCCAGCGTGAAGGGGCCATCGCAGACCATCAAGAGTCACCACAACGTCGGTGGCTTGCCTGAGAACATGAAGCTGAAGCTGATTGAGCCGCTCCGCGATTTGTTCAAGGACGAGGTTCGCCGCGTCGGCCGCGATCTTGGCATGCCCGAAGAAGTGCTTGAGCGCCAGCCATTCCCGGGCCCAGGACTAGCCGTGCGCATCCTGGGCGAGATCACGCAAGAGCGGGTCGAGATCCTGCAGAACGCCGACGACATCGTCGTCGCAGAGATCAAGCGCGCCGGCCTGTACCGCAAGATCTGGCAGAGTTTCGCCGTGCTGCTGCCGGTAAAGACGGTCGGCGTCATGGGCGACCAGCGAACCTACGCCTACACCTGTGCGGTGCGCGCGGTGCATAGCGAAGATGGCATGACGGCGGACTGGGTGCCGCTGCCGTACGAGGTTCTGAGAACCATCTCGAGCCGCATCGTCAATGAGGTACGCGGCATCAATCGGGTCGTCTATGACATCACGTCCAAACCCCCTGGAACCATCGAGTGGGAATAACGCACGGCAGCACCACCGTGCCTGTGACCCTCACCTTCCCAAGAACGCGTAATGAATTTACTTGATGCACTCGCCGTACCCGGCTATCCTCTCCGCGACCGCAGCTTCCGTCACTTGCGGTCCGGGTTGAGGGAGGCCTTATGGCCAAGCTTGCAGCGAAGGTCGCCGCCAAAAGTACGAAGCAGACCAACGGATCGAGCAACGGTGCAGCAAAGGACCCGGCTCTCCCTTTCGCGCCAGGTGTACCTGCCAGGCCTTTTGTCGATCTGCAAGCGGTCCCGGCCAGCGCTCTCGCCGGTCCACCGCCCGCCCCGACGGTAAAGGACGTTCAGGTGGCTTACGCCGCCCCGGCAAAGCAGAGCCAAAGCAACGTGCTCGGCGACCCCACACAGAACCTGCAGACGTTCACGCTGCAGGATCTTGCGCTGTTTACGAAGGAGCAGTCCTACTCCACCGCGGCAAGCAAGGACGTTCATTTGTTCTATGTCGGTCGCGACGATGTACATGACATCTTGAAGTATGTTCTGTCCCGTGTCACCATCTCGCTGTACTTGAATATGTTCGGTTTCGACGACGCGGAACTGAATAACATCGTGATGCAGAAGGCGCTGAACCCGGCGGTCACCATGTTGATCACGCTCGATAGCAGCCAGGCGGGCGGTGTCCACGAGAAAGCGCTGCTTGAGGCGGATCAGAAGTACAACCTTGCGTCGTTTAATACGCATTTCGCGATCGGTCAATCGGCCACGCACCAGATCAGTCACACCAAGGGCTTCGTGGCCGACGGTCGCGTAGCCGCGGAAGGCTCCGCAAACTGGTCCGATTCCGGCGAGGGAACCTTCGTGGTGCAGGGAATGGCCGGCGGCCCCGGCTATAAAGCTCAGAACAACACGCAGTCTGTCATCACCGACCCGGACACCATCGTGCGCTTCCAAACGGAACTGATCGCGGAACACATGACGGTTGTCTCGGTGTCCAAGGGGAGTAGCAGCAAGGCGCGCACCTCACTTCCACTCACCCCACAGATGACACCTGCCACTAAGGCCGTCCACGATCACGTCGCGGCACTCACAAAATCAGGCGGGGGCGCGACAGCGAAACTGAAAGGCTGAGTTCACGCGAGTTGGTTCTTACCCCAGCTCTTCCATCGACTTCGCGCCGAACTTTTCATACCACGGCGTGGCTACCTTCAGGGCTTCGTTGACGTTCTTTATATTTTCTACGCCCTTCGTGTCCAGCCACTCCTCGAAGGCCTTTGCGCCGCCCTGCGCGTAGACCTTGATGCCGTCGTACCAGGTAGCGCGACCGCAGAGCACACCGCTGAACTTCGTGCCGGATTCGCCGACGAGTTCGAGCGTCTCAATGAAGATCGGGTTTGTCACGCCTGCTGACAGGTAGATAAACGGCTTGTCGGTAGCACTTTCGGCATCGCGGAACAGTTGCTGCGCTTCAATTCGTGTGTACGCCTTTTCGCCCTTGAAAGCCTTTGTGCCTTCGACAAAGCCCATCTCCACGGGCACCTCGACTTTGAGGATGTCGATCGAGTAGCGCTCCTTGCCGAACTCTTCCATGGTCTTGGTCACCACGCTGGGCTTTTTCCTGGCGTACTCGATGGTCTTTTCACCCTTGCCGTTTTCGTCGTAGCCGATCGGCTCCATGAAGAACGGGATGTCATGGTAGTTGCACTCGTCACCGATCCGCTCGACCCATGCGTGCTTCAGATCGTTGACCGCCGCAGTCTCGTAGGGCGTGTAGTAAAGCAGAATTTTGATGCAGTCGGCACCTGCTTCCTTCAGACGCCGCACGCTCCAGATGTCCAGCAGATCAGGCAAGCGGCCCGGGGTGCTCGAGTCGTAGCCGGTTTTCTCGTAGGCCAGCAGCAGGCCCGCATCGTTACGCTGGCGAGCCGCGGGCAGCCCGTACTCGGGATCCAGCAGCACGGCCGAGGCGTACCGCGTCAGCACCTTTGTGACCAGTTCCTTGAACACGACAAGGTCGTCTCCGGTGGCGTCGCCGCCCCTGGCTGCCGCGATGGACTTCTGCAGCGAGCCGCGTTGATCCATGGCTGCGGCGGCAATGACACCGCGATCGTTCGATACGGCCTTCAGACCGGCAAGCTTACCTGCTGTGGGTTTCATGCGGATTCTCGTCCCTTCCGTTTTGCCAACCATACTATGCGGCTTCGAAGTCTGATCTATGGATGCTGCCATTCTTCATCCAGAGAGGCGCGATATTCGGCCATGCGCAGCGTCAGACGGCAAGCAGATCCTGCTGGAGACGGATCAGCTCTGCGATGCCGGCCTCAGCGTAATCGAGCATCGTGCCCAGCTGTTCACGGGTGTAGGGCTCCCGTTCGGCTGTCGCCTGTGTCTCCACCAGGCCGCCGGACGCAGTCATCACCACGTTCATATCCACGTCCGCCTGGGAGTCCTCCTCGTAGGCCAGGTCCAGCAAAACGTTGCCATCGACAATGCCGACAGAGGTAGCCGCCACCAGTTCCTTCATGGGTGACTTCGGCAGCGTGCCCGCGGCCACCAGCCGATTCAGCGCGAGTGCCAGGGCCACGCAGGCACCGGTAATCGCGGCGGTCCGCGTACCGCCGTCTGCCTGCAGCACGTCGCAATCCAGGATGATGGACCGTTCCCCAAGCGCCTTCAGGTCGACCACGCTGCGCAGTGACCGGCCGATCAGCCGCTGAATTTCGTGCGTCCGCCCACCGATCTTGCCGCGTTCGCTCTCTCGCGGTGTGCGTGTCAGGGTTGCGCGCGGGAGCATGCTGTACTCCGCAGTCACCCAGCCTTTGCCGCTGTTTCGCAGCCAGCCCGGGACGGTCTGCTCCACCGTCGCGTTGCACAGGACGCGCGTGTTCCCTGCCTCGATCAGCACCGATCCTTCCGCCGTTGCAACGAAGTTCGGGGTCATGCGTATGGGCCGGAGGGCGTCCGCCGCACGATTGCCGGGGCGGAACACAGGTTGGAGCGAGGCTGAAAGATTATGCACTCTGAAAGTATCGCGCACGACAGTGCGGAGTGCGCACGCAGCGTATGGTTCGATCAGCCACCCCGAATAAACTTCCGTACCTCCTTTCGTTACTCGGAACTTATTACTCTTTTTCACCCTAAAAGTACGCAGGTAATCCCTATGATCGACGAACATTCCGGCGCAACCTCTACCGCGAACCTCTTGGCTACGGCACGTTTGGCCGGTGCGTCACCGGCATCGAAGCCGGCTGTGCCGGGACTTAGCCGTCTGGTAAATGAGCGTGAGCAGTCGTGGACGAATGGCAGTCGAGCCGTGATTCCAAGGCGCTACGGCAGACGTGCCGACGACTTGCTCCGCGATCCGACGGCAATCCTCACCCTGCTGGTGGTGGATGATGATCCGCCCGTGCTGAAGGCGTGCAGCGAAATTGCGGCAGGCATGGGTTTCAAAGTACATTCCTCGAGCACGGCCGATGAGGCGAGGGCGTACGTGCTGAGCCATGCACCGGACGTCGTTCTAATGGATCTGAAGATGCCCGCAGGCGGCTTATCGCTGCTGGAAGACATCCGCAAGCGCCGTCCAAGATCGTCCGTCGTCGTCATGACAGCCTTCGCCACGGTGACATCCGCGGTTGAGGCGATGCGCATTGGCGCGACGGATTACCTGACGAAGCCGTTCGCCATGGACGAGCTGACCAGCGTGCTCGAGCGTGCAGGGCAGCGCCGGAGCTACGAACTGGAGAGCAAGCGCATTCAGGCGCACCTGCAAATGCATGGCGATGGCTTGATGATCGGCACGTCACCAGAGATGGAGAAGATCGTCCGGATCGTGCAGAAGGTCGCACCGGCGAATCATCCCGTGTTGATCCTTGGTGAAAGCGGCACGGGCAAGGAGATGGTCGCACGTGCGGTCCACACGAGCGGACCCCATGCGAGCAGGCGCTTCACCATGCTGGACTGCGGCCATTTAGCTCCGGCCGTGCTTGAAGCAGAGCTGTTCGGGTACGGGCTGGGTCCGAACACCGCTTTCAAGAATGCAAAAAGAGGCGCCCTGGTCAGTGAAGAGGGTGGAACGCTCTTCCTCGACAGCATCGGCGATATGCCGCTGGACCTGCAGGGAAAGCTGGTGCGAGCGCTGCAGGAGAAGCAGATCATCCCTCCCGGCTCAGACGTCCCCTTGCCTGTGACCGTGCGTGTGCTGGCGGCTTCTACCCGCAACCTGTCCGCCCTGGTCGATCAGGGTATCTTCCGCAAGGATCTCTACTATCGGCTTAACGTAGTTACCCTGCGCATCCCGCCCCTCCGCGAACGGCGCCAGGACATACCGGTGCTTGCCGAGTATTTTCTGCAGCGCATGCGCCGCGAGAGTGCAGTCACTCATCAGTTCGCGCCCGCTACCATGCAGGTCATGCTGGACTACGACTGGCCAGGTAACGTGCGTGAGCTGGAAAGTGCCATCGAACGCGCCTGCTCGCTTTCAAGCGGACCTGTTCTGCACGTGAGCGACCTGCCCACACAGTTGCAGGGCGCGGTGCTCTCGCAGCAAATGGCGGGAGACACCCTGCTGCGTGTGGACGAGCGTAACCTGCCCATGCGTCCCGTCGAGGGCAACGCACTTCGGTCCAGTCCGGCGATCGTCTCCATCTCGGAACTGGAGCGTGAGGCCATTCTCCATACCATCAGGCAATTGCATGGCGATAAATTGATGGCAGCAAAACTCCTGGGCATCGGCAAAACCACGCTATACCGTAAACTGAAGGAGTACGGCATCTCAGATACGTAGAACCGGCAAGCAGCGCCTCGTACGATGGGCGCGCAACTTCAACGCCGGCGGTGCTGTGACGATTACAAGCCTGCACTCCGGTGTTGCTAGCTCCCACCTTCTGTGTCCGTTGAAATGAGGCGGCATGGAGAACACCGTACTGATCGTCACTTCCATCGAGGGTGCCGAGAACCTGGCGCGTACCCTTTCACGCGAAGCAGACGCTGTCGTTGAGATAGCGCGCAGCCGCAGGGCTGCGCTGGCGCGTCTGCGGCGTGGCAAAGTGACCGCTGTCCTTCTGGACTCGTCCCTTCCGGATGCGGAAATGACCACTTCCGATATGGTCTGGCAGAACGCAGAAGGCGCCATACCGCTTGAGATCAACCTGTCCAGTCTGGGTGCCGCCGGAGTGGTGCGTTTGCTGCGCAGTGTGCTGGATAATCGGCTGCAGGCAGAGGTTCTGGGCCGGCGTGAGGCGACCACCGCAGTAGCGCAGGATCTCCAGTCGACCATCACCAGCCTGCTGCTGGAAAGCGACATGATGCTGCGCGAGAAAGCCATCACCCCAACCATGATCGACAAGGTCAGGCACATGAAGGAACTTGCGGACACTCTCCGGGTGCGTCTTCGATGAGCGTGTCTCGCTACTGCTGGCGATCTAAGAAGTCTGTCTGGACGTGTTGAACGAGGCGGGCAGCATGCCTGAAGGCCTCGCTCTGCTATGCTGCCGGAAACACCCACAACGCCCGGGGCGAATGTGTCTCGCTCAGTCGTGCCTGCGGATGTCCTAAGGAGCTGTACCCATGTTTGAGCAGGAACCGATAAGCATCGTTGCGCAGGAACCAACAAAAGTTGCTGAGCAGGAACCGGTACGAATCACTGTGCGCCCCAATGGTCCGCTGCGTGTTGAAGGCGCGATCCACCTGGTCGATGCCGATGGAGCTGCGTGGGATCTGACGGGCAAGCCTGCCGTTTCACTGTGCCGCTGCGGACTGAGCGAGAAACGTCCGTTTTGCGATGGATCACATAACAAGGCGGGCTGGCAGTGCATGGCCTCCCCGGGCAATCTTACCGGCAAGTAGCCTCTTTTCACATTCCCCAGCAGGAGTTCTGGAAATGCAACTTCGCCCGTTGCGACGTGCCGCTGTGGTTTCGCTGCTTGTCCTGTCTGCCGCCAGTGCTGTCGGTCAAGCGCAGCAACCACCTGAAGCTGCCGTAGCAGATCCGCCCTCGATCACGCTGGCTCCAGCGGCGTTAACGGAATATGCCGGGACGTACGCTGATGCAGCCGAGCCGGGCGCGCCTTTCTCTGTTTTCGTCAGGAACGGCGCGCTGTACGTCGACAGCATGCGTGTCAGCGCTTCAGAGTTGCGGCCGGAGGCGAAGGATCGTTTCTTTATCCCCGGGACGCAGATTCGCGTGACATTCGGCCGCGACGCTGCGGGCAAGGTCGACTCCTACACCGCGGAAGGCGTGTCTGAGCGGGGTGCGACGCCGATCAAGCTGGTACGCCTCAGTAGTGTCGCGATCCCGCTGAATCATGGTCAGCCTTACCTGCGATCTGAGGCCATGGTGCCCATGCGCGACGGCGTCAAGCTGCACCTGGTGATCCTGACGCCGGAGGGCTACGAGTCAGGCCCGCCGCTGCCCATCCTGATGGATCGTACGCCGTACGGCGCGAACGGCACCAGCGCCAGCGTAAACGCGTCTAAGCCGGAACTCGCGGGAAGCGGCTACATCTTTGTGTACGCGGACATCCGCGGCAAGTACGGCTCGGAGGGACAGTTCGTCATGAACCGCGCGGTCGTGCACAGGATGGGCGATCACACCGACCCGAAGCTGGTGGATGAGAGCAGCGACGCGTACGACACCGTCGCGTGGATGCTGACCAACATCCCGCACAACAACGGCAGGGTAGGTGTGCTGGGTGTTTCCTATCCGGGATTTCTTGCGATGATGGCCGGTGTGGATCATCACCCGGCAGTGAAGGCCATCTCACCGCAGGCGCCCATGACGAACGTGTGGCTAGGCGATGACTTCTTCCACAACGGAGCCTTCCGCGAGACTTACGGCTATGACTACGTGCTGCAGCTGGAGCGCGCAAAGAACGACCAGACCGTCAGCATGACGCAGGACACGTTCGACTACTTTCTGCAACATGTGAACTTCGCGGGTGCCGCAGCGGAGGCGAAGATGTCCGATCTGCCCACCGCGAAACGCTTCCTCTCGGAGCCGAACTACACGCCGTTCTGGCAGGGGATGGCGGTCGAAAAGCGGCTGGGCAAGCCCGAAGTGCCAACCCTTGAGACCGGCGGCTGGTGGGATCAGGAAGACATGTGGGGCACCCAGGCGGAGTACGCGAAGCTGCGCGCGAACGAGGATCCGAAAGACACGCAGCACAAGGTCTTTCTTGCGCTTGGGCCGTGGAATCATGGTGGGTGGAGTTCCAGATCGAACAAGCTCGGGGCGATCGACTTCGCCCAGGCCACAGGCGACACCTATCGCAAGACCATCGAAGCGCCGTTTTTCGAGCTCTACCTGAAGGATAAGCCGGGCTTCCACCTCGAGGACACGGCCAGCTTCCGCACCGGCAGCAACACCTGGCAGTACTACAGCGCGTGGCCGCCGCAGACCGGCTTTCATCCAGCGAAGCTGTACCTCGGCCAGAACAGCACCCTTGGCTTTACTGCACCGGCGGCCACCTTCACGGCAAAGTACACCGCCAATCCAGCCGATCCCATCCCATATCGTGAGCGTCCGATCCAGTCCACCTACGGTCAGGGATCGAAGTGGCGGACGTGGCTGGTTGGCGATCAGCGGTTCGTGACGAGACGGCCGGATCAGGCTAGCTTCACGTCGCCCGTCCTCGACCGCGACACCACCGTAACAGGCGACATTGTTGCGGACATCTTTGCCTCTACGTCCGGTACCGATGGTGACTGGGTGGTCAAGCTGATCGATGTGTATCCAGATGACGCGCCGGATGGCATGGGCGGCTACCAGCTCATGATCGTCGACGAGATCTTTCGCGGCCGCTATCGGAAGAGCTTTGAAAAGCCCGAGCCGATCAGAGCGAACGCGGTCGAAGAGTACAAGTGGAGCCTGCACGGCGCGGATCACACCTTTCTGAAGGGTCATCGCATGATGGTTCAGGTGCAGTCGAGCTGGTTCCCGCTGTACGATCGCAATCCGCAGACCTTCGTGCCGAACATCATGTCCGCGCCGGCAAGCGCCTACAGCGCTCAGACGATTACGGTCTACAGCTCACCAAAGTATCCATCGCACCTGGACGTATTGCAGCCCGACAGCGATCAGCGGGCGGGGCTCAAGTAGTGAACAGCAGGTTGGAAGTGATCCGTGCCTGTACGACTCACTCGGGATGACGGCAGCAGGCTGGCCCGGACCGAACGTAGAAAGTGGTCATGCACGAAAAGCCGATCAAGACGATCTCGACACGCGTTGTCTACCAGAACAAGTGGTCACGCGTCCGCGAGGACATCATCGAGCGGGCGGATGGCGAACGGGGCATCTACGGCGTGCTGGACAAGGACCCGGCCTGCATCGTCATCCCGCTGGAGCGTACGCCCGAAGGTGACTTCGTGACCCTGGTTCACCAGTACCGGTACACGGTGGAGGGGAGCTTCTACGAGTTTCCGCAGGGTGGCTGGGAGATCGCCGACCCGGACGCGGAGGCACTCGCGCGCGGCGAGTTACGCGAAGAAACTGGACTGTCCGCAGGCAGGATCACGCTGATCGGCAGGAACTGGATCGCCTATGGCGCCATGAAGCAGATGCATTACGTCTGGCTGGCAGAAGACCTGACGCAAGGCGAACTCGATCTCGAAGTTGAGGAACAAGGACTTACCGTGCACAGGGTCCGCGTCGAAGAGTTCGAGGCGATGATCCAGGATGGCCGCATCATGGATGGCTGCAGCATCGCCGCGTGGGGCACATACCTTGTGTGGACGAAGAGATCCTCCGGTTCACGAAGCTGAAGCAGATACTTCGCTCTTCTTGTTTTCCGGCACCGCTGCTTCGACGAAATGATCGGCTAACTGCTGCAACTCCCCGGCTACGTTGGTGCCGCTCAGCGGCTTGCCGTGCCCAAGTGCGACGGTATGCGGCTTTAGCAGGGCAAGCTGCTCGACCGAGTGACGCGCAGCGTTCCAGTCTGAGGTGAAGTACGACGGCGGGCCGTGGAGTTCTGGGTGCTGCGCAAGCGCCGCTTCGAAGAACGACTCAGGCTTGGTGGAGCAGAAGGCATCGCCGACGATCAGAGTTCTGTCCTCCTCGCGGAAGAATGAGACGTGGCCCGGCGTGTGACCCGGCGTGTTCAGCACGGTCCAACCGGGCATCTCGGGCAGCTTTGCGAGTGAATCTGTACCGGCGAAGGGCAGTGCCAGCAAGTGCTCGCCGATGTCGACAGGATCCTTGGGATAGAGCGGAGACAGCAGGGACATCATGCCGCCGCCGGCTCCTGGGTTCGGTGGTGCATACGACTCTTTGCCGGTGAGATAGGGAAACTCGAGGGGATGCGCATAGACCGGAATGTTCCAGTCTTCCGCCAGCGTTCTCGCGGCGCCCACGTGATCGAAATGTCCATGCGTCAAGACCAACGCCACGGGTGGCTTGCCGAAAGTCTTCTCAGCCCAGGACCTGATCAGCGGTGCGCAGCCGGGGATGCCCGCATCGATCAGCGTCCAAGTAGCATCCGCGTGAACCACGCCGAAGACGTTCACGAATGCAATGCGGAGACCCGCCAGGCCAGGCGCGATCGTCTCCATGGGTACTACCTGCTCTGCCGGTACTGCGATGCCGTCCATGTTTCAGGTCTCCGGACAATGAGACGGTAGGAAGGCACCCCAAGAAGGAAGGCGGCTTGAAACGGCGCACGCGTGTCTAGTGGACGGTCTTCATCCGTCGGTTCATGAAGTCCTGCAGCACGTAGCTGCCGAGCCGGTCCGGGCTGGTGAAGTAGGCCTTGCCGCGGCACATGGCGCTGACCTTCTGCACAAACTGCATCAGCGCAAAGTCCTGCGCCAGCATGAAGGTGTTGATGACGATGTTCGCGCGCTTGCAGCGGCTGACCTCTTCGAGCGTCTCCGCGATCACCATGGGGTCCAGGCCGAAGGCGTTGCGGTAGATGCGGCCATCCTCCAGCGTCAGCGCGGACGGCTTGCCGTCGGTGATCATCACGATCTGCTTCATATCCTTGTTGGATCGGGACAGGATGCGGCGCGACAGCCGCAAACCCTCGCGCGTGTTGGTGTAGTACGGTCCGACCTTGACCCGCGCCACCTGCTGGATGGGCAGTTCTTCCGCCGAGTCGTGGAAGAGTACAAGGTGCAAAGAATCGCCGGGGAACTGCGTGCGGATCAGGTGTGACAGCGCCATGGCAACGCGTTTGGCCGGCGTGAAGCGGTCCTCGCCGTACAGGATCATCGAGTGCGAGCAGTCCAGCATGACCACGGTCGCGCAGGATGACTGGTATTCCGATTGATGGATGACGAGGTCGCTGTACTCCACGTTCAGCGGCAGGGTGACGCCCTCGCGCTGCATGGCGCTCGACAGGGTGGCGTTCACGTCCAGGTTCATCACGTCGCCGAACTCGTACTGCTTGGATGAGCCGCTGCTTTCGATGCCGCTGGCCTCGTAGCGAGTGTCGTGCCGGCCGCTCACCGAGCGTCCCATGCCACCCAGCAGGTCGCGCAGGGACTTGTAGCTGAGGAAGTCCATGGACTTGTCGGTGACGTGGAAGCGGGCGTTGTCCTGTGGTGGCGCGGGCTGAGTGATCTCGCCCGGTCCGGTCTGCCCGTTCATCTCGCTGGTCTCCCCCGGCTGCTGCTGAATGTAGTCACCCTGCTGCATGCGTTCCACCAGCGAGTTCAGCATCTCTTCCCGCTGCTCTGCACTCATGGCTTCGTACTTCTCCTGCATCTCCTCGTCAAGGAAATCGCCGGACTCCATGACCTGCTTGAGCGCCTCACGCAGGTTCTCAAGCGTGTGTTCGCCGTTCAGTTCCTGGAACTGCGAGAACGGGTCCTGAAAGCCGGAATCGAGCAGAAAGTCGCTCAACGCCTGCATCAGGTCGTCCATCTCGATGCCGTCGGCGAAGTTACCGTTGAACTTTGTGTAACGAGTGCGCTTCATAGGAGGCAGCCAGTCAGCGAGCCAGCGAGTCAGCAGGTCAGGCTGATCGAGGCAGGCGGTTCGTCGGTGAAGTGTGACCTAGTTGAAGCCGCGTTTGGAACGGTTGCGGCTCTGCCAGTCCTGGGTGTCGCGCTCTTTGCCGCCGAGTTCTTCCTGAAAATTCTGCGTGCGGTCCTTGCGGGTCTGCTTTTCGCCTGCGGTGAACAGCCGCTCTTCGCTGCGCGAGATGCGCTTGTGCGCGGTCATGCCTTCCAGCAGAAACTCCGCGGCCGAAACGAGCGCTTCACTGCCGGCCCGCTTTTCCAGGCCGAGCGGCTTCAGCTTGTCGAACAGACCCTGGATCTGCTGCAGTTCTGCGAGTGACTGCTCCGAGGCAACGGTATCCGAAAGCTGCACGGTCCCGCCCAGGTTGAACCACTGCTCGATCTGCTGGGTGTTCACGTCGGTGAAGTAGCCGTCAAAGGTGCGCTGCACTGCTGTGCGGATGATGTCGCGAACAACCGTATCCGCACCGCGCATTTCACCTTCGTACTCCAGCTCGATCTTGCCAGTGATACCCGGCAGCGAGCTGTAGATGTCGCCAACACGGGGGATCGCGATGCTCTCGCCGTGTGCCAGGGCCCGGCGTTCCGCGTTGGAGATCACCAGTTCCATCGTCGAGATCGGCAGCCGCTGCGATACGCCGCTGCGCTTGTCGACTCGCTTGTCTTCGCGAGCGGCAAAGGCAATCTGCTCCACCACTTCGCGGATGTAGCGGGGCACGTGGATGTCGAGGGCCGAGCGCGTAGACCAGGCCTCTTGCTGCGTGACGGAGATTGCCTGCTCCAGCGAGTCGAGGTAGTGCGTCCGAATCTCGGAGCCGATGCGGTCCTTGAGTGGCGTGACGATCTTGCCGCGTGCCGTGTAGTCCTC
>CBAAAE010000075.1:0-12953 GCA_964658845.1 uncultured Novosphingobium sp. | reverse complement strand
CCGAGTGCATCGCCTCGCGCACCTTGTTGTTGCCGCGGAAGCTGAACGAGATGTTCGAGACGCCGCCGCTCACCTTCGCATGGGGCAGGTTCGCCTTGATCCAGCGCGTCGCGTTGATAAAGTCGACGGCGTAGTTGTTGTGCTCCTCCATGCCGGTGGCGACGGTCAGGATATTTGGGTCGAAGATGATGTCTTCCGGCGGAAATCCTACCTCGTCGACCAGGATGCGATATGCCCGCTCGCAGATCCGGGTTTTGTCCTCGTATGTGGCCGCCTGACCCTGCTCGTCGAAGGCCATTACGACCACGGCAGCGCCATACTTCAGCACCGCCGCGGCATTCTGCCGGAACTTCTCCTCGCCTTCCTTCAGTGAGATGGAGTTCACGATGCCCTTGCCCTGCAGGCACTTCAGGCCAGCCTCGATGACTTCCCACTTGGACGAGTCCACCATGAAGGGAACCTTCGCAACTTCCGGCTCGCTGCCCAGCAGTTGCAGGTAGCGGGTCATGGCGGCGACGCCGTCGATCATGCCCTCGTCCATGCAAATGTCGATGACATTCGCGCCGTTCTCGACCTGCTGCCGAGCGACGCTGACGGCCTCTTCAAACCGGCCATCCTTGATTAGTTTGGCGAACTTTGGCGATCCGGCGACGTTCGTACGCTCGCCCAGCATGATGAAAACACCCTTCTGCTGGGTGAACGGCTGCGAGCCGGAGAGGCGCAGCGGCTTCGATTCGGGCACGCTCATGCCGCCACCTGCAACTGCAGGCTGCGCGGCTGCTGATGTTCCAGCGCCTTCGCGATCGCCGCGATGTGGTCCGGCGTGTTGCCGCAGCAGCCACCGGCGATATTGATCATGCCACCCTGCGCAAATTCGCCCAGGTAGCGTGCCATGTCGTCTGGCTCAAGATCGAAGCCCGTAGCGGACAGGGGATTGGGCAGACCGGCGTTGGGATAACACGAGATCGCCACGTCCGCCTTCTGCGACAACTCCTGCAGAAAGGGGTACATCAGGTCGGGCCCAAGCGAGCAGTTCAACCCGATCGAGAGCGGCTTGACATGCTTCACCGCGGTCCAGAATGCCTCGATCGTCTGCGCGGAAATCATCGTCTCGCCGCCGCGCCCGACCGCCGCTGAAATCATCACCGGCAGCTCCTGCCCGGTCGCATCGAACACCTCGCGAATGGCGACGAGCGCGGCTTTCGCATTCAGGGAATCGAAGATCGTCTCCACCAGCAGCAGGTCCGATCCGCCCGCCATCAGCGCGCGCACCTGGTTCACGTAGGAGTTCTTCACCTGGTCGAAGGTCACCACGCGAAAGCCGGGATCGTCCGCGTCGGGCGAGTTGGACAGCGACACCGTCAGCGGACCGATGGCGCCCGCCACAAACCGCTGGCGGCCGGTAGCCGTGCCGACACGATCGGCCCACTCGCGGCACTGCCGGGCCGACTGCTCGTTGATCTCCCACGCCAGGTCATTCAGGAACGGATCCTCGAGGATCGCCTGGTAGAATGCCGGGTCCTTGCGGCCGCCATGCTCGCGCGGGTCGTCGACGAAGAACTCGCTCTGCGCAATGTTCGTGGCGCTAAAGGTGTTGGTCTCGATGATGTCTGCGCCGGCTTCCAGAAATCGGCGGTGGATATCACCGATCATGCCAGGTTGAGTCAGCGAAAAGATGTCGCCGTTGTTCAACAGGTCCTTCTTCGCATCCTTGAAACGCTCGCCGCGCATGTGCGCTTCCGTCATGCCGTAGGTGCGGATGGTCGTGCCCATCGCGCCGTCAATGATGGCGATGCGGTTCTCAAGAATCGTCGCAAGAGGATGTTTCTGGATGCCTGTCATAGTCCCCGAGTGCTCCGTGTCGTTGCGCCGGCGCGACACATGGAGCACATCTTCTGATCGAACGGATGTCGTCGCAAGCGTCATCTGCCCCACCCAAGATCATTAGATGATAGCGAAACCCGGAACGAAACACTGCCCGGCAGCTGCGACACGGCACGATCGCTCCATTTTCGTCTGCAGGGATGCCGTCGATGCAAGGGAACCTGGAACGACAAGCCGCCGCTGGACGCTGCGCGCTTGCTCCGCGAGACCTGCCGTGCTACAACCAATGAATCAAGTCTGCGTGCCTTCGAGTGTGCAGATTTGAGTTTCATGAAGAGTGGCTGAGGGACGAGCCCTGCGACGCCACGACAACCGGACGAGTCTGTACCGGTGTCACCTCTCTCCTGATTGGGTTCTCGCTGTAGGGCGAGCATCGGGGAACATGAGATTCGGGATACAGCCCCCCGCACGTTGTGGACCGGCCGTACCACCGTCTAATCAGACTTCCTTCGCGTCCGGGTATCCGCCGCACGCGCCTCTTGGCAGAGCGTCGCAGATCGTATCCGCTTCCACCCTGGGAGAAGGATTTACATGGCGTCTGCCGCATCTGCGTGTACCCCGTATGAGCTTTATTCGAAGGAATCGGGCAAGAGCTACGGCAACCAGCCGCTTTCCATCTGCGACGAGTCGTTCACACCGCTGGAAGTGCGCTATGACCTGGAAGCCGCGCGCAGCCTGTTCACACGCAAAATTGTTGAAGCCGGCCCCGACAACATGTGGCGCTACCGTGCGCTGCTGCCCATCCCTGAGGGCTTCGAGCCGGATCTGCCGGTCGGTCTGACGCCGCTGATCAAGGCGAAAAACCTGGGCAAACGCCTCGGCTCGACGAACATGTACGTCAAGAATGACGCCGTATGCTTTCCCACGCTCTCCTTCAAGGACCGCGTGGTTGCAGTAGCCCTTGCCAATGCGCGCGCCTTCGGGTTTGAGGTGGTGGGCTGCTCGTCAACGGGCAACCTGGCGAACTCGGTTGCCGCGCAGTCAGCTCGTCTGGGGCTGAAAGCGTGCATCCTTGTCCCGGCCGATCTTGAGCCTGCGAAGATACTCAACACGCTGATCTACGGCGCGCGCCTGGTGCGAATCGACGGCAATTACGACCATGTCAACCGCCTCTGCTCGCTGATCGCGGATCAGTACAACTGGGGCTTTGTCAACGTGAACTTGCGGCCCTACTATGCGGAGGGTTCGAAGTCGGTAGGGTACGAGATCGCCGAGCAGCTTGGCTGGCGCCTACCGGACAACATCGTCTGCCCCATGGCCGGCGGCTCCCTGATCCGAAAGATCAAGAAGGCCTTCGACGAACTGGTGCTTCTCGGCCTGGTCGAGGCCAAGCACGTCCGCTTCTTTGGAGCGCAGGCGACTGGCTGCTCGCCCATTGCGCAGGCGGTCAAGAATAATACTGAGACCATCACCCCACAGCGCCCGAACACTATCGCTCGGTCGCTCGCCATCGGCAACCCGGCTGACGGTCCTTTTGCCTCGCGCATGATCCGCGACTCGGGCGGCTGGGCGGAGGATGTGTCCGACGTCGAGATCGTCGCCGGCATCCAGGAGCTTGCCGAGACCGAGGGCATCTTTACCGAGACCGCTGGCGGCGTAACCACCGCGGTTACCGCTCGGCTGATTGCCCAGGGGCGCATCGCGACTGACGAAACCACAGTGGTCTGCATCACGGGCAACGGCCTGAAGACGACGGATTGCATCGCCGGCCAGTTCGCGCTGGGACGCGCCGTACGTCCCCGTCTTGCAGACTTCGAGGAGTACATCAACGAGCTGGACGGCGTCGTCGCAGAGCCGGAACTGGCACTCGCACAAGGAGATTAGAGTTGTCCATTCGCGTCATGCTACCCGCCGCCTTTTCGCGGCACACTGCCGGAACCAAGCAGGTCCAATCCGAAGCCAACAACCTGCCGGGGCTGGTCGAAGACCTGGGCGCCAAGTTCCCGGAACTCGGCGCCCACATCAAGGACCAGGATGGAACCCTGCGCAAGTTCATCAACGTTTACGTGAATGACGAGGACATCCGCTTCCTGGGCGGGGACACCTACCAGTTCCAGGACCGCGACGAGGTGATGTTCATCCCGTCCATTGCGGGCGGCTGCCGCTAAACCACAGGGTCAAAAACTCTGTAGCCACAGCACAAAAGCTAACTGGATACAACTTGGAACAACCGGCACGGCTCTATCCCTCCGTATGCCCGCGCAAATGCAGGCATCGGAGGAGAGCAATATGTTTCTTGGCATAGCCGGTGTTCTGTTTCTGCTGTGGATTCTGGGCGAAGTGTTCACCCACGGCGCGAGTCTCGCCATTCACATCCTTGCGATCGTCTGGATCGTTTCGCTGATCGGGCACTTTATCGGTGGCCGGAGCCGAGCGTAAGCGGAGTAAGCAGAACGTAGAAAAGGCCGGCATCATGCCGGCCTTTCTCTTGTTTTGAACTTGTTACTGCCGAGCTTCGATGCCCGGAGCGCGAATGGCCTGCGGCGGTGGCATCGTGATGGCCAGCGCTTCAGGTGTGTCTTCTTCAAGCGGAGGCAGACTGCCTTCCAGTGCCAGCTTCAAGACGTCATCCATTTCGCTGACGAAGTGCAGCTTCATCTCATCCTTGATCAGTTGCGGCAACTCGGCAAAATCCCGCTCGTTATCCTTCGGCATGATTGCCTCACGGATGCCGGCACGGTGCGCGGCAAGCAGCTTTTCCTTCAAACCGCCAATCGGCAGTACCTTTCCGCGGAGCGTGATCTCGCCCGTCATGGCAATGTCGCGGCGGACCGGAATCAGCGTCAGCGCACTGGTCAGCGCCGTTGCGAGCGTGATCCCCGCGGAAGGGCCGTCCTTGGGGATGGCGCCTTCTGGAACGTGTACGTGGATATCAACGTTGCGGTAGAAGTCCTTGGGCAGCCCCAGATGCCGTGCGCGAGACCGGACATAGCTCATGGCGGCCTGTGCCGACTCCTGCATCACGTCCCCAAGCTGACCCGTGGTCGTCAGCTTGCCCTTGCCGTCCAGCACCTGCACTTCGGTCTGCAGGATGCTGCCACCAACCTCAGTCCATGCCAGGCCGGTGACAAGGCCGATTTCGGACTTCTCCTGCACCACTGAGTCGCGGAACTTCTGAGTGCCCAGAAAGTCGTGGATGTTTGCCGAGGTGATGGATTCCTTCTGGTGCTTGTCGCCCTGTTTCACCACACGACGAACGATCTTGCGGCAGACGTTTCCGATCTCGCGCTCCAGGTTGCGCACGCCGGCTTCCCGCGTATAGCCGCGGATGATCTCCCTCAGGCCGTCGTCTGTCATCTCGATATTTGCTTCGGTCAAGCCGGTGCCTTCGCGCTGCTTCTTGACGAGGTACTGCTTGGCGATTTCGAGTTTTTCTACCTCAGTGTAGCCATGCAGGCGGAGGATCTCCATACGATCCTGCAGCGGTCCGGGAATGGTGTGGAGCACGTTTGCCGTGGCGACAAAGAGCACCTGGGACAGGTCATACTCGACGTCCAGATAGTGGTCCTGGAAGGTGGAGTTCTGCTCCGGGTCCAGTACTTCCAGCAGCGCTGACGCAGGATCGCCGCGGAAATCCGAGGCCATCTTGTCAATTTCGTCCAGCATGATAACGGGGTTCTTCGTGCCCGCCTTCTTCATGCTTTGGATGATCTGGCCGGGGAGGGAACCGATATACGTGCGGCGATGCCCACGGATCTCCGCTTCGTCGCGCACTCCACCGAGCGACATCCGCACGAATTTACGACCGGTCGCCTTCGCGATGGACATGCCGAGCGAGGTCTTGCCGACGCCCGGAGGTCCCACGAAGCACAGGATTGAGCCCTTCGGATTCTTCACCAGCTGGCGCACGGCCAGGAACTCGAGGATGCGGTCCTTGATCTTGGGCAGGCCGTAATGGTCTTCGTTGAGGATCTTTTCGGCATGATCGACGCTGCGGATATCCTTCGACTTCTTCTTCCATGGCACGGCCAGCAGCCAGTCGAGGTAGTTGCGCGAGACCGTGGACTCAGCCGACATGGGAGGCATGGCTTCGAGCTTCTTGAGCTCCTGGATGGCCTTGTCGAAGACTTCCTTGGGCATGCCCGCGGCTTCAATCTTCTTCTTCAACTCGTCCCATTCGCTCTTCTCGCCGCGGCCCAGTTCCTTCTGGATCGCCTTGATCTTCTCGTTGAGGTAGTACTCTTTCTGCGCGCGCTCCATCTGCCGCTTGACGCGGGACTGCACCGTCCGGTCCACGTTGAGCTTCTCGATGGCAATATCGAGCACGTCGGCGATGCGGGCGAGCCGCTGTGCGGGATCGAAGATGTCCAGCAGTTCTTGCTTTTCCTCGATGGAAAGCTGCAGGTTCGCGGCGATGACGTCGGCCAGCTTGGTCGGTTCGTCGGTGCGCACGCTCGCGACAACTGTCTCGTAGTTCAAAGACTGCTGCAGCTTCAGGTGCTGTTCAAACCGGGTCTGCACCAGTTGCATCAACTGCTCGATCTGGGGCGTCATCACCAGTTCGGACTTGTTGGTACGTACTGTTGCTACAAAAAAACCGTCGTCGTCATGCAGCTCGATTGTGCGGGCGCGCTCGACGCCCTCGACCAGGACTTTGATGTTGCCGTCCGGCATCTTGACGCTCTGGACGATGGTGCCGATGGTGCCTGTTTCGAAGATGTCATCGGCGCTGGGCTCGTCGATGCTGGCATCGTGCTGCGTTGCCAAAAAGATCTTGCGGTCACCGGTCAGTGCTTCTTCAAGCGCGCGAACGCTGGACTCGCGACCGACGACGAAGGGTGTCATCATGTGCGGAAAGATGACCATATCGCGAATGGGCATCATGGGGAGCTTGCGAACATCGCCGTTTGGGGTAGCAGTTGGCTTTGGCATAATCTCCCTGTTAGACGTCAGTTCGGGTGTTCTCGATGCGAGTACGGCGCAGACGCTTCACGCGATTGTAATTCGTTCCGGGAATCGCAACCCCTCGGATACAGAACAAAGGAAGTTTCACAGTAGTGCGGCTGACCGATTATTCCGCCCCGCTAACAGAAAGTGCGCAAAGACATAACGTCTATGCGCACTTTTGCTCAGGTTATGAGCGAATTTATCCGGCCTTTTCGAGTTGAACCGGAAGGGTGACGTTTCGGCTCTTGACCATCTCAGCGGTGATCTCGAGCTCCTTCACCTTCTTGTTGGTGGGCAGGGCATACATAAGGTCGAGCATCAACTCTTCCAGGATCATGCGGAGACCGCGGGCGCCTACCTTGCGATTCAGCGCCTCATGCGCCACAGCCTGTGCGGCGTCCGGCGTGAAGGTTACCTTGACGCCCTCGAACTCGAACAGCTTCGCATATTGCTTCAGGATGGCGTTGCGTGGCCGCGTAAGGATGTCTACCAGCGCCGCTTCGTCCAGCTCGTCAAGGATGCCAAGTACCGGCAGGCGGCCGACGAACTCTGGGATCAGACCGTATTTCAGCAGATCCTGGGGCTCCGCCTGGCGCAACAGTTCGCTGTCGCGCTGGGCACGGATCGGTGTCACATCCGCTTCTTTGCTGTCGTGTCCAGACGATTTGAAGCCAAGCGCCTTCTTGCCGATGCGGCGGCCAATGACCTTCTCCAAGCCGACAAAGGCGCCACCGCAGATGAACAGGATGTTTGTCGTGTCCACGATAGTAAATTCCTGGTGTGGATGCTTGCGTCCACCCTGTGGCGGCACATTTGCGATGGTGCCTTCCAGCAGCTTCAGCAGGGCCTGCTGCACGCCCTCACCGCTGACGTCACGGGTAATGGAAGGGTTCTCGTCCTTGCGGCCGATCTTATCGATCTCATCGATGTAGATGATGCCGTTCTGGGTACGCTGCACGTCGCCGTCGGCAGCCTGCAGCAGCTTCAGGATGATGTTTTCAACATCCTCGCCGACATAGCCGGCCTCGGTCAGCGTGGTGGCATCGACGATGGCGAAAGGCACATCCAGCATTTTCGCAAGTGTCTGGGCGAGCAGGGTCTTGCCGCTGCCGGTCGGGCCCACCAGGAGGATATTCGACTTCGCCAGCTCCACGTCGTTGCCGCGGGTGCGGTTCATCTGGATGCGCTTGTAATGGTTGTAGACGGCAACTGCGAGCTTCTTCTTGGTCTGGTCCTGACCGATGACGTACTCGTCCAGAAAGGCCTTTACTTCGTGCGGCTTGGGCAAATGCGCTGGTTGTTGGCCCGCCTGCACCTCAGTGCGATCGTCATCCAGAATGGAGTTGCAGACTGCTACGCACTCGTCACAAATGTAAGCCCGCGGATAGTCCGACGGAGACGAGATCAACTTGGCGACAGTGTCCTGCGACTTATGGCAGAAGGAGCAGCGGAGCGAGTCGTCGGTACCCTTGGAAGTCTTCATGCGGATGAACTACTCCTTGCCAGCAGAAACTGACTGACAGGGTAAGTTTACACCTCAGGTAACGATTTTATCTTGCCCGCCGAGTACCAGAACGGGACGACATTACGAACGCGAATTCCACAAACATAAATCGTCTACTGCAAAAGTAAAGGCCCGGCATCTCTGCCGAGCCTTTCAGTGCCGTGACTTACGCATTACGCTCGAAGGCGTGTCATGACGTCATCGATCAGGCCGTAATCCTTTGCCTGATCAGCGCCCATCGTGAAGTCGCGATCGGTATCGCGCTCAATCTGCTCGAAGGTCTGTCCGCTGTGATCTGCCATGATCTTGTTCATGCGTTCGCGCAGGCGTAGGATTTCGCGGGCGTGGATATCAATTTCCGTCGCCTGCCCCTGGATGCCGTGGCCCATGATCAGCGGCTGGTGAATCAGGATGCGGGCGTTTGGCAGCGCGAAGCGTTTGCCGCGCTTGCCTGCCATCAGCAGAAATGCACCCATACTTGCAGCCTGCCCGATGCAGAGTGTCGAAACATCATTCTTGATGTACTGCATGGTGTCGTAGATAGCCATGCCCGCGCTGACCGATCCACCCGGCGAATTGATGTAAAGCTGAATGTCCTTGTCCGGATCTTCGCCAGACAGGAACAGGAGCTGCGCAATGATCAGGTTAGCGACGTTGTCATCAATCGGTGTACCCAGAAAGATGATGTTATCGCGAAGCAGACGGCTATAAATGTCGTAAGAGCGTTCGCCCCGGCTCGTCTGCTCGAGCACCATTGGAATCAGACCCATGTTCTCCCTCTTTTTCGTTAGTGCGGTTGAAACGAAGTAACTGCAAGCCTTGGGACGGGCTGTAAGTTGTAAGTCGTATCGCACTTACATACTTACAGCACCGTGCCTTTCGCCCTTCCTTATGCCATCTTCTCGTAGAGCGTTGTGGCGGTGGCTTCGCGACGCATCTGCTCCCGCATACGACTGATGCTGCCGTCGCCGTTCATGCGTTCGCGCAGCTGCTCCAGTGGCTCGCGCGACTGGATGGAGAGGATCATCAATTCGCGCTCGACATCGTCCTCTTTCACTCGGATGTCCATGGTCTCCGCCACCTTGTCGAGAATGAGGGAAGCCTTCACTTCCTTCACGGCCTCGTCGCGCTGCGCCTCACGCAGACGTGCAAAGTCGAGCGTCTGCATCTCTTCGCGCGTCATGCCCTGCTGGGCAAGTGCACGCAGGCCACGGTCAAGCCGTACATCGATCTGCTGCTGCACGAAGCTCTCAGGAACGGGGAACTGGAACTTCTCCACCAGGGTGTCGACCAGCTTGCCCTTGGCTTCGTTCTCGGCCTGCTGCTTCTTGCCGTTGGTGGCGTTCTCGCGAAGAGTGTTTGCAAAAGCGTCCCAGGACTCGTAATCGCCAAGCTGTTTGGCGAACTCGTCAGTCTTTTCGGGGTAAATCTTGCGCTTGATCGCGTTCACGGTCACGTTGTAGTCGATTGTCAGACCGGCCAGACGCACGTCGCCAAAGTCGGCGGGATACACGACCTCAAGATCGAATTCCTGACCCTTGGACTGGCCGCGCAGAGCCTCGTTGAAAGCCGGCAGCGTGTTCTTGCCGCCGATCTCGACCATCACGTCTTCGCCTTCGATCTCGTCGGTCTCAGAAGCTTCCATTGCGGTGGTGTCGCCCTCGATCTTGCGGCGGGCACCCTTGAAGCTGATCTCGGCCCAGTCGCCATCCTGCAGCGGTCGGTCCTCTTCGACGGTTTCGATCGTCGCATGCGCATCCAGCAAACGCTCCATCTCGGCGTCGTACTCAGCGTCTTCAAGCTGGATGGAAGGGCGCTCTACCGTCGCGGTGTCATAACCTGTCACGTCAATGACCGGCGCCACTTCAAACTGAGCGCGAAAGCGGAGCGGCTGCTCGTCCTGAAGGTTGAGTTCGATGATCTGCGGCTGCGAGATGGGTAGCAGGTTCTGCGATTCCATCTCGATGCGGAAGCGCTCCTGTACCAGGGAGTCCATCACTTCCTGTCGCACTTCCTTGGCGAAGCGATTGCGAACCAGCGACTCCGGCACCTTACCGGCGCGGAAGCCTGGGATGCGGGCCATCTTCTGGTAGCGTTTGACCACCTTGGCAAAGGCTTTGCTGACCTCTGCGGCGGGCACTTCGACGTGCACTTCCCGCGTCAGCTCGGGGTTCAGCGCCGGGGCGTGGGTGTGGTTGTGGCCGCTGTGGTCGTGACCGTCGTGGGAGTGGTCATGCTGCTCTGTCGCTTCGACGAGGTTCGTCTCGGCTACTGCTTCTTCTGTATCGTTCGGAGTCAAAGTCGAATGCCTTCTGGGATGAGTCTTTGCGGTGGGCTGCGGCACGGCTGCCGCGGGCATCTCTACCGGCTTCCTTCATGGTACGGACGCACGCGAAGGGGGTCAAACCTGCGGTCGCGTTCCGTTGGGTGTCAGGGCGTTGTTGGCGTGTTGCTGGCGTTCGCTGTCGCCTCGACCCGGACGCGCCACTGCAGCGTTTCACCGGGCGCAATCGTGGTTCGAGAGCCCTCGCCCCTCTCGCCGCCGGCCGTACTGAAGGCCACCAGAATGGCGTTGCCGCCAGTCGTTGCCTGTAGATGCAGACTCCGAATGCTCGGCGTAAGCGCCGTCAGGTGCAGCGTATAGCCGTCAGCCTGGTTACGCAGACGCACCTCCGGACCGGCGTTCAGGTACGAGTGCTTCAGATCTGCATAGGTTCGATCCAAATCCCGCGTTCCCACCACTTCTTCACTGGTGTGTGCAGGGGCACTGCCGGCATCCTGCTGAGGCGATGTCAGGAAGAGGCCAGTTCGCGGTGTCAGAAAGCGTGGCTCCCAGCGCAGCGTCACCGCGCGGGGGACATCACTCGCGTTTCTGGCTGACATGGTCACATCAAGTCCGCGGCTGGTCAGGGACGTTGATACGGTCGTCTCAACACCGGTTTGCGCGGAGGCGGTGTCGCCGGATGGGTCCGCGGAAAAGTAGGCGATCGCGCGGCTGCCGCCCGGCAGGATCTCGCTGTTCTGCTGCTTTGACGGGCGGCCGGCAATCAGTTCAATCGGTGCTGACCACACGCCGCCCTCTCGCCTTTGCTCGGTGGCAACGAACGCCGCGCCCTGTGCCGAGCCACTGGCGGGCGACAGCTTCGACTCCATGGTCCCGAGAATGAGTGGGACATCTCCGCGCCCGGGCAGGCTCAGGGTGGTCTGCAGCAGCAGCATGCCATCGCCCGGCAGCAGGGTTGCCGAGGTGAACTCCGGCGAGATCGATCCCATCCGCTCCGAGCGCTCCAAGTGGATAATGTCCTGCCCACCGGGCCGCACGGCTGGAGTCGCCAATTCGGGCGTCTCCTGTGCGGTGGTGTAGCGGTGGAAACGTCCACCAATGTGCGCCATCCAGACGGCGCCGAGCACTCCCAGCAGGGCGAGAAGGGTGATGCCAGTGAGCAGGCCAGACCGTGCCAGCCTCTCGCGGCGCGCTTGCATGCGTCTACGAAACTGGTTTACACCCTCGTTCTTGAAGTGAGGATCATTGTGCAACTCGGGGTGCCTCCAAAAACGGTAAAGCTAAAGTTCCGCCTCGTCCACGCGTTCTACACGCTACCATCAGCGTAGTCGTTATGCCATCTGCACGGGCCGCGCAAGCCGCGGCAGAACTCGCCAAAGTGAACGCCGACGTAGTGGCGTGCACACGTTGCCCACGCCTGCGTGCCTACTGCACCGCGCTGGGCGAAACCAAACGCCGAGCCTATCTGGAATGGGACTACTGGACGCTGCCCGTTCCCGGCTTCGGCGATCAAAACGCGCGCGTGTTGATCGTGGGCCTGGCGCCGGGCGCGCATGGTGCGAACCGGACCGGCCGGCCATTTACCGGTGATGGCGCCGGTAATTTCATGTATCCCGTGCTGTATGAGACGGGCTTCGGCAGCAAACCTGACGCGGTGTCGCGCGATGACGGCCTGCAGCTGCGGTATGCGCGGATCGCCTCCATCTGCCGGTGCGCCCCTCCCGCGGACAAACCCACGCCGCAGGAGATCCGCAACTGCTCGTCACACCTTTCAGCGGAGATTCACGCCTTGAAGCGACTGCGCGTAGTGGTAGCGCTGGGCCGGATCGCCTTCGACGGCTACCTGAACTTCCTGATTGGCGAAGGCGTCCTTACCTCACGTCGCGAATACCCCTTCGGACACGGTGCAGAGTACCGCCTGCCCAACGGCATGGTGCTCCTGTCGAGCTACCACCCCTCATTGCGGAACACAAACACCGGGCGGCTGGACAAGGCAATGTTCATGAAGATTTTCGTGCGCGCAAGGGAACTGGCCGGGTTGGGCTAGGGCGACTTTGCGGTTCTGTCCGTCATCCTGAGCGGAGCACGAAGCTGCGCTGTGCTCAGGATGACGAAGTGATGTGTGCTGAGGCCGCGGGTTGGTGATCCTCTGCGCTTTCACGGGATGACGCAGTATGTGCGCGCGGCTCCCTGTTAGAACGACGAGCTTGTATGCGCTGCTGGGCTTGGGCTTTCTTTCCACCGAACCAGTAGTTCTCTTGCGAAACAACCTGCGCCATATCCTGCCCATCACACCGCATGAAAAACTAGCCTGTACCAAAGGGAGCGGGAACACATGAGCAGCAAGAGCTTTTGGATTGCATTTATCTCGGGCCTCACCGCAGGCTCGATCGT
>CBAAAE010000074.1:0-13045 GCA_964658845.1 uncultured Novosphingobium sp. | reverse complement strand
GGCTTTCTGCACATGTGGACGTGGTGGACCATCGCCAAGCCTGCGTCCATTGCGTCGGTGGTGTCAGGGCTGGTGCGTACGCTGGCGACGTTCGCGGTGTTTGCCTTCTTCCATCAGCCGGCATTTCTGGGCATGAACTGGGGTCAGGTGGCGAGCCTGATCGTGCTCTGGCTGGTGACCTGGCTGGACATTACGGGCACGCGCAAGGCGGCGGACGTGCAGCTTGGGCTGACCGTGTTGAAGGTGGCGCTGATTGCGGTGATTGCGATTGGGTGCTTCGTCTTTGCGGGTCCGCTGGGCAGTGCCTCGCATTTTGGCACGGTGTTTACCGGGGCTCGAGGTGGTATTGGCGGCTTCATGGTCGCGTTGATCGCCGCGCTGTGGGCATACGACGGCTGGTCTGACGTGGCGGCTGTCGCGGGCGAAGTGAAAGAACCACAGCGCAACCTGCCGGTCGCCTTTGTGGGCGGCGTGCTGCTGGTGGCCGGCCTGTACATGCTGACGAACGCGGCCATTCAGTACGTGCTGCCGGCACCGGCGCTGGCGGTTGCGGACCGGCCCGCAGCCGACGCTCTTCGTCTGGTGATGCGGTCGCACGGGATCGGCTGGGGAGCGGCACTGGTGTCAGTGGGCATGGCGATCAGCATCTCGGCGACGCTCGTGGGCACGACGCTTTCGGGTGCGCGCATCGGCTTCGCTGCTTCGCGGCACCGGCTGTTTTTTCGAAGCATCGGTCGGGTACATCCTCGCTACCACACCCCTGCCGTGGCGCTGGTGGCTCAGGCGGCGATTGCGTCCCTGCTGATCTTTGCAGTCGGTCGGTTCCAGGCGCTGTTTTCGTTGGCGATTTTTGCCGAGTGGATCACCTACGGTCTGGCGGTGAGCACCGTGTTTGTCTTCCGGCGGCGCGATGCCGTCAGCGGGAAGGCACGTGCTTTCTCCACGCCCGGGTATCCGTTGGTGCCGGTTCTTTTCATCGTGGCCGCGGTTACGCTCACGGGGTTTCAACTGGCGGACGATCCGCGAAAGACGCTGACGGGTTGCCTTGTGATTCTGCTGGGTGTGCCGGTCTTCTTTTATTTCGATCGGCTGCGGAAGACTGATGCGATGGCACCGTCATCCTGAGGAGCATCGCGACGAAGTATCCCGCGGACGTCTGTACCGCGACGTTGCCGTGACTTTCTGGATGAAAGGTCCAGGCGTTCGTGCCCGGTTCAGATTCTGCGGGAACCTTCGCTGCGCTCAGGATCACAGTGCCAGTCTGGGAGCCGCTTAGCTCCACGACCTGCGTTCGACGACGCGCTGGTAGACCTCGACGTATTCGGAGGCGGGTTTGTCCCAGGAGAAATCCTGCTCCATGCCGCGTTTCATCATGGCTTCCCACCGCGGCTTGTTGGCGAACGTGGCGAGCGCACGGCGGATGGCGTCCAGCAGGTCCCAGGGATTGTAGCCGTGGAAGTCGAAGCCGTTACCGCCGCCATCGGGCAACTCGTAGATGGTGTCTGCCAGGCCGCCGGTTGAGCGCACCACGGGCACCGTGCCGTAGCGCAGGCTGTAGATCTGGTTCAAGCCGCATGGCTCGTACCGGGACGGCATCAGGAAAATGTCGCTGCCTGCCTCGATCTTGTGTGCGGTGGTGTCGTCGTAGCTGACGTTGACGCGAACGTTCGCGGGGTAGCGTGCGGCAAGCTCGCTGAAGAGGCGTTCGTAGTACTCTTCGCCGGTACCGAAGACGATCAGGACGATGTCCTCTTTCACGAGCTCGTCCATGATAGCTGCGATCAGGTCGAAACCCTTCTGCGTGGCGAAGCGCGAGACGATGCCCAGCACCGCAGTGGAGTCGCCCACGTTGTCAAGACCGAAGGCGTGCAGCAGGTCGCGGCGGCATTCGCGCTTGCCCGTCAGGTTTTCAGGCGAGTAATGCGCGGCGATGTGCGAGTCACGCGAGGGGTCCCACCGGTCGGCATCCACCCCGTTCAGAATGCCGTACAGGTCGTCGTGCCGACGCAGGAAGGTGTCTTCGAGCCCGCTGCCGAACTCCTTTGTCTGAATCTCACTGGCGTAGTGATGGCTCACCGTGGTGAGCGCATCCGAGTAGATAAGGCCGCCCTTCAGCAGGTTAACCTGGTCATTCATCTCGAGCTTGTCCACCGTGAACATGTCCCACGGCAGCATGAGGCTCGGCATGATTTCAGCGGGAAACCTGCCCTGAAAGCCCGCGTTGTGAATCGTCAAGACGCACGGTACCTTACGCAGCACGGGGTCATAGTAATAGATGGATCGCAGGTAGATGGGGATCAGCGCGGCTTCCCAGTCGTGCGCGTGAAACACGTCAGGGACGCCGAGGATCTTCGATGCCTCGATGACGGCCCGGCTGAACAGCGCGAACCGCTCCCAGTTGTCAAAGTAGTCGCCGGAGGGTGTGGCATAGAGTTCTTCGCGGTCGAACATCTCGGGGCAATCGAGGAAGTACACCTGCACGCCATCGTGCACACCGCCGTCAAGCACGCGCACGAAGCGCTGGTAAGCCGGGAACGGGATGGTGATGCTTGGCAGGACGGTGTCGAGGTCGGGCAGGCGGCGCGCCATCACCCGGTAATACGGCAAAAATGTGGTGACGCGATGCCCCATGCGCACCAGGACAGGCGGCAACGAGCCGACCACATCCGCCAGGCCGCCGGTCTTGGCCCAGGGCACGCACTCCGATGCTGCAAAGACGATGTGCATCCAAACTCCTGCTGTTGTGCCGGCCGCGATGGTGCACGGCATGCCGTTCTTGACAATACGCCCACAGAGACGGCTGCCCCGAAGGACACGGTACCCTGAAGGAAGCGCACACGTATCGGATGCAGCCACGCAAGCCAAAGCTCGGTCAAAATTTCCTGGTGGACGACACCGCCCGCCACCGCATCGCGGATGCCCTTGGCGATGTGTCAGCGCGCACCGTGATCGAGATCGGTCCGGGCCATGGCGCGATCACCAGCATCCTTGCGGAACGCGCGGGACGGCTGGTCTGCATCGAGCTCGACCGCTCGCTTGCGCCGGAGTTGCGCTTCCGCTTCCGCAATCATCCTCACGTTGAAATTGTCGAAGCGGACGTGTTGAAGACGGACCTGTCAGCGCTCGTGCCAGCCGGTAAAAAGGCGATGGTGGTCGGCAACCTGCCGTACTACATCACCAGCGACATCCTGCTGCACCTGTTCGCACACAGCACCACGCTGGACGTGGCCGTGGTGATGATGCAGCGCGAAGTTGCGGACCGCGTTGCTGCGGTGCCGGGTACGCGCGACTTCGGCCTGCTGTCGGCCACGGCGCAGATGTATGCGCAGGCGAACACGCTGTTCACGCTGCCACCGAGCGCGTTTTCGCCGCCGCCCGAGGTCTACTCGACCGTTCTGCGTTTGCATTTCGCGCCTCGATTTGAGGAGCTTGGCATTGCGGACCCGATGGGTTTCGACCGGTTTCTGAAAGGGTGTTTTCAGCAAAAACGCAAGACGCTGAGTAACAACCTGCGCGCGGCTGGTCCCTCCCCGCGCCAGATTGAGGAAGCATGCAAGGCCGCACAGGTGGACCCGGGAATGCGGGCGGAGGCGCTGCCGCTGGATCGGTTTGCTGCGTTGTTTCTGGCCCTTGATGCGTTGCGGTAACGTCGTAAAAGCCTCATGGCCTGACGAGCTGTCATCCTGAGGAGCACCGCGACGAAGGGCGTTCGCGCCGGGATCAGCTTCCACGGGATCCTTCGCTGCGCTCAGGATGACGGCTCGCGAAGGATGGCAGCTACTGGTACTCCGAACCGGCTAGGGTTTGGGCGTGTCCTGCTCTTTTGCGAGTTCCAGCAACTGGCCCGCGCGAGTGCGGACGCGTTCCAGCACGGCTTCGTCGGTGATGAGGCTTTCGAGGGTGGGGCGGATGGCTCCCATTTCCACGGCGCGGCCGGACTTTGCGTCTTCGGCCAGGTGAATCATCACGGGATCGAGGCCGAGCCGGTCGTAGCGGTGCAGGCGCTCCAGCTCGATGCCGGTCTGCACCGTGCCGGCGAGCGCCAGCATGTAGTCCAACGCCTCGCTTAGCGGCTTGTTGTCGGTGTAGTTGAACGCACAATGCACACCGGGGCCGCCGACGGGTGTGAACACGACGTCTTTCATGCCCATGTTCGCCAGACCCTTCGTCTTGGTCTCGCAGGGCTGCATGCCCTTGCTCCGGGCCATCAGCCCACCCAATTTCGCGCGTCCTGCATCGGAAAGCGGAAACAGTATCTGGCCGGGGTCGTTGCCTTTTTCTGGCTTGCCCCAGTACTCGGCCATCCCTCGCGGCGGAACGACGATCTGCCAGTGCGGCACGATCAGGCCGGGACGGTCATAACTGACCACCAGCCGGTAGGCCTTCGGCGTGTCCGTTGGCGTATCCGTTGGAGCATCTGCAGCCTGCGCCTTTGCCGCAGTCGAGCAAGCCAGGACTGAGAGCAACACCAGGAATAGCCGTTTCAACGCGCACCCATGGCAATCAGGCTCTGCATCGTGTGGACGTGGCAGATGGCGATGGCGAGTGCGTCGGCGGCGTCGGCCGGCTCGGGTGCTTTTTCCAGGTGGAGCAGTCGGGCCACCATGAACTGCACCTGCTCTTTGGCGGCCAGGCCGTAGCCGACGACGGCGCTCTTGATCGAGAGCGGCGCGTATTCCGATACAGGCAGGTTGCAGTTTGCGGCGGCCAGCATGGCGACTCCACGGACGTGCCCGAGCTTCAGAGCGCTCTTCGCATTCGCGGCGAAGAAGACATCTTCAATGGCGACGGCATCGGGCGCGTAGGCTGCCAGCAGGCCGCTCAGTTCGACGTACACCTGTTGCAGACGCTGCGGCGTGCGCTGTTTCTTGTCGAGTTTAATGGCGCCCGCGGCCACGGGAATCAGGCGGCGTTCCCGCGGCGTCTCCTCCACCTGCACTACGCCCCAGCCCGTGTACTCTGTGCCGCAATCGATTCCGAAGACGCGCATGGGGAAAGTGTACCCGGCCTCAGCGGCATTGGGGCTCTTCCCCATCCTTGATGGACCGATGTTGGTTCGGGATGATGCCCCAGAGGCTGAAAGACACGTTGATGGCATGGCAAAAGCCATGCCCCCTGAAAGAGTTTCGTGCCCACGGCGAGAGTTCCCTATGTCGTGACGTGGGCGCTTACAGAACTCTTACACACAGGACACGCGTGGAACGGTAGCGTTATGGATGAAGGCGTGTCCTATAACAAACGCCAGAAAAAGGATCAGATACATGTCCCCTGTTGTAACGGAAGACAACCGCATCGATGCAGCAAATGCTTCCACCATCTCCAGCTCATCCGCTCAGGCCAAGCCTGTCCGTGTAGTTCCCGCAGTGGTTGCCGTGCGCGAGAAGGTCAAGCAGGACCTACGCATGGGTCGCGATCACCAGCAGGGCCGGGTGAACTGGATTACCGCGATTGCCATGGGCCTGTTTCACGTGGGCGCAGTTGCCGCCCTGTTCTTCTGGTCGTGGAGCAACATCGCAGCATTCGTCATCATGTACGTTCTGGCGATCAACGTGGGCATTGGCATGACCTATCACCGTCTGCTGACGCATCGCGGATATCGCGTGCCGCGCTGGCTTGAGCTTGCGCTGACCGCCTGCGGCACCATGGCGCTCGAGGGTGGACCGATCTTCTGGGTGGCCACGCACCGCGTGCATCACCAGCACAGCGACCAGGAAGGCGATCCGCACACACCCAACGACGGCGCCTGGTGGGCACACGTGGGCTGGATCATCACGGGCCGCGCCCTGCATTCCGAGACTGCCCTGCTGGGCCGCTACGCTCCCGATTTGACACGTGATCCGGCGCAGCGCTGGCTGAGCAAATACCACTGGCTGCCTCTGACGATTGCAGGGTTCATCCAGATGGGCGTTGGCTACGCGATCGGCGGTTGGAAGGGCATGTTCGGCATGGTGTTGTGGGGCACGTTCCTGCGCGTTTGCGTGGGTCTACACGCTACCTGGCTCGTCAACTCGGCCACCCACCTGGTGGGTGGACGCCGCTTCGAGACGAAGGACGATTCACGCAACAGCTGGTGGGTTGCGCTGCTGACCGGTGGCGAAGGCTGGCACAACAATCACCACGCCCATCCTGTCAGTGCGCGTCACGGGCTGGTCTGGTACGAGTTCGACGTGAACTACTACGGCATCTGGCTGCTGGAGAAGGTTGGGCTGGCAAAGAAGGTGCAGGTCGCTAAGTGGGATCCTTCGAACCCTCGGCCTGCCGGCGTTTAGGTACTGGGCTCTAAATTGATGAGAAGAGGCTGGACTTCAGAGTCCAGCCTCTTTTCGCGTCTACGAGGCTGTCATCCTGAGGGGCATCGCGACGAAGGATCCCGCACGGACGTTTGCGCCTTGACGCAGCCTGAGCTTTTCTGGATAGAAGTCTAGGCGTCGTGCCGAGTTCAACGTCCACGAGATCCTTCGCTGCGCTCAGGATGACGGGTGCCTGCGATTACCGCGTCGGGCGACGCCCTACAATGACTCTGCGATGAACATCACTCGGAGACGCGGCGCGATTGCGTTTTTCATCACGCTGGGCATCTGCCTGGTGGGGCTGGCGGTCGCTCTGAACGTCGGCTGGATCATCGTCACCGGGACCGAGCGCCGCGTCGCCCTGCTGGTGCTCGGCGTCATCGTCTTCAGCGTGATTATTGCCGGCATGATCCTGAACACGATCTTTCTGGTTAGGGAGATCCGCCGGAACGAGCGGCAGGACAGCTTTCTGAACGCCGTCACACACGAGCTGAAGACCCCCATCGCGTCAATCCGCCTGTACCTCGACACGCTGCAGCGCCGGCCGCTCGAGGAGTCGCAGCGGCAGGAGTTCTACAGCCGCATGCGCGAAGACAACGATCGGCTGCTGGGCACGGTGGAGCAGATTCTCCGGGCCGGCGAGGCCGGTGCCAGGGGCGTGAAGCGCAACGTGAAAGGACGCATGCCCGTCGATCTGCGGGCGCTGACGGCGAACTGCCTGGAAGAGACGGTGCAGCGGCACCACCTGTCCGCCGACGCGGTTCGGATGGAGGACGAGACCGGCGGCGCCATGGCGCTGGTCATTGGCGATGCGGACGGGCTGCGCACGGCCCTGCTGAACGTCCTGGATAACGCCGTGAAGTACTCCCCCGCCGGCGTCCAGATCACGGCGGAACTTGCAATGGAGCGCCCGGGATTCCTGCGGCTCCGCGTGACGGATACCGGTGTGGGCATCCCTCCTGCGCAATTGAACCGTGTTTTCCACCGCTTCTACCGGGTAGGCGGCAACGCGGTGGCGAAGGTCAAGGGTACAGGCCTTGGGCTGTTCATTGTGCGCGCGATTGCCCGGCAGCACGGCGGCGATGTTAGTGCGCAGAGCTATGGCGAAGGCCAGGGCACCACCATCACGCTGCACCTGCCGCTGGTAACGCAGAGCAGCCCAAGACGCGTCACGCAGGCGGCGCTTTGAATGGCATGAGCGACATCAACGACAGCCCGCTGATCGCGCTCGTCGAGGACGAGGAGCACCTTGCCGATGCCCTGCTCTTCAACCTGCGGGCCGAGGGCTACCGCGTCCACCACGAAGCTGATGGCGAGGCCGCCCTGCAATGGCTGCTGGACCCGCCCGAACGGCCGCGCGCGGTGCTGCTCGACGTGATGCTGCCGGGTCTGGACGGGTTTGAGATCGCACGTGCGCTGCGGGAGGCGGGCAACTACGTTCCCGTGCTGATGCTGACGGCGCGGGATCGGCCGGAGGACGTGCTGGAGGGCTTCAACTCAGGCGCGGACGACTACCTGAACAAGCCGTTTGATCTGTCGATCCTGCTGGCTCGTCTGAATGGTCTGCTGCGGCGCATGCAGTGGCAGCGCGAGACGGCATCCGTCGCCTTGCCGGCAGCCGCAGCCGATCCCGCAGAAGTTCGCGAGGTGTACGAGTTTGCAGGCAAGACCATCCGCTTCGACACCCTCGAAATCCATGCCAACGGCAAGACCACGCGCCTGACCCTGATGGAGGCCGATCTGCTGCGCTACCTGCTCGGCCGCGAGGGCCGGGTGGTGCCCCGCAAGGAGATCCTGGAGGAGGTCTGGCGGGTCCGCGAAGACACCGACACACGCGCGATCGACAACTTCATCGTGCGCCTGCGCCGGTACCTGGAGGACGATCCGGTCCGGCCAAAGCACCTGCTGACCGTGCGCGGCGTCGGCTATCGCTTCCTGACCGGCGCAGAAGGCGCACCGTAAGCGCACCCGGTGACGTCCAACACCTACACTGGCTTATGAGGACATCGCTTTAACCGTGCGGATTCTGACTCGATACATTCTGCGCGAGGTGGTGTCGCACGCGTTGCTGGGCGGTGTTCTGTTCACGTTTGTGCTGTTCATGCACGATCTTGGGCGGATTTTGGAACTGCTGGTGCGCGGCTCCGCCTCGCTGCAGGCCGTCTCGCTGGTGTTCCTGTACACGCTGCCGAATACGCTTCTGCTGACCATCCCCATGACGGTGCTGGTGGGCATCCTGCTGGGTCTGAGCCGGCTTTCCGCGGACAGCGAAATCACCGCCATGCGCGCCGCGGGCCTGGGCGTGATGCACTTCGTGAAGGTGGTTTCGATTGCCGCGACCGCCGCGCTCGCGCTGGGATTGTTCAACTCGCTGTACATCGCGCCACGTTCGGCGGCGGCACTGTTGCGGCTTGAATCGTCGCTGAAGACGCAGCAGGCAAGCTTTGAAGTGCAGCCGCGCGTGTTCTATGAGGACTTCAAGAACTACGTGCTGTACGTCCAGGACACGCGGCCGGGGCAGGGCGCCACCACCTGGCGGCATGTCTTTCTGGCAGACCTTACGGAGCCAGCGACCCCAAGCATCACCACGGCCGAGCAGGCCATCGTTCTGCCGGCACCGCAGACCTCGCTGCGGCTGCACTTCCGAGACGGCTCAAAGCACGAGATCTCGGCGACGAACCCGAACCAGTACGACATCTCCACATTCACCGAGACGGACACACCCATCCAGACCGGCGCGCAGGAGGACCTGAAGCTGGGCCATGCCGACACCCCGCTGATCGCCATGCCCGCCAGCGAATTGTGGCGGCGGCGCTACGAGCCGGCAGGCCGGTCGTACCTGATCGAGCTGCACAAGCGCCTGTCTTACCCGGTCGCCTGCCTCGTTCTGATGCTGGTGGGCGTACCCCTGGGGCTGTCCTCGCGGCGCGGCGGCAAGAGCACCGGCTTCGTCATAACCGTGGCGCTCGTGTTCGTGTACTACTTTTTTTCCTCCATCGGCGTGGCTCTGGCCAAGCAGGGGAAAATCCCGGCGGGTTTGGGCGTCTGGGCTGCGAACATTGTCTTCACGGTAGTAGGAATACTGCTGCTGCGGCAGGCGGCCAGCGGCGATGTCGCGCCTCGCGGAACAGCACTGGTCCATGCCTTCAGCAACATCGGCGTCGCGTTGGAACGGCGGCTGCCTGCACGCATTCGCAGCGCACCCCATGTCCCCGATGCCGAGGTGACGCCGGGCGCGGTCTCGCCCGTCCGAGCGATGCGCAGTAATCGCTTTCCGCTGATCTTCGACGACTACGTGATGCGCGAGTTCCTGACGACCTTCACGCTGGTGCTGCTGTCGTTTGTCGCGCTTTCGCTCATCTTCAACTTCTTCGAGCTGATCGGCGACATCGTCCGCAACCGCACTGCACTGGTTACGGTGGGCGACTACCTGCTGAACCTGACCCCCTACATGCTCTACAACCTGACGCCACTGTGCGCTCTGCTGGCGGTCTTGGTGACCCTTGGATCGCTCAGCCGCAGCAGCGAACTTACCGCCATGAAGGCAAGCGGCGTAAGCCTGTACCGGCTCATCGCGCCGATCATGGCGCTGGCCGGGATACTCGCAGTGGGGCTGTTCGCATTTGACGAGTTCTATTTGCCGTCGGCCAATCGCCAGCAGGAATCGCTGCGCTCCGTCATCAAAGGAAGACCGGCACAGACGTTTCTGCGGCCTGACCGCAAATGGATCAGCGGCCAGCAGGACACAGTTGGCGACCCTGCGCGCATCTTCTACTACCAATTTTTCGATGCCGACCAGAACGTCTTTGCGAACCTGACCGTGTTCGAGTTTCAGCCGGGCAGCTTCCACCTGAAGCGACGAATCTTCGCCAGTTCCGCGCACTGGGAATCGCGGTCGCAGCAATGGGTGTTTGAAAACGGCTGGCAGCGAACCTTCAAGGGCGATGCCGTGGCCAGCTACGAGCCGTTCAGCATCAGCACTTTCTCCGAGATTCGCGAGCTGCCGACCTACTTCAAGAAGGAAAGCCGCCAGTCGCAGGAGATGAGCTTCGGCGAACTGCGCGACTACATCGGCGACCTGCAGCAGAGCGGCTTCGACACCATGCGCCTGCGGGTGCAGCTCAACCGCAAGCTGGCGTACCCGCTGATCACGCTGGTCATGGCGATCTTCGCGGTTCCCTTCGCGCTGAGCATGGGCAAACGCGGATCGCTTGCCGGCATCGCCACGGCCATCGGGATGGCGGTCGCTTACACGGTCGTTGCCAGCATCTTTGAAGCCATGGGAAACGTCAACGCCCTGCCGCCCATGCTGGCCGCGTGGTCCCCTGACCTGCTGTTCGGCATGGCCGGCGGCTACCTGCTGCTGCGCACCCAGACGTAACATCAGAAGGTCAGCGTGACTTCCGCTTTGAAGCGAAGAGCAGTGCCACAACATCCCATTCCTGGAGAACCGATGCGTATCGCCGCAGCAGCCGCACTGATCGTAGCCACCGCGATCCCGACCTTCGCGCAGAGCACCGCCGGGAGTACCACTGGGACGCACCGTCCCACAGCCCGTGTGCCGAGGTTGACCGTGCCCGTCGATCCGAAAGCCAATGAGGGTATCGCCGCCGTCGGCACCATGCCCGCCGCGACCGGTCCGACATCACCGCTGTATGCTCTGCGTTACATCGATCTGAAGATCGGCACGGGCGATCTGGCGCGGTCGTCTGCGCAGGGTGCCATCGTCTTCTACACGGTCCACTACACAGGTTGGCTGACCAACGGGACCAAGTTCGACTCCTCCGTGGACCGCAATGAGCCGTTCGTCTTTCCCGTGGGTGCAAAGCGTGTGATCACCGCATGGGACACTGGGTTTGAAGGCATGCGCGTCGGCGGCAAGCGCCGCCTGATCGTGCCCTATCAGCTTGCCTACGGCGCGGCCGGCCACCCCCCTGATATCCCGGAGAAGTCCGACCTGATCTTCGATGTGGAGCTGCTGGGACAGGGCGATACACCGCAGCCCGTCATCGGCGGCGCAGCGTCAACCGCGGAGACGCCACAACCCACGACGCCCCCTCGGCCAAAACCGGCCGAACGCCCTGAAGAGCACCAGGAGTAACTTCATGCTCGAAAAACTGGCACCGCTGAAGCCCTACCTGAAACGCTATCGCATGCAACTTGCGCAAGGCGGGGTGGCCGTGCTGCTGTACAACAGTTCAAAAGTCGTGGTACCGCTGCTGATCGGTCGCGCGGTCGACGACGTGACCCGTCACGGCAGCGAGCACATCATCCTGCGCAACAGCGCTCTGCTGCTGGCAGTCGCGGTCGTCTCAGCGGTGTGCCTGTATGCGACGCGATGGATCATCATCGGTGCGTCGCGCGAGATTGAGTTCGACCTGCGCAACGACCTGTTCGCAAACCTGGAGCGGCAGTCCATTTCGTTCTTCCACGAACACCGCACCGGCGACATCATGGCTCGCAGCACCAACGACCTGAACGCCGTGCGTCAGTTACTGGGGCCGGCCATCATGTACTCCGCCAACACGGTGGTCTTCACGGCGGCAGCGCTCCCCTTCATGTACCGCATCTCGCCGCGATTGACGCTGTTCGCGTTTCTGCCGCTGCCCGTCGCGTCCGTGGTGGTGCAGTTGATGGGACGCCGGATTCACACGCGCTTCGAGCGCATCCAGGCCATGTTCTCGGAGATCTCGGCGAAGGCGCAGGAGAACTTTTCCGGCGCTCGGCTGGTGCGCGCCTTTGCGCAGGAAGACGCCGAGATCAAGTCGTTCGAAGAGGCGAACCACGAGTACATCCGGCGCTCGCTGTTCCTCGTCCGCATCATGGCCATGCTGTGGCCGACACTCGAATTTGTGCTTGGCATGTCGCTGGTACTGACACTGCTGGTCGGCGGCCGCGAAGTCGCCGCGAGCCGCATCACCCCGGGCCAGTTCGCGTCGTACATGGTCTTCATGGTGCAGCTCACGTTCCCCATGCTGGCGCTTGGCTACGTCATTAACCTGTTCCAGCGCGGCACCGCTTCGATCGTCCGCATCGACGAACTGCTGCGGTGGGTGCCGTCCATCCAGGATGAAGCGGGCAGTCGCGTCGCCATCGAGGCCGTGCCGCGCGGCGATGTCGAGTTTCGCAACCTGACCTTCGGCTACGGCAAAGGCCCGCGCGTGCTGCAGGATGTGTGCCTGACCATCCCCGCCGGATCAAGCTTGGCCATCGTCGGGCCCACCGGCTCGGGCAAGTCGACGCTGGTCAACCTGATCCCGCGACTGCTGGACGCGGCTCCCGGCGAGGTGCTGATCGACGGCCTGCCCATCCGCGAGTGGCCGCTGGCCTCGCTACGCCGCTCCATCGGCTTCGTGCCGCAGGAGACGTTTCTGTTCTCCAGTTCGATTCGCGACAACATCGCCTTTGGCGTCGCCTCCGCGACCGATGAAGAGGTGCATCGCGCCGCCTCGCTGGCCCACATCGCAAATGAGATTCTCGAGTTCCCAAACGGCTTCGACACGCTGGTTGGCGAGCGCGGCATCACGCTCTCAGGCGGACAGAAACAACGCACCTCCATCGCACGCGCGCTGCTGCGCGACCCACGCATCCTGATCCTCGACGACGCCCTGGCCAGCGTGGACACCTACACGGAAGAGCAGATTCTGACCGGCCTGCGCGAGCAAATGCAGGACCGCACCACCATCCTCATCGCCCATCGCGTCTCCACCGCACGCACTGCAGACCGCATCGCCGTGCTGATCGACGGACGCATC
>CBAAAE010000073.1:0-13251 GCA_964658845.1 uncultured Novosphingobium sp. | reverse complement strand
CTTCGACCCGACCACGGTCATCATGTCCGCGACGACCGGCATCTCCGCCGGCACTCGGCTCTCCGACGCTTCCCTGCCCCGTCTGCTGGTCGATCTCAGTCATGAGATCCAGTATCGCGCCGATGGGCCCAGGGCGGCTGAGGAAAGCTAGTCCGGATCAGTCGCCGACGGAGGGATGTTCGGCACCTGCTCGTGATCGCCCTCGGGCGTGAACTTACCCCCAGGAACTTCGTCGGTCAGATTCATCTCACCCTGCGGAGCCAGATTGGCGTGGCGGGTGCGATGCGGGTCCATCGCGGGCATCGGCTTATCTTCGTTGGGAACTGGCTTTTCATTGCTAAAGAAATCTTTGCTCATGCAGGTTGAGATGCAAGTCAGCGGTTTCGGACTGTCAGGCTCGTCTCATGCCGATGGCGACCATGGCTTCATGCATCGACACTTCTGCCACGCGGCGAGCTCGCGCAGCGCCATCCTGCAGAATGCTCTCCACTCTTTTTGGATCCGCGGCCAACGCATGCCGCCTTTCAGCGATCGGCGCAACTTCACGGATGATCCCGTCAGCCGCCCAACCCTTGCATTCGATACAGCCGATGCCGGCGCTGCGGCAGCCCTCGTACACCTTCGCCAAGGTCTCTTCGGACGAGAAGACTTTGTGAAGGTCGCCGACTGGGCACACATCCGGATTACCCGGATCGGTGCGGCGCACGCGTGCGGGGTCGGTCACCATTGTCTTTAGTTTCTTGCGGACGTCCTCCGGAGCCTCAGTCAAACCGATCGTATTACCGTAGCTCTTGGACATTTTTCGCCCGTCCAACCCAGGCAGTTTAGGAGACGGTGTCAGCAATGCCTTTGGCTCGGGGAACGTAGCCTCTTCAATGACGTTCTCACTTACTTCGGCCTTGATCCGTTCCTTATCGGAAGTAGCTGCAGCAACTTCCGGCGTGATCGCGGAGCGGTAAAGCTGGTTAAAGCGGCGTGCCACCTCACGTGTCAATTCCACGTGAGCCACCTGGTCCTGGCCGACTGGAACGAACGCCGGTTTGTACAACAGGATGTCGGCCGACTGCAGCAGCGGATAGCCTAGAAAGCCGAAGGTCGCCAGGTCTTTCTCCCGCAGTTGCTCCTGCTGATCCTTGTAGGTGGGTACTCGCTCCAGCCACCCCAGCGGAGTGAACATGCCGAAGAGCAGGTTCAGTTCTGCATGCTGCGACACGTCGCTCTGCCGGAAGATGACGGTGCGCTGCGGATCCAGGCCTGCTGCTAGAAAGTCGAGGGCAACCTCGTAGGACTTGTCGTAGACCGCGCCCGGATTCGCGTACTCGGTGGTGAGTGCGTGCCAGTCCGCGATGAAAAAGAAGCACTCGTACGTGTCTTGAAGTTGCACCCAGTTGTAGAGTGCACCCATGTAGTTGCCCAGGTGCAGCCGCCCGGTGGGACGCATGCCGCTGAGCACGCGGCGTTTTTCCTGTAGTTGATCTGACATCACCGCTTCATGCTAACGCGGTGATGGCGGCTTGCTCTCCGCGGCGGAGCGTTCCGCCACCCAGTGCATCAGGAAGTGGCGACCCTCTGACCAGGTCTGCCCCTCGATGCGGCTCAGCCCACTGAGGCATCCGGACGTGTGATACGGGCCGCTTGGATCAGTCGTGGTGAAAGCAAAGCACTGGGCGCCCTTGTTGTCGGAAGCCAAGCCCTGCTCAATGGGGCCGCGGTAAAACATGCCCGAGACTGCCCCGTCTTCGGCGATGTTAAGAGTCATCGGCATAGGGTGCGCCGGCGCCTCACTGGTCGGTCGTAGATCCACCGTCCAGTCACCATTCAGCTTCGCGAGAGCGTCCGTGCGTGTGGACGACGCAGGCAGGAACAGGACGAGAACAGACGCAGTGACTTCAATCAGCATGCTGGGATACTAACCCCGGCTCAACGTGCCCGTTTTGACGGGATCAGGCAGACAACAGCAGACGATTGAAGAAATTAAACGCCGGTGCGTAAAAGATGTTCAGCACGCCCGTGCGCATCAACGCATACAGGATGATGAGGTTTGCGAATCCACCGATGCTGTCATAGGCCTGCAGCGCCTTGTAAGGCAGGTAGTGCCGCAGGATGCGCGATCCATCGAGCGGCGGCACCGGGAACAGATTGAAGATGGCCAGCAGCAGGTTAATGACGATGGAGCTGTACAGCAGCAGGGCGATGGGGTAGATCGCACCCTGTCCCTCCAACGTCGCGCCGCCGATCCGCATGGTGAGCAGCGCCGCGTTCAACACCGCTCCCGCGCCCGAGGGAACCATGTGCTTGATGATCAGCAGCAGGATCAGGGAGATGACCGCCAGCAACAGGTTGGACGCCGGCCCGGCAAGCGTTACCAGGATGTCGTCCCGTTTGATGTTGCGCAGGTTGCGGGTGGTGACGGGTGTTGGCTTCGCCCAGCCGATCAGAGGAAAGTGCGCGAACGCAGACACCAGCGGCAGGATGACCGATCCCAGCGGATCGATGTGCTTTATGGGATTGAGCGTGACCCGGCCCAGCATGCGCGCCGTTTGATCGCCGAACTGCGAAGCAGTCCATGCGTGCGCACACTCGTGGAAGGACAGCGCGAAGATGAGCGCGACAAACTCGAAAAGGATGAGTGCTGTTTCCTGGCTCATGCTTCTATGGAGTCTACCAAGAAGCCAACCGGGAGCTGGTTACAGGAACTATTGGACTTCCCCGCTGATGGTGCGAGGCTCGCGATCGTCGATCCGTGCACCGGGACGCAGGACCGCGTCGTCTGAGAAGCTGAGCGTGTAGCCGCGCTCAAAACTCACATCGCGGTAGAAGCGTACATTCCTGCCCATGCCGGCGAAAATATGCGCCCCAAGCATCGACCGGAAGCGCAGACCCAGCCACAAGTTCGCGCCCAGGATCGAACGATCGAAACCACGCCAGAACCAAAGCAGCGGCTTGACCGGAGTAAAGCGGTCGCGGTCGAGGCCCACTTCCATTTCAGCAGGCAGCGTGACGTTGCGGGGGTCGAAACTTTCCGCCAGAACGGACAGCGGCAGTTCAGAGATCAGGGAGGCATTCATGCGTCCGCCGTGCGGCCGGCCAAGCATGATCATGTGGAGCTCGTCCCGCACGATCTCGCTGCGGCGCGTGCAACTGGTGTACCTCGTGAACTCTGCGTTGAGATGTGCGAGCCATCGGCGGTAGACCGCCTCGGCCTCGGGCATGGGCTTGGGAATCTCGGGCGCTGCGTGCGTTTGGAGGGGCGCTTCTATCTGCTCTGCCATCATCTCTGACTCCCGCTTGCACTTCGCCTGACACTGTATGCCCTCCGGCTATTCAATGGCAAAGATCGCGAACACGGTCGACGACCGTTCGACGCGCCGCGCGGAGACGCTCAATGGCTGCGCGCTCTTCAAAGCCCGGCTGTTCATCGGGGCTGCCATCGCCATGGGCCGTATCAATGTCTCTTGCGCCTGGTTGCTGGCGTACAGCAACGGACCCACCCTGATGTGCAGACCATCCGCCATGCGCGACGCGATCACCTGGGCGTGCGCCAGCGCCTTGGCCGAGGCCTGGGCCTCAAGCATGCTGCTGTCCTTCATCTCCCACCCGATGCTGCCGCTCTGGTTAGCACCCGCCTTTACGGCAATGTCGAGCGTCTTTGCGGCCAGATCCGGCGTCGTGCGCACTGTCCAGCTTTGGGTGATGCGGAATCGCATGTTCTTCAGCGCCGGCGCCAGGTTCTTCAGCTCGTACTCATTCAACGGCTGCAGGTTCTGGTCTTCACTCTCAATGCTGTCCGTGGGAACGTTGGCTGATCGCAGAGCATCCATCACAGCGTTGGATCGCCGCGAGCCCTCGGCGTAGGCACTGCCCTCATCCTCGCCATATGCGAGATAGCCGATGTGCACCAGCGCCTGATCCGCCATGGCGAAGGCATTGTCTGTGGCCGTTACCGTGATCGTGCGGTTGTCTTTGCTGATGCCGAGGGTCTGGCTGATCTGGGCGTTTGCCAGGGAACCAGCGAATAGTGCGACGGCCACGCGAATCGAGGCTTTTTCGAAAATGTTCATGCTTAATCCTCCCGCTGCATGAGCTTCTGCAACGTCACCTTGTGCTTGGACGTGCGCCGTTCTGAGCGGGCCTTGTCGTCCGGCAGCACCACCTCGGGCGGCGGCGTGCCGACCCGTTCCCGGGCGTTCGCCTTGACCGCCTTTGTCACCGAGAACACTGCCTTCTTTGCTTTCGCCACATCACTCCTTTTGCGGCTCTGCACCTTCCCAGAATTGCGCTCATGACGGCTGCAGAGCCGTACGGCACCGCCAGAAAGGATTATCCTCTCCTATGGAACGGTTGTCGGGCGCCTGACCGTTGGCAAGAGGTGACATGCATGGAAGAACGCGAGTTTTTTGACGAACGGACGGAACCGCGAACCCACACGCTGACCTGCAGCAAGTGCGGCGTAGCCGGCGAGTACCAGTTGAGCTGGATTGTCCGGCGCAAGAAAAAGCAACTCAACGGCCGCGCGGACGACCGCGATCGCGCCCGCTTCGCCAAGGCGCTGAGCTACATGGTGCTGCGCGACGACACGGCAAACTGCACCAATCCGCGGTGTCGAAAGCGGTTCGAGATCGCCGGTGTGAAGAGCATGGCGTTTCTAGACGACACACCACAGGCTGTCGGCGCCAGACCGAATAACTCGAGTGTGATGTAATAACGCTGAAGAACTCGCAGCAGGAGACTCACGCACCATGGCTAACACGCTGATCCCCATCGAAGAGCGCAGCCTTACACCGCAACAGGTCGAGTGGATGGATGCGCGCCGCCGCCGTGGCCAGTTGCTGCTTACGATTGGCTTGCAGGCCGCCGTGGTCACCACGCTGGTCAGCGTACTGTGGGTCGGGCAGGACTTGACGCATTCGCCCGGTTGGTCTCATCCCATCTTCTACTGGGCGGCGTTTACCGGCACGATCTCGATCGTCTGCTTCCTTTGGGGCATGGCGCTGCGGCGCGGCTTCCACGAATTCACAAGCTACTGAGACACCTGCAGGCTACCAGGGTGCCGGTCGATGCTGGTAGCTGGCAGGTGATCTCGAGGCAGCCCCCGGGGTGTGCCGCGGGCCAGCTCTGGAACGTCGCGCACGGCGCAAAAGTCAACATTGCGGGCCTTCCAGGCACGGTACCCGGTCACTCAACCTGAGCTAGACCGCCTCACGAGAACGTGACGTCGACACTCCTGGGTGGGTGTATCCGGATCATGTCGTTGACGACGTCGAAATTCCACTCTGGGCGCTCCCGGGCGCATAGCTCGCGGAGTTCCTGGACCGTCGGGTAGTC
Source organism: uncultured Novosphingobium sp. (assembly GCA_964658845.1). Classification (GTDB taxonomy): domain Bacteria; phylum Acidobacteriota; class Terriglobia; order Terriglobales; family Acidobacteriaceae; genus Terriglobus. Next base: position 7,926 of record CBAAAE010000073.1, on the reverse strand, counting down.
ATGCGTGCCGTCGAAGAGCCTGGCGTCATCGATCAGAATCACATGATCTTTGGATGGATGATTGAAGATGATTCCCAACTCCTTCAGAATGGGAGTTTCGATCGCCGCCTTGGCGGTGATGCCTCCCGAGTAGTGACCATCCAGCCAGAAGAGACAGGGACTCGAAATGCCGCTCATGATCCGGGGCAGGACCTCTCCACTGTCGCCTTCGAGGATATGGATGTGAGGCGAGCGTTGGAAGCGCGCTTGCGCCTTACCAGCCAGGTCGTGGCTCAATTCGATCGAGTAGATCGCCTTGAAGCGGTTCTTCAGATGGTAGACCGCGTCGCCCAGAAATGTTCCCGTTTCGACCAGGGTCTCCAAGCCGAAGGCTTTTCCATAATCGGCAAGCGTTACCCGCTTCACGTACTCCGGAGGAGGAACCGGCTTACCCAGCTTTACCCAGGAATCGACCATCACCCGCTGCTTTCGGCCTTCACGTGCATCCGACAGGAACGAGTCTTTCAGTAGCTTTCGCAGGTATGTCCTAGGTCTGACCATAGTCATTAGTCTTAGCACGCCAGGTGGCTGTTACAGTGGCTTGCCGGTTCGATTCGCGCCTGAGTCCTGACCTGTACCGTCGAAGAAGAAGTCGCTGCATCCAATAGATGACCTGCATGGCCACGATCCTCTCCAGTCCGACGCAACACCTGGCCTCACCACTGCCGCTCCGGCACGAGCCGCAGCGGCGCCTGCGCGACCGTTACGGGAGGGCGATTACGGACCTGCGTGTCGCGGTGACGGATCGGTGCAATTATCGTTGTGTTTACTGCCGCTCTGGCGAACACGGCGCTGATCTGCTGGGCGAGCTACCCATTGCCGGGTACGCGCGTATGGTGCGCCTGCTGGCCGGGCTGGGAGTAGAGAAGGTACGGCTCACCGGTGGCGAGCCGCTGCTGCGCGCCGGCCTGCTCGACCTGATCCGCGATCTGCAGGGCGTTCGCACGGCTTTTGACGCGGCTGACCTGCCGGTGAAAGACGGTTTGTCGCTGGACATCGCACTGACCACTAACGGACACCTGCTTGCCGGCATGGCTGCCGATCTGAAAAAGGCCGGTCTGAGCCGCATTACGGTCAGCATGGACGCGGTCGATCCTGCGACGTTCGAACGGATCACGCGCGTCCCACGTGCCTTTCAGCGAGTCCTGGATGGCATCCATGCCGCTCAGGATGCGGGACTCGCTCCCGTAAAAGTGAACTGCGTTCTGATGCGTGGCTTCAACGACGACCAGATCGAAGGCTTTGCCGAGTTTGCCCGTCGCGAAGGCGTTATTCTGCGGTTTATCGAGTTCATGCCGCTGGGAGAAGATCGCACCTGGGCAGCCGACACCGTGGTGCGGGAGGCGGAGATCGTTGATCGTCTGCAGCGAGTCATGCCCCTCGTCCCCCTGCAGCCCAACGTGCTGAGCGAAACCGCGAGACGCTACGGGTTTGCCGACGGCCTGGGCGAGATTGGCATCATCGCGCCGGTGTCGAGACCCTTCTGCGGGCACTGTTCGCGCATCCGGCTTACCAGCGACGGCAAACTGCGCACCTGCCTGTTTTCGCAGGTGGATCACGATCTGTATGGCCGCATGCACCGAGGCATGCCGGAAGCCGATCTGCGGGACTATGTTCGCGCAGTGGTCGACAGCAAGGAAGAACGGCACCATATCGGCGAAGCTGGCTTCCTGAAGCCCTCGCGGTCTATGGTACAAATCGGCGGCTGACGTCCTTCGTGCACGATTGCCGCGCTGATTAGTCTAAAGTAGAAACCTGATGCTAAAAAGATCTCGAAAGTTTCCCCAGCTTTGCACTGCAAGGTGCGAAATAGGTCGTACGACCCCTGTGTAGCGAGGGAAGATCGCGAAAAAACGGTTCCAGCGGGCTGGCCAGTGAAGTAAGCCCGGCAGTGGAGATCGATGCGACTTGGTAAGTCAAAGAACGCACTCGAAGTCGAATTCACCAACACCATACAGCAGGACTACACACGGCTGTTTCATGAAGTCGCGCGTGCGCTGACCTCCACGCTTGAACTTGAGATTGTGCTGACGACCGTGATGACCCAGATGGCCCAGTTCTTCGGGCCGGAGCGCTGGTCCATGATGCTGGTCGACAAAGAGAAAAATGACCTTTATTACGTGATAGCCGTCGGTGAGGACACCAACAGTCTGCGTGGCCTGCGTGTTCCCATGGGTGAGGGCATCGCCGGCTGGGTGGCGCTCACAGGTAACCCGATGGTGGTGCCGGATACGACGGTGGAACCCCGGTGGCAGGAGTTCAGCCGCCAGAATCCCGGTCTGGACATTCACTCAATCGCCTGCGTTCCGGTGCGCTCGGCGGGTGGCGTGGTCATCGGTGTCATTCAGTTGCTCAACAGCAAGATCGATCTCCTGTCAGACTATTCGATCCAGTTCCTGCGTGTGCTGTGCGATTTTTCCGCCATCGCGGTGCGCAATGCCGAGGACATGAAACGCATCCACATGCTCTCCATTTCGGATGACTGCACAGGCCTGTTCAACGCGAGGCACCTGTACACGCTGTTGGGCGAACAGTTGGTGCGGCCAGGCAAGCCGCCTTTCAGCCTGCTTTTTATGGACCTGGATCAATTCAAGCGGATTAACGACACCCACGGTCACCTGGTGGGCAGCCGCCTGCTGGCAGAAGTGGGTGACATGATTAAACGTGTCGTCGGTCCGGAGAACCCGTCGTTCCGCTACGGTGGCGACGAGTTCGTCGTACTGCTGCCGGACACCACCAAGCGGGCGGGGCGCGAGACAGCCGTTCAGTTATTCTGCACCCTTCGGGAGACACGTTTTCTCACCGGCGAACGCCTGTCGCTGGAGCTGCGGGGATCCTTCGGCATGGCCACGTTTCCCGAGGACGGCACGAACATCGAGAGCATCATCAAGGCCGCAGACGACATGATGTACTACGTGAAAGGCACCACCCGCGACAATCTCGCCATTGCCGGACAGGGATCGATCTTTCCCCGGGGGACGATCGAAGGCTCGCTTGCTGCGGATGCACCTGCAACATCGGTCGACAACAACGTACCGGTGCACGACAGTGACGACGTCTTGTCGCCAGCCATGGCTGCCAACTCCGCCGAGTCCTGGCACGGAATAGCGATGCCTGAGAACGTGCCGGTGCATGACAGCGGCAGCGGTGCGGTCTATACGCCGGTCATGACTGCCAGCGCCGCGGAGACATCGTACGCAACACCGGTCGATGAGAATGCACAGGTGCATGATGACAGTAGCGATACCCTCTATTCGCCGGTCATGGCTGCGAGCGCCGCGGAGCCAGAGTCGGCGTCCGTCGCGGCTCTGGTAGAACCGCATCCCGATTCGGGCCTGCAGTAGGCCTCACACCGAAGTCCCAGACGCCCGTGTTGACGTTCCGGTCATCCAGCACCTCGACCAGCGCGTATTCGCCGAACGAGAGCGGTTCCTTCGGGACGATCTTGAGCCAATGACCGCCGGGCATCAACGTCCGGGTGGTTTGAATGACGTCTGCCTGGCGCCGCGTCGATCCCAGCAGGTTGATGGAGAAGCTGGTCACCACGCGAACGCCGCGACGGATATCTACGCGCACAACCACATACTCACTCTTCGGCGACGGCGCTTCGACCTTCCTGTCACCGCGAACGCCGCTGGTGTCGACCTGGAACGTGCCGCCATGGACCGGCTGTTCGTCGTTGCCGTCGTCCACACGCACGTACAGTTCGGGATCGGGCACATGGAGTTGCACTGGCGCGGATTCGCCCTTGATCTCAACCAGCTGGTGCGCCGATGCCAGCGGGTTCAACGTCTGGCGAAGAATGTTATGGGACGTCTGCCGGTTGAGCTCGCCGCCGGTCTGTTGCAGGATGGCAAGCTGCGGTTGACCGCGATAGGTGTCCAGCGCCAGCACGGAATCCTCCTCGGGCAGGTGGAGGTCCTTAGCAACTTCCGGGCTGCGCGCCGTGCGGTCGGCCTCCTCGCGGGCGAGTTCCGGATCGATCTGCACCGCCGGCACGCCATTCGCAATCGCATCGCGCTTCGTTTCCCAGGCCCGCGTGGCATCCAGATCGACCAGCCGCAGCGGGATGATCTCCTCCTCCGCACCACGCTCGGCGGAAAGATAGAAGACGTTCTCGCCCGCGACACGGTACGAAAGCACCACCTGGAAGGAACCGTCTTTCAGGTACAGCCGGGAGCGCCGCAGACCCGAGCCGGGCGACGCCTCGCGGGGCAGCGGAGTTCCCGCCTGTCCGATTGCGGGCAGAACAGGCAGCCACACTGCGAATAACAGAACGGCGGAAAGTGTGCGTTTGGCATCGAGCATCGGCAGCAGTTTAGACGCTCGTCCGCACGTTTTGCTCCACGGCACGTTTTCGCATGACTTGAAAGAACTGCCCGAGGTCCTTAATAGGGAGCGGCTTCCCTAAAATCCACGACAGAGGAGGAATCGGGGCTTGCGGGAACGTCATCCAACCGCGTATGAGCACGCAGAAGACCTTCACAATCGGCAATGACCTTACCGTGAACCGCCTGGGCTACGGCGCGATGCGCCTGACCGGCGAAGGCATCTGGGGACCGCCAAAGGATCCGGCGGCAGCGAAAAGAGTTCTGCAGCGCGCCGTGGAGCTGGGCGTCAACTTCATCGACACAGCCGACAGCTACGGACCATACGTGGGGGAAGAGATGATCGGCGAGGCACTGTCGCCCTACAAGCCGGGCGTGGTGATCGCTACGAAGGCGGGCCTTGTCCGCACGGGGCCGAACCGGTGGCTGCCCGTGGGCCGGCCAGAGTACCTCGAGCAGGAGGTGCACATGAGCCTGCGCCGCCTGAAGCAGGACACCATCGATCTGTGGCAGCTGCACCGCATCGACCCGAAGGTCCCGGTCGAGGAGTCCCTGGCACCCATAGCCAAACTGCAGAAGCAGGGCAAGATCAAGCACATCGGTCTGTCCGAAGTGACGCCCGCAGAGATCGACCAGGCACGCAAGGTCGTAAACATCGTCTCCGTGCAGAACGAGTACAACATCGGCCAGCGCAAGAGCGAAGCCACGCTGGAATATTGCGACAAGAACAACATCGCCTTTATCCCCTGGTTCCCGGTAGCGGCGGGCAAACTGGCCCGCGAAGGTGGGCCATTGGATAACGCCGCAAAGCAGCACGGGGCGACTGTCTCGCAACTCTCACTGGCCTGGCTGCTGCACCGCAGCCCGGTGATCCTGCCCATCCCCGGCACATCATCGATCGAGCATCTTGAAGAAAACGTTAAGGCTCAGGATTTGGAACTCAGCGACGCAGAGTGGTCAGAGTTGGAAGCGGCGGCGAAGTAAGTAGGCTCTCCACCACCGTCCCACGATCGTAGTTCGTTGCAAAGGTGCGGCCTTTCACCGCACCTTGGCCCGCTGCTCCATCAGGCGTTCTCTCCAGCGCTGTTCATTCGCGTTGGACAACTGGAACGGATGACCGCTGGTCGCTTCCGCGATCTGTTCTGCCGGCACCTTCAGCGAGCGATCCGCGTGTACCAGGCCGTTCGCCTCCTGATAGGTGTCGGTGAACTGCGTATAGCAGAAGCCGGCGAGCGACGCCAGCGAGCGCACCACGGTCAACAGGGCATCATAGCGCTGAGCGAAATCCTCCGGAGTGTGCGCTTCACTATAGCCCCAGTTGCCGGGTTCGCCTTCACGCAGTGCGATACCGCCAAACTCAGTCAGAACGATGGGCTGCCTCGAGTCCGAAGGATCGTCTTCCAGGCGCAGAATGCGGCCGCCGGGCCGTTCGTGCTGGAACAGTCGCGTCTCAATCACGTCGAAGCCGTAACGCTTGCCGATCGCCTCCGGACTGACGTCGTAATCGTGGATGCCTATGATATCGGTCGCGACACTTTCCCAGCCATCGTTCCCTAGCACCGGCCGGTCAGGATCGATGGTCTTTGTCAGGTGGTACAGCGCCTGGACGTAATGCCGCTGCGCTGGATTGTCCGGCAGGTCAGGCACTCCCCAGCTTTCATTCAGTGGAACCCACGCCACGATGCAGGGATGGTTCATGTCGCGATTCACCGCGGCCATCCACTCCCGCGTAAGCCGGTCGATGGAGCGCTTGGTATAGCGATAGGCGCTCGGCATCTCTTCCCAGACAAGCAGGCCGAGCTGATCGGCCCAGTACAGGAAGCGTGGATCTTCAATCTTCTGGTGCTTGCGCACGCCGTTGAAACCCAGCTCTTTGACCAGCAGGATATCCCGCTGGAACGCCTCGTTATCTGGAGCAGTCAGACCTGACTCCGGCCAGTAGCCCTGGTCCAGCACAAGGCGCAGCGGCAAAGGCCGGCCGTTCAATACGAAGCGGTCACCCTGGATCGCGATCGAGCGCAGCGCGGTATAGCTGGCGACTTCATCGAGGACCGTACCGTTCGCATCCAGCAACTGCAGCACGATATCGATCAGTGTCGGGTTCGACGGGCTCCAGAGCATTTCGTTGCGAAAGTCGTCGATGCCGGGGTCAGAAAGCGCGATGCTGTGGTGCAGTTCCCCCGCCGAGAATGTACCCGCGTTAGAAGACTTGGAGACAAAGCCGTACTTGTCCGTGGTGAGCACCTGGCCGCCCACTTGCATGGTCACGCCGAGTTGTGCGCCGGGTGGCAGCAGACCCTGGGTGTGCACCTCCATGCCGATCTCCCAGCGTGTCAGGTTCGACGTCCATCGGACGAGGGAGAGGTAGGCTGCCGGCAGCACCTCCATCCACACCGTCTGCCATATGCCCGTGGTGCGGGGATACCAGATGGAGTGGGCCTCAGCCTTCCAATCCTGCTTGCCGCGCGGCTTCTCCAGGTCGCCGGGATCATCTTCGGCCCGGACCACGATGGTCTGCAATCCCTCTGTCAGCAGGTCCTGGATTTCAATGTGAAATGGGGTATAGCCGCCCTGGTGCTGCACCGCCCTGACGCCATTGACCCAGACCGTGGCGGCATAGTCGACTGCGCCAAAGTGCAGCTTCAAGCGCTGGCCCAGCTTCAACTCAGGCGCGGTGAACGTCCGCCGGTACCAGACGGCGCAGTAAAGACCGAGATCGTGAATACCGCTCTTCGGGGTCTCCGGCGAGAACGGAACGACGATGGTGCGATCCCAGACCACATCGTACGGGTGCGCCGCCTCGGCATGCCGGTCAAAGGCAAAGTCCCACGTCCCATCCAGGCAGGTCCACGCTGCCCGTCGCACGTCAGGCCTCGGATAGGCGGAAGAGATCTCTTCTGATGAAGCCATGGGGAGCGCTCCCCTACTACTGTCTTCCAATGCGCACCTCGCACATGTTTACGATGCGCCATCGCGCCGCTCGAACCCACATCCATGCGTTTACCGAACATCATCAGTATCGCTTTCGGAGGTTCGGCAGCCCGCCGCTCTGGTCGCGCTCGCAGCCCGGCGCAGCTTGGTATACTCAATCGTGCCACTCACGCACGGCCAATCACGACAACTGAAAACAACGAGGCGGAGATGTCAGCGAAATACATCTTTGTAACGGGCGGCGTTGTGTCTTCGCTCGGCAAAGGACTTGCGGCCGCATCGATCGGTTGCCTGCTTGAGGCGCGCGGCATTCGCGTGGGCCTGATGAAGTTCGACCCCTACCTGAACGTCGACCCCGGCACCATGTCGCCGTTTCAGCATGGCGAAGTCTTCGTGACCGACGATGGCGCCGAGACCGACCTGGACATGGGTCACTATGAACGCTTCACGCACGCCAAGCTGTCGCGCGATAACAACCTGACCAGCGGCCGTATCTACGAACAGGTCATCACCAAGGAGCGCCGCGGCGACTACCTCGGCAAAACCGTGCAAGTGATCCCGCACGTCACCAACGAGATCAAGAACGCCATGCGCAAGGTCGCGGCCGAATGCGATGTCTGCATCGTCG
>CBAAAE010000072.1:0-13438 GCA_964658845.1 uncultured Novosphingobium sp. | reverse complement strand
GGCTCGCGGTCTGCGGCAGTGCAGTGCCTGCTGCCACGATGGCGGTGCTGCCTTCGCGTGCGGCGAGTCGGTTGAACTCGCGGATCACGCGCGCGACATACAGCCGGGTCTCACGGAAGGGCGGAATGCCGTGGTAGCGATCCACCGCGCCGGGACCGGCGTTATATGCAGCCAGCGCGAGTGCGATGTTTTCGTGGTAACGGGTCAGCAATTGATCGAGGTACGCACTGCCGCCGCCCAGATTGCCTTCGGGTGAAAAGCTGTCCGGGACTCCGAACTGCGCGGCTGTGGAGGGCATCAGCTGCATCAGTCCACGTGCGCCGGCGCGCGACACCGCTCGAGGATTGCCGGCGCTCTCCGCTTTCACGACCGATGCCAGAAGGGCAACGTTCACGTTATGCGCGGCACCGGAACTCTGCAGCAGGGCGGCTGTGTTCAAAGGTCGTCGGAATCTTGAAGCGGGTTCGACCGGATCCGGCACCACTTCGACGGCGGCAATGGAAGCGAGCGGCACGTCCATGTAGTTCTGCGCACCCGGCTCCCCTGCGCGGAGGTGTAATCGAACGGTGTCCGGGGAGACTGCCTCACGCGAAGCGCAGGCGATGGTAAAGCCGCTGCGCAGCGTGACCACCTCGGCGGCCCGTGCGACCGTCGCAGAAACGCTCAGCAACAGGAGTGTGAGCAGAGCTGCGCACCTGGATGGAGACGGATGGGGCATTCGTTTTCAGGCTACCACCTGGGTTGGTGTCTTATCTGACCAAAGTCTCTACAAAGCAGGCATTTACGGCATCGGCTACGGCGTCGCGTTCGTGACTTGCGGTGATCGTCCACCCACGTTCGCGCGCCAACACTTGAAGCGCTTCCGGCGCGTTGCCCATCAGTATCGGCCAGCGTGCCAGCTCCAGCATGGGCACGTCGTTCCAGTTGTCGCCCAGGCACATCAGGTCGCCGGATTCCAGGTGATGCTCTTTGAGCAGCCGCTCAAGTCCGGTCCCCTTCGAGCAGCCCTGCGGCAGGATATCGAGGATGCAGAGGTCGCGCCCGGGGTACTCCGTACGATAGAGCGCCAGCCGGCCGTCGTGGATCGCCGTTAGCTGCTCCTCGGCCTGCTGCATGCGGTGCATGGTGCCGCACAGCATGGCCTGGATGGGGGGTGCGGCGCCTTCGATCAGCGCGTCCTCGATCGGCTTCACCCGCAGGATGTACTTCGCGTTGGTCTCCATCCAGCCGCGGATGCTGCCGTGCAATTCGTCCATCTCCTCCAGCACCAGCGCCCCAGCGACGTCTTCGCCATTTTGGCCCAGCAGGTCGAAGGTCAGCACGAAGCTGCTTCGAAAGCTGCCAAGCTGCGAGCAGAGCCAGCGCGCGGTTGCCATCGGCATCGGACGGCGGAAGAGCAGGCGGCCCGCAATTGTACGTGCGACCGTCCCGTTCGAGCTGAGTACGACGTCGTCCGGATCAAGGTCGACGGTGCGCAGGACCTTCATGGCATAGCTGTGTCGCCGGCCGGTCGCAATCACGATGCGGGCTCCGGCTTCCCTGGCGCGTTGCAGTGCTTCCTGATTCGTTGCGGTCACGTAACCGCCCGGATGGACGAGGGTGCCGTCCATATCGATGGCGATCATGCGGGGGCGATGCTGTGGGTTCACGATCATTCGACGGGCACCAGGTGCGCGATCTGTCCGCCGGAACGGCTGCGCGTCGTCAGCAGGACCGCAGAAACCACGATGAGCGCGCCGCCCATCCATGCGGCTGGCCCCAGCCGTTCGTGAAAGGCAGCCACGCCCAGCACGGAGCCGATCAGCGGCTCCAGATTGAGGAAGACGCCGGCCTGAGACGCTGGTACCTGCGTCATGCCCCAGTTCCAAAGCAGCGTGGTCGCCGCGGTGCAAAGCACGCCGCTGGCCGCCAGCGACGCCCAGGCACGCCACGAGATGCCGCGCACCGGCGGAGTCCCGTATTGCAGGCACACCCAGAGGGTCAGCATGACCGTGCCCACGACCAGGCTGCGGGCGCTGACGGCCAGGGCACCGTGGCGGTTCAGCAGGCTCTTGTTACCGATGATCCAAACCAGCGCAATCAGCAGCGACAGCACGACCAGGGCATCGCCGAGGAGGGAGGCGCCGCTCTCGCTCTTGCCTGCGACGGCAATCAGGCATGCCCCGGCAGTCGATCCGGCAAGCGCGCACCAGCCCACTGCATCCAGCCGCTCATGCAGGAAGATGGCCGCACTGGCCGCCAGCACCACCGGCATGGTGCCAATCATCAGCGAGGCGTGCGCCAGCGTGGTGAGCGACAGGCCCTCGAACTGGATAAGGAACTGCAGGGGAATGCCAAAGAACGCGGAGACGGCGAGGATGGTCCAGTCGCGGCGGCTCCACGGCTCGACCCGGCGCAGGGCGAGTGGCAGAGCGGGCAAGATCGCGAACAGAAAGCGATAAAGCACCATGTGGCCCACCGAGACTTCGCGCAACGCGATCTTGCCGAAGAAGAATCCGGTTCCCCAAAGCGCGCCAGCCGCGGCGCAAGCGAGGAAGCCCGGAGCGCGCGAATGGCGTGAATGATCCATCCCTCCACTTTCGCATAGTTCAACGGGCGGTTGTGAGCAGGTAGCAGTCACGAAGATGCATCGTTGGCCCTACGGAAGCCACTTTGGGCTGCTGCTGCAACCGGCGCCGCCGGTCCACGGCAAGACGCGCTAGGATAGACCGTAACTTCGGACTTATGCTGCATTCTTTGCCTTTCCGATGCTGTCTGCTGGCTGCCGCAGTTGCGGCCTGCGCGTGCCCAGCCGGTCTGCCTGAGGAGCTTGGCGCTACATCGAAGTCCGCGCCCGTGCCTGCCGAGTCGTTGCCGCTGGATACGCTGGGGTATCGCCCCGGAACAAACGACCAGGCCCGTCTCGGAGCAACCACCGCGACCATGCACTTCATCGATGCGGAACACCTGCTGCTGACGTTCACCGCGCGCAAGCTCATACCGCGCTCGAGAGATCAGCGCGAAGGCGACGATGACCACATCATCCGCGCTGAAGTCGTCCACCTGCCTGACGGCAAGGTGGTTCGTGAAACCGAATGGCGCATGCACGATCGTGCGCCGTACCTGTGGCCGATGGGCAAAGGTCGATTTCTGCTGCGCGAACGAGGAGATCTTTACTCGCTCGATCCCATGGGCAGTTTTCAGCCGGAGGGGCTGGGACGGCGCATGCTGTTGCAGTCGGCAGAGGACATCCAGGCGCTCCAGATCAGCCCCTCGGGCGACCTCCTGCTGGTGGAGACGACGGCCCGTCCCAAGATCGGCGACGATCCGGACGAGAAAAAAGAGCGCTCCGTCATGGCGCACTTCTACCGGGTGGCCACCGGGGCGGATGGAGCGCTGCGGCTTGAAGACCGTGGGCGCGCTTCGTCACGGGATGCTTTTTCCATCTCTTTCACCTCCATGGGCGTCCTGCAGACCGTGAAGGAAGACCGCATGCACTGGGGCTTCGACTTCCACAGCTATGCAGGGAAGGATATGGAACTGGCCGGCTTTACCAGCACGTGCAGGCCGCGCAGCATCTTCGTTTCGGATGCGGAGTTCTTCGCCTTCGGCTGCCGTGGAGGAGACGACCAGCGTTTGATGGGCGGCTTCAACCTGTTGGCTGAGGCCAAGTGGGTCTTTACCATCGACGACGCTCCACTGTGGCTTTCGGTCGAGTCAGCCCCGGAGACCGGCCGCTTCGCGGTCCGCAACACGCTCACCACCATCCCGGCGCAGGAGGGTGACCAGCTGAATCGCGACCAGATCCGCGGGCAGGAGGTGCGTGTGTATGGCAGCCGGGTGGGTGATGAACTGATCCGCGTGCTCTGTTCGCCTGCGCAGCGTCCGGATGGGAACTTTGCGCTCTCACCGGACGGCATGAAGCTGGCCGTGCTGCGCGGCATGCAGCTCGAGATCTATCACCTCCCACCGATCACGGCTGAGGAACGAAAGCTCCACGATCGTGAACAGGCGGCTCTTGTGCCGCTGAAATCTTCCGCGGATCTGGATATCGTGGTCGCCCTGACCAGGGGCGAGCACAAGTCGAAGCCCGGGCAGTAAGAAGTCCAGGCTGTATCGACCAACAGCTTCGCTTGTGTCTTCCAGATTGCAGGACCTGCCGCTTGCTGGGTGATGAGCGGCTTCAGCCGCTGAGATAGTTGAGAAAGTTCTCCGAGACGTGGCTTCAGCCACCTGGATCGCGATCTCAGCGGGTAAACCCGCGTTGATGTCTTCGCACTCTTCTATATCGGCGGCTGAAGCCGCGTAGAAGGCGACGGGATTGTATATGGGCTACCAGAAGGGCTAGTCATCCATTCGCGTGCGGTCCAGCAGGAAGAAGATAGGCACCGCGACGGCGGCGTTGATAGCGGCCCGCAGCACTTCGTGGGCTGGCTGTGCCGGGTACTCGCCCTGGCCCAGCAGAAAGCGCTCGATCACGAACAGCAGTGCGGACTGTAGCAGGCAAAAGCCGAAGTTCATGAGCGCACGGGTGATGACGTTCTCCACATCGACCTTCACGCCGATGGAGGAGGCCGCGTAGCCGATCACCGTTTTCACCATGCCGTTGACGCCGATGTACTGGTTGCTGGGCAGGTCCTGCAGCAGGCCCAGCACCGTTCCAAACAGGGTCCCGCCAATGCGGCTTCGCCATGATATGGAGAAGTACAGCACCACGATCAGCGGCAGGTCGAGGATGCCAAGCGGTCTCCAGATGCGCGGCAGGTAGGCGTGTAAAAACAGCGCACACAGGGGCACGGCGACCAGCACCACGGGATGAAAGTGGTGTTCTTCCAGTTCTCGCCGGTTTGCGAAAGAGCGGCGTGACATCAGGGTTGCTTCTCCACCGCGCGCGGTCGTGCCGGCTTCTGGCCCGGCGATACGAGATCCGTGTGGTGGTCCCCTGGCTGCAGTGCCGAGGCCGGCGGAATCGCCCCCGGCGAGTACCGGTCCGTGTGCAAAGCGGGCGGCGGTTTGGGCAGCGCAACGCCGGGTTGCGCGGCGGCGTCCGCACCGGGAGGCTTGTCACCCGGTTTGCCTGGTACCGGCTTGTCATGCAGTCCGGGCAGGCGGTCCGCAACCACTTCAGCCGCTTTCTTGCCTGCTTCATCCGCTTCATCGCCGGCTGCCACCGCGGTCGCAAGCTGTTGGGACACGTCGGTCACCACCAGTACTTCTTCCAGCCGGTCCAGGTTTGCGGAAGGCTTGATGACGATCGCCGCGTACGGCTGGTGCTCGGGGTCGGGACGGATGGATTCGACTGTGCCGACAGGCAGGCCGCGTGGAAACACGCGATCTCCGCCGCTGCTGATCACCACTTCGCCGGGCTTGATGCGGTCATCCGGCAGCAGGTTACCGATCTGCAGGCGGCCACCGGTGGTGCCGCGCAGGACGCCGCGACTACGCGTGCTGGTCAGCAGGACGCCCGCACCGGAGCCGGGATCGTTCAGCAGCAGCACCTGCGCAGAACTTGCAAACACGTCGCGAATTTTGCCAACGATGCCGTCCGGCGTGATGACCGCCATGTCCGGCTTCAGGCCGTCGTCAGATCCCTTGTTAATCACCAGCACACGCGACTGGTCACCGCCGCCTGTGCCGACCACCTCTGCAGCCACCGTTTTGCCGATGTACTGCTGCTTGAACGAAAGCAGCCGTTGCAGGCGTTGACCCTGCCGCGCATCCTCCGCAAGCGACGCCTCGCGCAGGCGAAGTTGATCGATCTGGTATTGCAGGTCGCGGTCATGTTGACGCACGTGCCGCAGGTCTACGTAGCCGTGCCACGCGCCACGCACGCTGCCGCCAAGGCGCTTCAGCAGCGACTCCCCTGGAGTAACGGCGAACGATGCCCAGGCACGCGCCACCCGAACGTGGTGGCCGTCTTCGCGCGAGGCGTAGCCGGTTCGTCCCATCTGAGACGCGAGGCCGATCACCTGTGCCAGCAGCACCGCCACCAGCACCAGGGCACTCTTGTATCGGCTGAAGAACGATTCCATCCTCGCGTGCTCGTCCGCTTTCCCGAGGGCCTAATCGATGGAGATCTTACGCAGAAGTTTGAAGTCCGAGAGCATGCGTCCCGTACCCAGCACCACCGATGCCAGCGGATCATCCGCAATCGAAACGGGAAGACCGGTCTCCTCGCGAATACGCCGGTCCAGGTTCTTGATCAGTGCTCCGCCACCCGTCAGGACGATGCCCCGATCGGAGATATCGGCGGACAGTTCCGGCGGGGTGCGTTCGAGCGCCACGCGAATCGCATTCATGATGGTGGCGATACTTTCGCTGAGCGCCTCGCGGATCTCAGAATCGTCGATCGTAATGGTCTTCGGCACGCCCTCGATCAGACTGCGGCCCTTGATCTCCATGGTCAGGGGCTTGTCCAGCGGAAACGCCGATCCGATCTCGCACTTGATCAACTCGGCGGTGCGCTCGCCGATCAGCAGGTTGTACTTGCGCTTGAGGAAGTTCATCACCGCTTCATCCATCTGGTTGCCGGCCATGCGGACCGAGCGCGAATAGACGATGCCCGCAAGCGAGATCACAGCAATATCTGTGGTGCCGCCGCCGATGTCGACGACCATGTTGCCGCCCGGTTCCGTAATGGGAAGACCCGCGCCGATGGCCGCGACCATGGCCTGCTCCACCAGGAACACCTCGCTTGCCTTCGCGCGATAGGCGCTGTCTTCCACGGCGCGCTTTTCCACCTGGGTAATCTCGCTCGGCACGCCGATGATGATGCGCGGGTGCACCAGCATCTTGCGGTTATGCGCCTTTTGAATGAAGTAGTTCAACATCTTTTCCGTATGCCGGAAATCGGCGATGACGCCGTCCTTCATGGGACGAATGGCGACGATGTTGCCCGGCGTGCGGCCGACCATCTCTTTGGCTTCTCTGCCAACCGCCTCGACCTCATTCGTGATCTTGTTCACGGCAATGATGGAGGGCTCATTGACGACGATACCTTTGCCACTGGCGAAGACGAGCGTGTTCGCTGTTCCAAGATCGATCGCGAGATCGTTTGAGAACAATGAGAAAAGCGAACGCATGCTGCGCGCGCGGGAGGTGCGTCCCTGATAACCGTTTTGTGGCATGCCTGCGTCTGATTCCTGACCGAAAAAGGGGTTCTGCCCCATTGTAGAGCGCATCCGCCACTTCGCGCAGAACCGCAGCGTCTGCGATCAAGACGCATCTTTACCGTTAATGCACGGGCCGGTTGCAGATTTTGTACTCTGGTAAGGAATGAGGTTGAGCATGATCGTTGGTGTCCCAAAGGAAGTAAAGGATCACGAGAGCCGCGTCGGCATTACGCCCGCTGGTGTGCGCTCGCTGGTGGAAGCAGGACATACCGTGCTTGTGCAGACCGGCGCAGGCGACCTTTCCGCATTCCCCGACGATGAGTATCAGAACGCAGGCGCGGAAATTGTCGGGTCGGGATACGACACCTGGCGACTGGCTGACATGGTGGTCAAGGTAAAAGAGCCCACGGAGAAGGAGTACGCGCACTTCCGCGAAGGTCTGCTGCTGTTTACCTATCTGCATCTCGCTCCACTGCCCGCGCTGACGGACACGCTGCTCGAGAAGAAGGTCAATGCCATTGCGTACGAAACGGTGCGCGACCGCGCAGGAACGCTGCCACTGCTGACGCCCATGAGCGAAGTCGCCGGACGCCTAAGCGTACAGGTGGGCGCGACCTATCTGCAGAAGGAGCACGGCGGCCGAGGCGTCCTGCTGGGGGGCGTGCCGGGCGTGCCGCCGGGGAATGTCGTCATCGTGGGCGGGGGCATCGTCGGTACCAACGCGGCGAAGATGGCGCTGGGCCTGGGCGCAAAGGTCACCATCATCGACCTGAGCCTGAATCGCCTGCGCGAGATCGACGACATCTTCAATGGCCGCGTCTACACGCTGGCTTCGAACAGCTACAACATCGCACGTGCCGCCGCAGAGGCAGACCTGCTGATCGGCGGCGTACTGATCCCGGGCGCAGCCGCGCCCAAGCTCGTCACGGCCGCCATGGTCAGCAGGATGAAGCGTGGAGCGGTCATCGTGGACGTTGCCATCGACCAGGGCGGATGCATCGAGACCGCACGGCCCACCACGCATACCGATCCTTCTTACGTGGTGGATGGCGTGGTGCATTACTGCGTGACGAACATGCCCGCGGCAGTGCCGAACACCTCCACGCTGGCCCTTACCAACGCGACCTTTCCCTATGTGCTGAAGCTGGCAAACAAGGGCGCGCAAGCCGCCATCCGCGAGGATGCTGGTATCGCGGAGGGCGTCAACACCTACGCGGGTACTTTGACCTACAAAGCCGTGGCAGAGTCGCAGGCGCGCGAGTGGAAGCCCGTGACAGAGTTGCTGTAGGTATGTCTTCGGCTATGCCGACACAGCCATCTCTACGCTCGTCTTCCTGAGCGGAGCACGAAGTGCGTAATCGAAGGATCTGATTTCCTTTGGAGTTCCGATCCGGTCCGAAGAAAGCAGATTCTTAGGCTGCGCTCAGGATGACGAGCAAGAGCGCCAGCGCGGCAGTCTGCATGTCAGGAAAGATCAGCAGCGGCGCGGAGACGACCACCTATAATCCTCACTGAGCGGAGCAGCGGAGGTTAACGGGTGGAGACCACACGGCAGCGCAAGATCGTCATGATCGTGGTGGGCACCTGCCTGCTGTTGCTGTTCCTTGGCCTGGTCGCGCTGAATGCCTTCCGGTTGACCTTCCTGAATCCGCGTACGCCGGGCGAGATCGTGCTGTTTACGTCGATCTCGTTCCTTGCTTTCCTCCTTTTTCTCACGGCGCTGTTGCTGCTGATGCGCAACGCTCTGAAGCTGTACGCGGAGCAGCGCAGCCGTGTGCTTGGCGCGCGCCTGCGCACACGCATGTTCTCCGGCGCGGTGCTGCTTTCACTGCTGCCCATCGGAGCCATGTTCGGCTTCAGCTATCTCCTGATGAATCGCGCAGTGGAGCGCTGGTTCTCGCAACCCGCGGCGCAGCTACGTGATGAATCCTCACGCATCGCAGTCGACCTGTCCCGCTATGTTGCAGCGAACGCACGATCCGAGGCCGAGGAGCTGGCAGGATCCATCGTCGACGCAAATGGTGCCTTCGCCGGCGACGACGCCATCGTGCGTCTCATGCAGCAGCACGAGATCACGCTGCAGGGCGGTTTCTTTCTCGTTTACCGGGCGGGCGTCCCGGTGGCGCGATTGCATGTGGTTCCGAACGCTGTTGCGCGGCTCAGCACGTGGCTGCCGCAGGACACGCCGCTGGACGACGACACTCCCACCCAGCCCAGCTTTTCACCGTTGCACGTGCAGTCCACGGGCCGCGTCGAGGCGATTACCCTGGCAGCAGTGTTGCGGACAGACGGCCCGATCGTCTCCACGGGCGGGACGGATTACATCGCCAGCTCGGCCTGGATCAAGCCCGACATCCAGGTGGTTGCTGCGCTGCCGCTGCCGGACGGCATGACGGCGCACATCACCCAGCTTGATCGAGCCAGCCTGCAGTACTGGGCCCTGTTCCGCATGCGACGGCAGATCCGCACGACTTACATGCTGCTGATGTTGATGATCACCGGTCTGGCCTTGTTCGTTGCAAGCTGGCTGGCGTTGCACCTTTCCAAGCAGGTCACTCGGCCGGTCGAGGCGCTCGCCGACGCCATGGCCGCGATCGCGCGTGGCAATTACGATCAGCGGGTCGAAGCGTCTGCCACGGAGGAGCTCGGCGACCTCGTCCAGAGCTTCAACGCCATGGCCGAGGACCTTGAGAGCAGTCGCCTGCTGGTCGAACAGAGCACCGTGCAGGTGTTTGAAGCCAATGTTGAACTTGAGACGCGGCGGCGCGAGTTGGAAACGATGTTGCAGACCATTCCCAACGGCGTGGTCATGCTGGACATCGATCGTCGCATCCGGGTTGCAAATCGCGCCTTCAGCGAGATGCTCGACCCCGGTGGTCAGCGCGCCTTCCTTGGCCTGCTGCTGGACGACGTCCTGCCAAACGATGCGCGGGAGACGCTGGACCGGCTGATTCAGCGCAGTCATCGCATGGGGACGGCTTCGGCCGAGACGGAGATGCAGGCGCAGGGCACCAATCTGAATATCGCCGTCACTGTCGCGCTGCTCGAAAGCAACAACGGCGGCACCCGGTCCACGATCGGCTACGTGGTGGTGCTGGAAAATGCGACAGAATTGCTGCGCGCGCAGAAGCAATCCGCCTGGAAGGAAGTGGCGCGCCGCGTGGCCCACGAGATCAAGAACCCGCTGACGCCCATCTCTCTTTCGGCCGAGCAGATCCGGCGTCACATCGGCCGCCTGGGCGAGATGCTGCAAGCGAAGAACATCGATTCGCCTTCCGTCGCGACCATACATCGGTGCAGCGAGGTCATCAGCAGCTCGGTCGAAAGCATGCGTTCGCTGGTCGATCAGTTCTCTTCGTTGGCGGAATTTCCGAATGTCAAACCCAGGCCTGCCGACCTGAATGTCGTCGTCGAAAATACGCTCGCGCTCTTTGCCGGGCGGCTGCAGAAGATCAAGGTGGTGCAGTCGCTGAAGCGAGATCTGCCGCTGGCCATGGTGGACCCGGAGGCCATCAAGCGCGCGCTTTCAAACCTGATCGACAATGCCGCTGAGGCCATGCAGACCAGCCTGCTGCGAGAGATCCGCATCG
Source organism: uncultured Novosphingobium sp. (assembly GCA_964658845.1). GTDB lineage: Bacteria > Acidobacteriota > Terriglobia > Terriglobales > Acidobacteriaceae > Terriglobus. Next base: position 2,757 of record CBAAAE010000072.1, on the reverse strand, counting down.
AGACGAGGCGGTCTGAACAGTCGCCCGGCATGCTTGAACTGGTGGTCGCCGACCGTGGTCCAGGCGTCACCGACGACATGCGTGAGCGGCTGTTTCTGCCGTACTTCTCCACTAAAGGCCGCGGCACGGGCCTTGGGCTGACCATCGCCGCAAAGATCATGGCGGACCACCAGGGCAGCATTCGCGCGGAGAACAACACGCCGAACGGGACCCGCTTCATCCTTGAACTGCCACTCGCCTCACCAACCGGTGATGCTGCTCTGGATCTGACCTCCTCCACCGAGGCGCAGCTCGCGTGAAACATGTCCTGGTGGTCGACGACGAGGCTGAGATCCGGGAGTCGCTCGATAGCATTCTTCGCGAAGAGGGTTACACCGTCACCAGCACCGGCACCGCCACGGAAGCGATGGAACTTCTGCGCGATGTGGAGTACGACGTGGTCCTGCTGGACATCTGGCTGCCGGATGGCGATGGTCTCGTCGTGCTGGGCCAGATGCGCGAGATGGGGCTCGTCTCGCCGCCTGAGGTGGTCATCATCTCTGGCCATGGCACCATCGAGTCAGCAGTTCGCGCGACCAAGCTGGGTGCCTACGATTTCCTCGAAAAGCCGCTTTCGCTCGACCGCACGTTGCTGCTGCTGAAGAACGCAACCGAGGCCCGGCAGCTACGCCGTGACAACCAGGAATTTCAGCAGCAGCTCGCACAGAAGGCGTTTGTCTCCGGTGAAAGTGTGCCGGTGAAGGCGCTGCGGCAGCAGATCAAGCTGATGGCGCCGACCAACGGCCGCGTCCTGATCTATGGGGAATCAGGCACCGGCAAAGAGCGTATTGCGCGAACGATGCATGCCGAAAGCCTTCGCTCCGACCACGTCTTTGTCGAGCTGAACTGCGCCGCGATTCCCGAAGACTTTATCGAAAGCGAGCTGTTCGGATACCGTCACGGCGCTGTTCCCGGCGGTCCGCCGGAGAAGCGCGGCACCTTCGAACGTGCCGACAGCGGCACCCTGTTTCTGGATGAAGTCGGCGACATGAGCCTGAAGACGCAGGCCAAGGTGCTGCGCGCGCTGGACGAGCAGCGCTTCTACCCGGTGGGCGCGACGCAGCCAGTGCATGTGGATGTGCGCGTGATCGCCGCGACCAACAAGAACCTGGAAGAGGAGATCGCACGCGGTAATTTTCGGGAAGACCTCTTCTACCGGCTCAACGTCATCCCGTTTTTTGTGCCGCCGCTTCGCGACCGCATCGAGGATGTGCCCTCACTGGTCCAGGAGTTTCTGCAGGAGTTTGGCCGGGAGTACGGCCGTCCACGTATCGCGATCACGGCCGACGCGCTGTCTGCGTTGAAGCAGTACAGTTGGCCCGGCAACGTGCGCGAGCTACGCAACGTCATCGAGCGTGTTCTGATCCTGAATCCGAAGGCGCAAAGCATCGAGCGCAAACACCTGCCGGTACTTGTCTATCGCGACAGCGGGCGCGATGGCGCGAAAGGCAGGCACGAAGAGTTCGGCACGCTGCTGCAGGCACGAGAGGCGTACGAGCGTGACTACATCCTGAAGAAGCTGGATGAATGCCACGGCAACGTGAGTCGCACCGCCGAAGCCCTGGGGCTTGAGCGGAGCCACCTGTATCGCAAAATGAAGGCGTTGGGTGTGGGTGTGAAGGAGTCGTAACGGTCGACGCTCTGCCGGAGCGACTAATCCTCTTTGAGTTTGTTCTGCGCCTGGCCCAGCGCTTCAAGCTGTCTGCGCCAGTCCAGCTCTTCGATGAACCCGCGCTGCGAACGCCAGTCTTCACGCACCTTGACGAAGAGTTCGAGGAAGACGCGCGTCCCCAGCAGACCTTCGATTTCCTTACGGGCTGCCGTGCCGATCTGCTTCAGCATGGTGCCGCCCTTGCCGATCAGGATAGCCTTCTGTCCGGTGCGTTCCACGAAGATGGCGGCAGCGATTTTCGTCAGCGGCAGCTTCGGCGGAGCGTCTTCAGGCTTGGGGTTCTTGCGCGGTTTGCGTTGGGGGCCCGGGTCTTCCCAAGTTTCAATAACCACAGCCGAGGCGTACGGCACTTCTTCGCCGGTGAACAGCAGGATCTTTTCGCGGATCAGTTCGGCTGCGAGGAAGCGCATGGGCTGATCGGTAAGTTGATCGGCGGGGAAGTAGCGCTCACCCTCAGGCAGCAGGCCGACGACCTTCTCTACCAGCAGGTCGAGCCCGTCCTTTTTGCTTGCGGAGATCAGCACTACCTCGGCGAAGTTGTGCTTCGCTGACCAGTGCGTGATCAGTGGCAGCAACTCCTCACGCCGGACCAGGTCGATCTTGTTCAGCACCAGCAGCACCGGGCAGGTCACGTTGCGCAGCAGGTTCAGCGCGAAGGCGTCTTCCGCGGCCGAGAGCGCCTTTTTGTCCTCAGACGGCGATGGCTGCTTGCCCTCGATACGCTCCTTCGGTTCGTGCAGGCGGTGAGTTGCGTCGACCAGGAATAGCACGGCGTCCCGCGCTTCCAGTGCATCGTGCACCTCCTGCATCATGCGCCGATCGAGCTGGCTGCTGGGTTTGTGCACGCCCGGCGTGTCCACGATGATCACCTGCGATGCCGGCTGCGCGGGACGAGTCTTCGTCTTTGCGTGCGCGGGCACCTCCAGCACGCCGAGGATCCGTGTGCGCGTGGTTTGCGCCTTGTGTGTCACGATCGCCAGCTTCTCGCCCAGCAGGGCATTCAGCAGCGTGGATTTGCCGGCGTTTGGCCGGCCGATGATCGCGAC
>CBAAAE010000071.1:0-13475 GCA_964658845.1 uncultured Novosphingobium sp. | reverse complement strand
AAACGGGAAAGCAGATCTTTCGACTCCGCACTGCGTGTTCCGCTCAGGATGACGTGTTACGGGAGCGCACCAGAGTCAGCCAAACAGCGTCGCATCCGGTACAGGCAGGCCCGCCTTGCCGCCCTGGCAGCGCGGGCACTTGCGGCCGTGGACGCGTATGCCTTCTTCGCCATACTCCTCGCCGCAGCCAGACCGTTGGCAACGCAGCACGTACACATGCTGGCCGGGCATGCCGTCGGCATCGCGGCCGGCGCGTCGCACGACCATCTGGTCGTTGCGATTCACGGTTCCCGGCTCAACTGTGACAGAACGGACCGCATGGCTCTTGCGGGAAGGGAGAGTGTAGGGGCGTAGCTGCATCACCTCAGAGGATAAACCGACGGCTATCCAAGCTGCGTCTGCATCCGCGACAGATGATTCAGGTCGTGCCCTGCGATCGTCTCCAGCAGCACCTGGAACGACTGCTCACCGCGCTCCGGATGGGTTACGCTCTTTGCCCGATCCTCCTCGGAAACAGTCGTCAGCAGCGACAGGTTCCACTCACGATTGGCCTGAAACGTGCGCAGCGCATCAGCGGCCGAGTAGGCGCTGTACCGCCCAGCCCAGATGTCCTGATCGAAGGGTGTGATCGTCGATCCGGGTTGCTCCAGCGCCTGCCGCAATCGGAACGCGAAGACGATCTCGCAATCTGCAAGGTGCGCAAGGATCTGCCGCACGCTCCACTTACCCGGAGCGGGCGGCGTGTCCATCTGGCTGGGCGTCAGGCCCACCGTCAAGGTCTGCAGCGCGGCAGGCGTGGCGCGAAGAATATCGAGCACGTTGCGGCCGTCGAGATACTTCTCATAAGGGTTCATGCACAACACTCTATCGCGACGCGGTAAGGTGGGATACGGCATGACTTCCACATCAAACGCGCCGGCCGCCACGGACGATCGCAACCTGCGATGGGCGATCTTTGCAGCGGCCTTCCTTGTGCGCGTGCTCTACATTCTGCTGGCGCATACGTTCCGCATCCGACCTTCAGACGATCACTTCGAGTTTGGCTGGGAGATGGGGCGCATTGGCCGCGCGCTTGCCACCGGCTATGGCTACAGCGACCCTTTCACCGGTCACACCGGGCCCACCGCGTGGACGCCGCCGCTCTACACGCTGCTGATTGGCGGCGTCTTCAAGGTGTTCGGCGTCTACTCGCGTCTGTCGGCGTTTGTGCTGCTCACCATCAACTCGCTCCTCTCCGCGTGGACGGCGGTGCTGGTCTACGAGATCGGCCTGCGCTGCTTCAGCCGCCGCGTTGCGCAGTGGAGTGGATGGCTGTGGGCGCTGTATCCCGCAGCAATGCAATACGCCGTGCGCTGGGTTTGGGAGACGTCCGCAACCGCTGCAGTCTTCACCGCCATCATCGTTCTGACACTACGCATGCACGGCGTGGGCGAGAACCGGCAGTCCGCTACGAACGAGCCGGATGCAGCGATTGAGACACGCCTTCCGTCCCCACAAACCTGGCAGCAATGGGCCGCATTTGGCCTGCTGTGGGGCGTGCTCGCGCTGCTGAATCCAACGCCGTTGCTGATGCTGCCGATCACCGCTCTTTACATCCTGATGGCACCGGGCTTCTCCATAACACGCGTCCGGCAAGCCGCGCTTGCAAGCCTGCTCTTCGCCCTGACGCTCGCGCCATGGACCGCACGCAACTACGCCGTTTTTCATCGCTTCATCCCGCTCCGAGACAATTTTGGCGCAGAGAACTACGAGGGCAACTCGCCCTGGTCCACCGGCTTTCCATGGGGACGAACCGTGCCGCTGGAGAACCGCCGCATACTGGCCGAATACTCCCGCATGGGCGAACCGGCATGGACGGCGGACCGCGGAGCGAAAGCTAATGCATGGATTCACGCTAACCCAAAGCAGTTCGTACAGTTAACCATCAAACGAGCATGGATGTATTGGGCGGGCGTTCCAAAATCGGTGCAGGAAGCCGGCGCACTCGAATACGCGCGTCTCATCCTGTTCCAGTTCCTCTCAGTGGCAGGGATCTTTGGGGCAGCGCTTGCACTACATCGCCGCAGGCCCGGCGCATGGATCTTCGCGGCAGCCCTCCTCCTGCTGCCGCTGCCCTATTACGCCGTCACCGTGCAGGCCCGCTTCCGCCACGCGCTTGAACCATTGATCTGCGTACTTGGCGTGTACCTCTTCCAGTCCGCTGTTACTCGGCGCCAGCCATCCCGATGAACCGATCAAGTAGTTGCGGACCGCCTGTCACGCTTTTTTTCAGGTCATCATTCTGAGCAGAGCGAAGGATGCCGTGAGACTTTTTGTCACTGCTCCGACGCTTGAGACTTCTCCGAGTAAGCTACCGCTTTCACACCGCTGAAGCTGCAGTAGGGATTGTCCGCTGCGCTCCGGATGACGAGTGCTCCGTCCGGATTTTGGTCCACTGATCAGGACAACGCGAAACGGTCCTAGGGCGCGTTCTTCCATTTTGCCGTGGACAGGTTGAGGATTCTGCTTACAAGGGTGGACAGCCGCGACAGGTCGGCAGCCATGTCATTGGCGAGCACCTTGGCGTCACCCGGCCCGCCGGTGCTGGCAAGGTACACCTGGTTGGTAAGGATCTGGAGCGGGTTGTTGATCTGATGGGCGAGGCGATGGGCCAGATCCGCGGCTCCGGCCGCCTCTGCCTGCTCGATCAGCTTGCGCTGCTGGCGTTGATGGCGAACGGCCATGGCGGCAAAGTTCGCCAGCAATTGCATGATCTGCATGTCGTGACTGTCGAATGCGACGGCTCGATCGTGCGCCATGACGAAGATGGTGCCGCGTGTCCCGTCTACCTGCCACGGCAGCAGCAGGCCATCGGTAACCGGCTCCGCGACGACGCCGAGGATGTCGAAAAACTTTGGTGTCACGCGGAACAGTTGTGGCCGGCCACGTTCCAGCGTCACACCGCAGGCGCTTGGATACCGCGGTAACAACGCATTAAGGAAGCCGGTGTAATTCCCGGCCGTGGCGACCCATTCGTAGTAACACTCGTCCGTCGCCTCTTCACGAACCAGGCTGATGCCGGCACTGTCCGCACCGCAAAGCTCCATCGCGGTCGAAACCAGTTGCTGCAGCAACGTATCCGGCTCGTCAACGAAGGCCCGCGCCAGGCGCTGCATGCCTGCCATCTGGAGCAGGTTGTCGCGGGGACGCAGAGGTCGCGCCAGGAATGCCGGGTCATCTGCCGGATCGACGACCGCAAGGCCGGTATCTTCGGCCGCCCCCTCCGCCGCTTCCTGTGATTCAGCCAACATAGACCTGCTTGAGGATAGAGGAAACACGAGCACTCTGCTTAAATTTTACTGACCCGCTGCACTTCGCGGACGCCGGGGACGCGGCTCATATCCACGGTAAGTTTGTTGAGATGGCGCAGGTCGAGTGTCTCCACAACGAAGTCGACCGTGGCCGTGGTTCCATCTTCGTTCGCACGGCTGTCAACGCTGCGGATGTTGGTGTCATCATCCGAAATGATGGCGGTCAGTTCCTTCAACATGCCGCTGCGGTCGTCACAGGTGACAATCAGGCGGACTGGATAGCGAGTCGCCTTGACGCCGTTGCCCTGCGGTGTGCCCGCCGCGCCGTTGCCGCCAGATTCCGGCAGCGGAGCCCACTCCACGTTGATACGGCGATCACTCTCATACAGCAGATTTTGCACGTTGGGACAACTGCGGGCGTGGACCGCGACCCCCTTGCCGCGGGTGACGTAACCGACGATCTCTTCGCCGCGGATCGGGTTGCAACACCTGGCGCGGTAGACCAGCAGGTCGCCCTGGCCTTCCACCTGCAGCGAGTCGGAACCCTTACCAAAGTAGACTCGCTTGACCGCGTCGGACATCTTGCTGAGTTCGCTGGCCGGGACACTTGCGAGGCTGCGCGGTGGTGCTGCATTCGCTGCCGCCTGCTGCGCCGCTGCGGCATCTTCCGCATTGCCTGCGGCGGTGCTGCCCGGCACTAACTTATTCAGCGCCTGGCGTGCGGAGTACTTGCCGAAACCAATGCTGCTGAGTAAGTCAGCCTGGTTGCCAAGTCCATACACGTTCGCGACGCGCTCATAATCGGCGTCATTCAATTTATTAAGTGTTACTTTAAACTTGCGCGCCTCGCGCTCCAGTAATTTGCGGCCGATCTCAATGGCGCGTTCCCGCTGATGCTCATTCAGCCAATGTTTGATCTTATTCCGGGCGCGGCTTGACTTGGTGAAGGACAACCAGTCACGCGACGGTGTATGACCCGCCTGGGTTGTAATTTCGACAATATCGCCATTCCTAAGTCGATGCCGAAGCGGCACGATGCGGCCGTTGACCTTGGCGCCAGTGGTGGTATGGCCCACCTCGGTATGAATCGTGTACGCAAAGTCAATCGGACTGGCGTCCTTGGGCAGCACAACCACCTTACCTTTGGGGGTAAAGGTGTACACCTCTTCCGGGTACAGGTCGATCTTGAGCGTCGACATGAACTCGTTGGGATCGGTCATTTCGCGCTGCCATTCCATCAACTGGCGAACCCATGCGAGGCGCTGTTCATCCTTGGCGTTGACGCTCTCGTTCGCCTTGTATTTCCAGTGCGCCGCGATGCCGTCTTCCGCAATGCGATGCATCTCCTCGGTACGGATCTGCACTTCAAACTGCGTGCCGCCCGCCGCCACCAGCGTGGTGTGCAGGGACTGGTAGCCGTTAGGCCGCGGCATGGCAATGAAGTCTTTGATGCGGCCGGGGACAGGCCGCCACAGGTTCTGCACGATGCCCAACAAGTGGTAGCAATCTGCCTGCGTCTGCGTGATGATGCGGACGGCGTAGAGGTCATGCACCTGGCTTAGATCGTCCGAACCGCCGCCCGTAATATGTGCGGTGACTTTCTGATTAATCGAGTAGAGCCGCTTCGTCCGATATTCCACGCGGCCAGGTACACCATGTCGAGCAAGTTCCGTTTCAAGTTGCTCCACCACTTGATCGATAAATTGCGCGCCGCCGCCGGTCCGGAGTGACTCGACCTCCTGCGCCAGCTTTGAATACCGCTCGGGGTCAACATATCGGAACGCCAGATCTTCAAATTCACCGCGTAACTTACCCATGCCAAGGCGATGCGCCAATGGGGCATAGATGTCGAGCGTCTCGCGTGCAATGCGCTGCTGCTTTTCCGGCTTAAGGTGTCCAAGCGTGCGCATGTTATGCAGCCGGTCCGCCATCTTGATTAATACGACCCGGATATCGGTCACCATGGCCAGCAGCATCTTGCGAATGTTCTCTGCCTGGTGATCTTCCTTGTTCGCGAACTTGATGCGGTCGAGCTTGGTGACGCCATCGACGATGTGGGCGACCTGTTCGCCGAAGCGTCGCGCGATCTCCTGCGTGGACACGTCCGTGTCCTCGACCGCGTCGTGGAGCAGGCCGGCCGCGATGGCAGTCGAATCCATCTTCATCTCGGCGAGAATCTGGCTCACATCCAGCGGATGGATGATGTAGGGTTCGCCGCTTGCACGCTTCTGGCCCTCATGCTGCGACATGCAGAAATGCCACGCAGCGCGAACGATCTCAAGGTCATCGCCGGGCCGGTTGGCATGCACCGTTGCCAGCAGACGCTCGAAGTTCTGGTCGATTTCAGTGGTTTCAGCCGCGGGCAAGCCAGGCAGGTACGTCGCGGAGGTGACGGCGGGAGCACTCACAACGGGTGGCGCGACCGGCAGCAGCACACCCGTCGGTTCGCCGAGTACACTTGCCACTTCAAGCGGCTCTGCGGCGACTAGGCCACGGCGAACCGACTCCTCAGGCTGAAGCGGCGTAGGCGCAGGAACTGCCGCCTCCAGATTCCGGCCGGAGTTTGTGGAGAGTGCGGCTGCCGTTTTGCCGGAGACGGAACCGCCCGGGCTTACCTGCCCGATGGCCGCCTGTGGATGTTCCATAGGTTATTCTACCGTGCCAGGTGCGAGGACAGGGCCGCTGCGGGCAGGCTGTGAGCAGGGATGCTTGTGCGGGACATAGGCCCTTGGCGCGAATGCACCAGCGGGCCTGGACCGCAGGATCAACCTGCGCTGGCACTTGCGAGGGTCTGGCGCTGAGCTCTCCGCAGCGATCCCCGCTGACTTAGCGCAGCAGGCCCGCCTGCGGTGCCTTGCCCGTGTGCGCCCAGACGACGAGTTCGTCAAAGGCCCGGCCCACCTCTTCGGGCGTGAAGGTACAGTGGCCCTCGCGGTGCACGTATTGCTGCACCAGGTTGTCCGCGAAGCCGGCGTGCGCCACCTCGCTGGCGTACAGCGAGAGTGTGGAGGCAGGGATGAGGGGATCGTACGTCGTGTGCAGCGCAAGCATGGGGCGCGTCAGCCGGCCGCTCGGCCAGTAGTGCGCCATCAGGTAATCGCGTGCCTTTGGATCAGGCGCATAGCGGCGCACACCGTCGTTCAGCGCGTAATCCGTGGGCGTATTCACGCTGGTGCCGGTGTAGATGTAGTTGCGGTTGTCGAAAGGATTGCCGCCGGCCTTCCGCTGCATGTCCCCGATGACGTAGGTGAAGTAACCGATGGCGCGAGCCACCTCCACGTCGGAATGCAGGTTCGTCAGTTCGCGCATGGCAAGCGCGGCATCCGGCTTCGCCTTCAGGGCAGCCAGCACGCGCTGCCGCAGCGGCTCGCTCTCTTCAAACGAGACGGGCACAGGATCAAGAGGGGGCATCAGACCCGGAAAGTAGTAATCGAAGGCGGCCCGAATGGCGAAGCGCCGGTTCAGGTGAACGTAACTCGGGCCTACGGCGCCGCACAGGTCCAGACCGGCCGTGTAGATCTTGTTGTTAAGCTCCATCGTAATCATGGTCAACGCGCCACCCATGGACCCACCCGCCGCATACGTCTCGCGCGGTGCACCGTACTTCTTCACAAAGTATTTCCGGAGCGCTTCGGTATCCACGTAACCCGCCTGCAGCGCCCATCCCGATTCGGAGTAGCCGCTCTGGATGATGGCGTAACCGCGCTTCAGCATGGGTTCTGCCTGCGATCCGATGCTGCCGTCCAGGCGGAACCGGAAAGGCGACTCAGAGTAGCCGTGATAGAAGACGACCAGGCCCCGATTCCAGTTATCGGGCACGTCGATGCGGTACTCGGCGCGGCCTAAAACGCCAACCTCAGTCGTGCCGGCAGCGGATTTCAGGACCTCCGGCTCGCCGGTTGGCGTTGGCGAAGCCTGGGCCTTTGCCTCTCGCACACCGGCCAGCGCAAGATAGGCAACAACCGCGCAGCAGGCAAGCCATCGTCGACAGGGCAAGTTCATGTGTGTGAGATGAGGATACAGCTTGGCCGCAACACTGCGCAGCGTCCCATATGAATACAAATCTTTGAACCTGACACTTGCCAACACAGGGTAGTGAAACCTGCATGTTAGCGGGCTCGGTCAGGCGTACGTTCTGTAGCCGTGTTCAGGGCCTGACCGCCAAAGCAGTCAGCGTCAGGTCATCCACAGGCGCAGCTTGGGCCCGTGCCGGCATCGCGGCCGGCGGCGGTGTGCATGCGCCGTAGTTGCGCGAGACACGGCTTACCGTTAACGTCTTGTGGTTCGCTGCGTCTTTTTTCTTCTTCCCAAGTACCGTCACGCGCTGCCCGGCGCTTAGCGTGCTCGCATCGCCATCCAATAGATAGACCGGATCGGCAGCACCAGAACCCTGGATCGCAAGAGCATCCCCCGACTGGAAGACACACCCCGTCACCCGCGGTTCGCGTACGGCGTAGTAAATCGCAACACCCGCGACTGCCCCGACTGCAACGCCCGCGATGGCAACGTACTTGCCGTAGCTCGGTCCAATGCTGCCGGGTGCGAGGGTACCTACTCCGGTTTGTGCCGAAGCGCCACCGGCACTGATGACAATGCTGAGAAGGACAAGAACGAACGCAAGCTGACGTCGAAAGGCAGTGAACATAGGGCAGATCTCCCGGAAATGCAGCAGTTCGCGACACGGCTCTACGCGCGACGACCCACTATTGCACCGACCAGACTGCTCCGCAACCTCTTTTTCGTGCCCTAAACGTCCTTTTCCGTGACGGCCTTGGTGGGCTTGCTGGGGTAGGGTCGGCCGGCATCCAGCGTCTTTTCCAGGTCAGCGTCGTAGCCGTACATGTCTTTAAAGAAATGGATCTCGCCGTTGTCAGACCACGCGGTGGAGTAGAAAATCACAACTGGAATGGGCTTCGGCAAAAGCACGGATTTGTTGTCGTCACCGGTGTTCATCGCGTCGGCGATAGTCTGCTCATCCCACTTGGGGTTGTCGCGGAGTACCCAGTTGGCCAGCTTCGGCGGATCCTGCACGCGCACACAGCCATGTGAATAGTCGCGCCGCGTGCGGCTGAACAGCGCCTTTTCATTGGTGTCGTGGAGGTAGACATTGAACGCGTTGGGGAACATGAACTTCACCAGCCCAAGCGAGTTCGACGTGCCCGCCTTTTGCCGCACCATCACGGTCCCCTTCTCAATGCGCGCAATGTCCGCGCCTGCAGGATTGCCCTTCAGGTCGACCGTTTCGTAGTTCTTCGCGCCCAGGTAGCCCGCGCTCTTCTGCATGTGCGGGACGATTTCCTTCTTCGCGATGGAGGGCGGCACGTTCCAGAAGGGACGAAAGACAAGGTACTTCATCTGGTCTGCGATCACGGGTGTGTGGTGGGTGTCATCGTCCGATTTACCGTCCACAACATTCATGCGAAAGACTTCATGGTGATCGCTGCCGGTGCCCTCGTAGGCGCGCAGTTGAAACTCGGGCAGGTTCACCATGATGGCCGCGTTTTGGTAGTCCTCGTTCAGCCAGCGCCACCGCTCCATGGAGTCGGCAATCTGCGTGGCGCGCGCACTTGCCGGTACGTTCAATGCTTCTACCGTGTCGTGTGAGAGCTTGCCGGTTTCATTCAGACCGTGACGATGCTGAAATTTCTTCAGTGCCTCCGTCAGATCGCTGATGCTCGCGGAGGCGGTGCCCTCTCCAGGCGCCGCGAGATCGCCCACCAGTTCCAGCCGCTGTTGCAGTGCCTGTAAACCGGGATAGTTTGCCGTCAGGGCCAGCGGCTTGCTGCTGTTCTCGATAGCCGGCAACGGCTCGACATGGTCCTGCGCGGCAAGCTCAAGGTAGTGGGCGAGAGCATCCTTCAGAGCGCGGTACTGGGCGGCCTGCGGCTCCAACGCATCGATTGCCTTGGGCACGTCGCTCGCGTCCACGATCTGGTTGCTCAGAACGCTGCCCACGTCCAGCCTGTGGTCGTCGAAACCCTTGACACCGAAGGTGAAATGCGTCGGTACCGTTCGGCCGGTGTGCAGGTCGTTGAGAAAGCGCATGGCATTGACGGTCAGGGCAACATCGAAGAGCGCCGCACCATCCTGCGACTGCAGGTTGGCGGCACGCTCGGCCCACTTGCTGGCGTCGTAATCCTCAGGCCGCAGACCCCGCCGGGTGGCGTTCGAAATCTCCTGCAGCATCGCGTCCGCCTGCGACGTCGGCTTGCCATTCTTCACCCACGCCAGATCGTAGTCGCGCCCATCGTAAAAATTCGCCACGGGTTGCTGCAGGTCGGTGAAGTCGGGGTACTTCAGCGTGTCGAGATGGCCGGCGGCGGTATCCGCCTTGATCTGCGGCGTGTAATCGGGTCCGCTGATGGCCACGTGGTGCGCGATCTGGTGCGCGCGTTTGCAGCCGGTGAACAACGTCGAAGCAGCAAGTGAAAGGACAAACAGGTACTTGGGTAACATGCGCATGGCTTTGATCGCTATGATGCGCGTATTGGCGCAGGCGGCGGTGCAGGAGGCAAATGCTAACTCTAGCTTTGCTGCAACAACGGCAATACGTTCATGCAGCGAGACCATGTCGCGATGGATCGAATCCCGCAGTGTCACCGTGACGCGAAGGATATCGACGCGCAGTCTCGTGATTTCGCCGCGGACTCCCTGAACCTCGCAGCGAAGGGTCCGAATCTCGCCGCGTTTCAGCAGAATGCCGAATAGCAGCATCAACGTGGGGTTCCGATCGACAGCATCAGTTGCAGATTCGTCATACTCGAACCCTCTGTGCGCAAATCAGACAACAACATCTGACCTTAACGAGCCGCTGAAAGTAGGTACGTCGCGCACAAGGCAGTCTGCGCCAGCACAGTCGTAACCACCAGGGCAAGGAAGAGCTTGCGATGCTGGGTCTCAGTGGCATCGGCAAAGACGCCGGCGAGGAACGTCAGCAGAAACGGGTACGCCCAGAGCACAGGTGCGGTGTGCACCTGGGTGCTCTCGACCGGCAACAACGCCAGCGTCACCAGGAACGGAGCCGTATTACCGAAATAGCGCGACCGCCGCATGGCAAAGTAGAGCACCAGCGCGACGCCTGCCGCAGCCGTCACCGCCACCTGCACGGGGTCCCGGAGAAGCTCCAGCACGGGCGCAAACGACAGCGTAAACCGACCTGCGCCCGCCGTGAAGATGTACATGAAGATGCCCAGCCGGAACGTATACGACGCGAACACGAGGAAGAGCGCACCAAACGCCGAGACCAGCAGCAGCGGCAACACGGCGGTGCGGCGCCGCTCCGCCACGTACAGCATCAGGATCCCGGAGGCGACCCACCCGAAGACCGCCGCCAGCGGATGCGCACACGCTGTGAATCCGAGTGCGATCGTAAACAGCGTGATGCGCGGCCGCCACTTGCGCGCGGGACCGTACATGGCATGGGCAATGCCGATTGCCGTGTAGATCACGGCAAACAGTCCCCATGCGGCGAGAATCTCGTTGTTAGGCGTGGTGGCCGCGCGCAGTACCACGGGGGACACGCAGTACAGACCCAGCGCAAGCGCCCCGGCCAGGTTGCCGAAGAGCCGCCGGCTGACCCACCAGAGCCCTGATCCCAGCAGCACGGCAGCCAGCGCGAACGGCACTCGCAGCAGGTAGCGCGTGCCCACAATCTGGTGGCGCAGGTCGTACACGGAGCCGCCAACCGGGTTCGGCTCATGGGCCGCGCCTGCGCGCCTGGCATCCATCCAGTCTTCGACACGCAGCGCCGTTACGTAGATCGAGAGCGGCAGGCCGGCGGCGCGGTAGGCGAGCGAGCCATCGCCCTGCATGTTGCCGCAGGTGGTGAAGTAGCCGGCCGCCGGCACCGGCTTTTCCCACATCTCGCGGCCGCACAGGGCGTAACGGTAGTCCGACTCAGTGAGCGGCGCGCGGCCGATGAGAAAGAGCGTCTCCGCGAAAAAGAAGAGGAGAATAAGTGCGGCGATCTTCTGTGGACGTCCAAAGTGAAATCGAAGGGTCATGAGGTGAGGCGGGCTGATTGAGTGTACCGTTACGCCGCTACGCATCTGCCGGTCCACCAGTTGCACTTGTCGATTATCGTGGAGGGATGGATTCGCTTGAATTTCGTGTGGGTGCGGCTCGCCTGGTGAGCTATTCGCCGGTGCGCGAGCTGCCGTGGCGCATTGTGTTCGAGGATGAGGGTGCAGCCGGTTACTGCTACGCCTGCGACGGTCGCCGCGCCACGGTGGACGACGACTTCGACGTGACCGTGATGGATGCCATGCTGGTCTACAACGTGGAAGCCATGCTGCGCGAGGACGACGGCGACCGAGAGCGCCTGTTGACGGTGGAATGGTCGCGTGACGGGCAACAGGCGGCCATGCGGCTGGACGGCGTGCCACAGGTGCTGATCGACTTCGACAAACGCGAAAGCCGCTGCCGCAGCAACTTTCCTAACTTCATGGACGACGGTCGCAACCAATGGCGAAGTGCAGACCACGCCTGGGACGAAGCCGCCATGGAGCGCTTCGAATCCGCCGCCTTCGCGATCGAATAAGACGTTCGTCTCCGATCAGTGCAGACGGCCCTTGTCCTGCTGCAACTCGGGCCCTCAAGTCGCTCAGATCCTCCCTGGAGATAGGAACCGGCGCGCACGACTCCGTCGATACGACCCAGATTCTGCGCGTTTTCGACAGGATTGCCGTCCAGCAGGACCAGATCGGCGTCCTGTCCCACCCCGACCGATCCCATCCTGGAAGTGCGCCCAAGGAATGCGGCTGGGTTCAGCGTCGCCATCTGGAGGATTTTCAGGGGGGAAGTCCGGCCTTCGCAAGTTCGCCGAACTCCTGCTGCAAGGAATGTCCCGGAACCTGCCCTCCGTCGTCGGTGCCCGCCATCATTCCGACGCCGGCGGCGTCAAAAAGCTCTGTAAGTGTGAGCATCGGTTGCGAGATACCGCCGACACGCCCGCATCTTTGTCTAGACAGGAACCTGGGGAGAGCGCGCCGAAGACGGGTCGCCTAAGCTGACTTCAAGAGCTCTGTGTGATACTTCGGGGCGATCGCTTTCGCCTTCTCCAGGAACTCGGCCATTTCCTGCTCGTTAAGCCTGGGTGGCGGCGTCGTGCGGGTCGCCACAGGTACGCCAACTTCCAGGAAGAAATTGTCATTCCCGGCCGGTGAGCAAACACAGATCATCCGGACGGGGCTCGGTGACGAGTTGTGAAATTGATGTGGGGCATTGGAGGGAACATTGAGCGTATCGCCTGCTTTCACAGTCGATTTGTCACCGCGGAAGGTGAATTCCATCTCGCCTTCAAGTAGAACGAAAGTCTCTTCGAAGTCGTGGCGATGCGGACCTGGACCACCCCCAGGCGGTACGTGCATGTCGATCACGCAGAAGCGATTGCCCGTGTCCCTGCCGGCCACAGTGATTGTGTACGTGTCTCCAACCAGACCGATGTGCTGGGCCGCCGGACTGTCCATCCTGGTAAGCGCCAGGGTACGGCTGAGGTCGTCGGGAGGAAGTGGAACGTACTCGGGTGTCGTCTCTGCCATGTAGTTCTCCTACTTGAGTCGCGCAAAATGAACTTCCGCTCGGTACTGCCTTAACTCACGATCAGAGCATCCGGAGATGCTGCGTCGTATCAGACACAGGAACGCTTGCTGGCTCCGGCGCCAGGTCCTATCCTTACAGATTGCAGCAGGCATGCGTTCCGATTTCGGCCGGGTATCTTGACCCAAAGTCCGGGAGACGATATTCTTGTGAGGTTTGGCGTAGCGGCGTTAGGCTGTGCAGCTTCCAGCGCTGAAGTCCGCAAGCGAGGGGTTCCAATCCCCGCCGCCTTTATATCAAGTTCATGGTTGCAGGCGCACCGGCGAACGGCTGGGCGTGGAGGTTTTTGATGTACGCAGTGATTCGCACCGGTGGAAAGCAATACCGTGTCACACCCGGAGACACATTGAAGATTGAAACGACTGCGCACACTGATGGTGCCATCGAGTTTGCCGATGTGATCGCGGTCAGCGGCGAAGCGGGTCAGTTTGAGCAGGAACTGGGCGGCGCGAAGGTGCTGGCCGAAGTCGTCGGCGAGGGCCGCGGCAGCAAGATCCTGGTCTTCCACTTCAAGCGCAAGAAGCAATACAAGAAGCTGCAGGGCCACCGCCAGAACTTCGTTGAAGTCAAGATCAACGAGATCCTGGT
>CBAAAE010000070.1:0-13475 GCA_964658845.1 uncultured Novosphingobium sp. | reverse complement strand
CAACGGCATGCCCACGGGAGCCCTGGCGGTTGGTATGGGCCGCAGTTATGGCGACAGTTGTCTCCTGAAAGACGGCCACCTGCTGCTGGCCACGGGCATGAACCGCCTGCTGAGCTTTGAACCTGAAACCGGATTGCTGACGGCCGAGGCTGGCCTGACGCTAGCGCAGCTGCTTGACTTTGCGGTGCCGCGCGGCTGGTTCCTGCCCGTTTCGCCCGGCACAAAGTATGTGACCCTGGGCGGCGCCGTGGCGAACGACATCCACGGCAAGAACCACCACGTCAACGGAACGTTCGGGTCGCATGTCACGCAGTTTGAGCTGGTGCGCAGCGACGGTACGCGCCTGCACTGCTCACCGACCGACAACACGGATTGGTATGCGGCCACAATCGGCGGCCTGGGTTTGACAGGTGTCATCACCTGGATTCAGTTGCGCTTGAAGCCGATCGTCTCGCGGCTGATCGATTATGAGGGCATCCAGTTTCACGGAGTGGATGAGTTTCTGGCGCTGACCGAGCAGTACAAGAACGTCGAATACACCGTCAGTTGGATTGATTGCACCAGCACCGGCAAGAACTTTGCGCGCGGCATCTTCATGCTGGGAGACCACTCGAAGATCCCCGACACGCTGTCCGTCTCGCCTGAGCCGAAGCTGGTGTTTCCCTTCGATGCGCCGTCTTTCGCCCTGAACAGTGCGTCCGTATCTGCCTTCAACACCGTGTTTTTTCATAAGCAGATCAAGCCACGCGTGCGCGCCCTGCAGGACTACGAGCCGTTTTTCTACCCGCTGGACAAGGTGCTGCAGTGGAATCGCCTGTACGGCAAAGCCGGTCTGCTGCAGTTCCAGTACGCCATTCCGTGGGAGAGCGCGCGCGAGGGCACCATAGCCATCCTGAACGAGGTTGCGAAGAGCGGTCTGGCCAGCTTTCTCGCCGTGCTGAAGGCGTTCGGCGACAAGCCGTCCCCGGGCATGATGAGCTTTCCGCAGCCAGGCATCACGCTTGCGTTGGATTTTCCGATCAAGCCGGACAAAAGCTTTCCGCTGTTTGACCGTCTGGCCAGCATGACGCTGGATTTCGGCGGCAAGCTGTACCCCGCAAAAGACGCTCGCATGACCGCAGCGCAGTTCCAGACAGCGTATCCGCAGTGGCAGCAGTTTGCTCGTTACAAGGATCCGGTCTTGACGTCTAGCTTCTGGGAGCGGGTTACGGCTCAGTAGTAGCTCCAGGTCTACCGGACGCGCTCATCTGAAAAGAGCCCCACCCATGCGGAAGAAGCGCATGAGTGGGGCTCTTTTAATGGTGACAGCCTGGTTAGAAGCCGCTGTCGTCGTTGCTGCCGCTGTCCGAGGTGCCGCTGTCATCGAAGCTGCCTGAATCATCGCTGCTGCCGGAATCATCGGTGAAGCCCGAACCGTCGTTGCCGCCGTCATCCCCGCCTCCGAAAAAGCCGGGAGCGTCGCCACGCCGATCTTCGATGTCCGGGCTGAGCCCGCTGCCAAGTCCGTCCGAATCGCGGAGCCTGTCGCCAAGACCGCCGCTCTCGCCTGTGCCGGAGTCGTTGCCGTAGTAGTTGTTCACCACCTCGGAACCTCCATCAAAACCGCGCCCACCGCCACCGCCGAAGCCGCCACCGCCCATATGGAAGACATCTTCGATGGCACGAAAAGCGAATTCGCCCGCGACGACGCCAGCCGCGGTCTGCATCGCGCCCTGCAGAAAGCCACCGCCGCCGCCAAACATGCCGCCACCCATCGGTGCGCCACCGCCGTAGCCGTACCCGCCTTGCGGATAGCCGGAACCATAGCCCGGTGGCGGAGGTGGGGGTTGCTGCGGGTACCCGTACTGTGGTGCTCCAGGATTATGCACCGGTGCGTAGCCGGAGGGCGCGTTCGAAGGCGCGGCCTGGGTGGGGATCGCGGGTGGTGCAGAGGGCTGGCTGTCGCCTTTGCCGAGGCCGAACAAGTTGCCCAGAAAGCTGCCGTGCTCCTGTGGATGTGCGGCTGTCTGCTTCAGCGTGTCGATCTCGGCGCGTGCGGCGGCAAGCTGACGCTGTGCATTGTCCATGGCAAACTGCTGTACAAGTACGGTCTGGCACAGGATGTAGAGCGCATCCGGATTTGCACCAAGTCCGCTGCCCAGCAGGCGTTCCGCCTCATCGTCTTTGCTGGGCAGTTGTGTGCCATTTACGCGTTCGATCAGTCCATTAAGAAGCTGCTGTTCCTGCTGCGTCATTGCTTTCGGCCTTTCTTCTCTGCCATGCTCGGCATTGTCACACCATGATGATGGCATGGCCGTGCGGCACTCACAGCTATGGACGCGGGCCTTCCGCGAAGGTTTGTCCGGTGGAGAGAGTAGAGGAAGCAATGAGGCGAAATTTCGCAGGCTGCATCGTATGCAGTATGGCGTCCCTTTGCACCAGGCTGCACCGCGCACGGACTGCGACGCTTCCCGCGCTTTTCTTTTATGCGCTCGTCACGGCGGCCGCGCAGGACAAACCGCTGCCCAACATCGAGGCACTCAAGGCGCGAGCCATTGTGACGCATGATCGCGCCATGGCGCTGCGCGAACACTACCTGTGCCGAGCCAAGGTGACAGCGCAGGAAGTTGATAAGAATGGTGCGGTCAAGAAGACCACGATCGAAGAGCATGAGGCGTTCTACGTCAAGGGCCGGGAGATCTCGCAGGTGGTCACACGTGACGGCAAGCCGCTGAGCGAGGGCGATGCAAAGAAGGAAATCGATAAGGTCAAGAAGCGGATCGACGAGGCCAACAAGGGAAAAGTCGAGACCTACGGCATCAGCCAGGCGGATGTGCTGAGGCTGATGGCATTTTCCAATGAACGCCGCATCACCTACAGTGGCCGGCCCACCATCCTGTTCGACGTCAAGGCCGATCCCAGGGCAAAGGCCGACAGCATCGTGCAGAAGATGGTGCAGGCGGTCGAAGGCACGGTGGCGATCGACGAGGCAAGTGGACACGTGGTGGATACGAACGTGCACGGCGTGCGCGATGTGAAGATCGGCGGCGGGCTGGTCGCCAATGTTCACAAGGGTTTTCTGCTGCACGTGATGAATGCTCCACGCGAGGACGGGGTGTGGATGGTGACGCACGCAGACGGCTCGGGCGATGCGCGCGTCGGCCTGTTTATGCATCCGTCCATGCGATTCGCGCAGGACACGCAGGGCTGCCGGTTGTTCAATGTGACGGCTGATTCTGTGGAGTCAATCGAAGAGAAACACTGAGCAGTCAGCTTCGTACGAAACCAAATAACAGGGCAGCTTTGTTCGTTTTGAGCTCAGCGGAATAAGTGCGGGACGAACGAGCTCAGGTTGCCGGTGATGGGTGTGCGTGATTCGCGGATGCCCATGCCGCCGCATTCCTGGTCGATCATCCACAGGCCAAGGACAGGGAAGCGCGGTGTGCCGTCGCGTGCGGTGAAGACCGCCGGCTGAACCATGCGCTGGCAGACGAAGCGACCACCGCCGTATGGACCGTCCGTTGCTTGCTGCCCGCCTGGTGTGATAGCGGTGATGTTGGCTCCTTCGCGGCTCAGCAGGGGTTTGCGGAGGTAGCTGCTCATGCCGTGGGGTTCGTCGAAGTAGGTCTCCAGCAGCAGCGGATGGTTCGGGTACAGCTCCCAAAGGATGGGCAGGATGCCCTTGTTTGCCAGCAGCATCTTCCAGATCGGCTCGATCCAGGTGATGTTGCCGTAGGTGCGGAGAGCGTCGGGGCCGAACTGCTCGGCCAGCAGGCTTTCCCAGGGGTACAGCTTGAAGAGCGAGCGGATGGGCTGGTTTTCAAGATCCACAAAGCACGACGCTTCGCTGTCCCAGCCAATCTCTTCCATGAGCAGTTGGGCGGTCTGCAGGCCAGCCTGCTCGGCGGTATCGCGCAGGTAGACGACCGTGAGCACGTCCTCTTCCGTGTCGGCGCTGGCAAAGTGCACGGGCTGCTGCAGAAAGGGCGCAATGTCCCTCCACTTGGCGATCAGCCGGTCGTGCAGCGAGTTGAACTGGTCCGCATCGGGCTCAACTTCCTGCAGCCACGCCCATTGCGTCACCGCGGCCTCGATCAACGAGGTGGGTGTATCGGCGTTGTACTCCAGCAGCTTGGGCGGCTGGCTGCCGTCGTACATCAGGTCGAATCGGCCGTAGAGCGCGGGCGGTTCGGCGTTCCAGGCCTGCTCGATCAGCGGAATGGCGTCCGGCGGGATGGTCAGGTCGGCATAGCGCTTGTGGTCAATGACGTGCTGCGCGGCGGCCAGGCACATGGTCTGCAGCTCGTTTGCGGCAGCCTCCAGCGTGTCGATTTCGCGTGCCGAAAAGGCGTAGCAGGCCGACTCGTCCCAGTAGACTGCGCCTTCGGCGGCAAGGTCTTCCGGCGAATGGAAGGTCAGGCCAGCCGTCTCAACCTTGGCCTGCCAGCCGTCACGCGGCTGCATCAGTTTCCGCTGCATCTACTCGCCCCCGCCGCCACCTTCACCGCCGAAGGACGATCCAAAGCCGCCACGCGTCACACTGCCGCCGCGGCCCAGGCTGCCGAAGAACCCGCTGCGGCTGGCCGGTGCGTAACTGCGGCCGGGCTGCGGCACGTAGCCTCCGCCAAAGACGCCGGAGCCCACGCCGTAACCGCCTCCACCGCCGTAGTAATTGCGATACATGGGGATAAAGATGGGGATAAAGCCGCCGTGCCCATCCGACTGCTGGTGCACCACCTGCTGTGGCTGCCCGGCGCAGAGTTTCTCGTCGACAACGTGGTTGTTCTCATCGACGCAGCGTTGCATTTCCTTGGGCCGGCAGCCGGTCAGGATGGACATTGCGGCGGCTGCGAGGAGCGGCGTCACGATATGGGAGGGGCGGCGCATGGCGTGGGATCACTGTATCGCATTTAGGGTCCCGCACTGTTCACTCGGCACAGCAGGTGGACGGCCCGCTCGGGACGATGCCGTGCTCAGGATGACGGCTCTGGTCAGGACGACGATGGGCCAGGACGGTGGCGTGCGCAGGACGGCGAGTCCGGTCAGGATCATGTAAAAAGCCCCATGCCTCGAGATGCGAGACATGGGGCTCATTCCAAAGCGACGACCCAGCTACATGGCAGGCTTGACGCTGGTCACGCCGAACTCCGGGTGCACCAGGTTGCAGCAGCTGTCCGTGCGGCCGCAGAAGCAGGCGCGATCGGCGGCTGCTGTGGGGCTTCGCTCCGCGTAGGTCTTTTGCGCGGCGATCAGGGCGGTGCCGAAGGTGAAGCCGGGCAGCTTCAGGTCCTGGACGGCGACCTGTTCGAGCGCGCCGACCAGGGCGATGGTGTCCATGAAGTCGAAGTAGCCCAGGTGCGCAATCCGGAAGATCTGCCCTTTCATCTCGCCCTGGCCGTCGGTGATGATGGCGGCGAAGCGGCTCTTCAGCGCTTTGACGAACTGCGTCGAGGTGAAGCCTTCGGGAGCCAGCACCGCCGTTGCCGCGGCGGATGCAGCCTGAGGCGCGAACAACTTCAGACCCATCGCCTGGCATGCGGCGCGGGTCATGGCGGCGATGGTTTCGGCGTTCTCGATGAGCCTTCTGCGGCCTTCGGCGAGGCTGCCGTCACCCTGTGCGGCGATGTAATCGAGGGCGGAAACGAGCGCGGCGATCAGCGCAACGGCGGGTGTGTAGGCGCTTTCGCCGTTTTTCGCGTTCTTGCGCTCCTTACGCAGGTCGAAGTAGTAGCGCGGATTGTAGGTGGCTTCCATGCGGTCCCACGCCTTGTCGCCGACGGCGAGGTAGGACAGGCCCGGCGGAATCATGACGGCTTTCTGCGAGCCGCCGATCAGCACGTCCACGCCCCATCCATCCATGTCGATGTGGCTGGTGCCGAGGCCGGTAATCGCGTCCACGATCAGCAGGGCCTCGCTGTTCGTGTCCTTCAGCAGTTTCGCGACGCCAGGGACGCAGTGGCGAACGCCGGTGCTGGTCTCCGTTGCCTGCATGAAGACGGCGCGCGTTTCCAGCTTCAAAGCCGCCTTGACGGCGTCGATTGAAAAGGTCTCGCCGTAGGGTGCGGAGACGACATCGACCGCGCATCCGAAGGCCTTGGCCAGCGCCGTCCAGCGTTCGCCGAACTTACCGGCCGTCAGTACCAGGACGCGGTCGCCGGGCGAGGTCAGATTGCTGACCGACGCCTCCATGGCGCCGGTGCCGCTCGAAGAGAGCACAATTACGTCGTTCTTCGTGCCGACGAACTCTTTCAACTGCGCCAGCACACGGGTGTACATGGCGCGAAATTCCGGGGTGCGATGGTGGATATCGGCAGCGGCCATGGCAAACTGCGCAGCGGGCAGCAGGGGGGTCGGACCGGGCGTAAACAGGCGTGTCTTGCGGATCATGCCTCTAGTTTAGCGAGTCAGACGTGAGCGAGTCAGCGAGTCAGCAGAATTAGCCGGCCTTCGTTCGTTTAGCGAGTGGGGGATAGACTGACGGTTGACGAGAGCGAGGCAAAGCACATGGGAGCCATTGGCGAACAGGTTGGTAAGGACATCATCGTGGCGATGAAGGCGCGGGAAGCGCTGCGGGTGGAGACGCTGCGGATGGCGAAGTCGTCCTTCAAGAACAAGGAAATCGAAAAGCGCGAGCCGCTGACCGACTCGGAGGAAATCGCCGTGCTGCAGACGATGGTCAAGCAGCGCAAGGACGCCGCCGAGCAGTTTGCCAAGGGCAACCGCCCCGAGCTCGCCAGCAAGGAACAGGACGAAATCAAGCTGCTGGAGACCTACCTGCCGCAGACCGCGGCTGATGACGAGATTCGTGCCGTCGTGCGGGGCGCTATCGCACACCTCGCCGCTGACGGCCCCAAGCCCGGCCCAAAGGACATGGGCCCGGCCATGCGCGTGGTGCAGCAACGCATCATGGCCAGCGGCCTGCACGCGGATAACAAGACCGTCAGCCAGATTCTGAAGGATGAGCTGGAGAAGTAGCGATTCGCACCTCCGAAGGTGCGCACGAGCCCCGCACCGGCGATCTTCAGCCTTAAGGTTCTCTTGAAGTAGATGATCTACATTGACTTCAAAGATCTGATCGCTGGAGCCCTCATTATGCGTATGTCGAAGTATCTCTCCGCCCTGACAGGAAGTATCGTCTGTGCTGCTGTGACGATTTGTCCCGCGCAAGCACAATCTGGCTGGCATGTTGAGAAGGCGATTGCTGTGGGCGGAGCCGGAGGCATGGACTACCTGACGGTAGATCCTGCGACTCACCGGCTCTACGTTCCGCGCAGCACCCACACGCTCGTGATTGACGCGCCCTCTGGCAAGACGATCGGCGACATCACCGGTCAGAAGATTGCCCATGGTGTAGCCATTGTCCCGAGGCTTAACCGCGGCTTTATCACGGATGGCGGTGGCACTGGCACGATTACGATCTTCGATCTGAAGACGTATGCGGTACTCGGCGTTCTGAAAGCAGTGCCGGATGCGGACGGCATCATCTACGACGCAGGCACAGACAGCATCCTGGTGAGTGCGGGTGACAGCAACGGTCTGCTTGCATTCAAGCCCGACATTGATCCGAAATCCGGCACGATCGAAGCGCCTATCGCCCTGGGAGGCGCTCCGGAATTCCTGGCTGCGGACGGATCGGGAAAGGTCTACGTCAACCTTGAGGACAAGGACGTCGTTGCGGTCGTTGATCTCAAGACGCGGAGCGTGGTCGCTCGCTGGCCGGTAGCACCCGGCGGTGCGCCGGTAGGCATGTCGATCGACACGCAGAGCCACAACCTGTTTATTGGTTGCCGCAAGCCGCAAAAGATGATCATCATGAGTACGACGAACGGCAAAGTAGTGGGCGATTTGCCGATTGGAGCGGGCGTGGATGCCACCGCCTTCGCAGGTTCAGAGGCGTTTGCTAGTTCCGGAGACGGCACGCTCGCGGTCGTCAGCAAGAGTGCCGATGGCAAGTACAGTCTTGCCCAATCCTTGAACACGGCACGTGGCGCGAAGACACTGGGCATCGACACGGCGAGCGGGAAGATTTACCTTCCCACCTCCGATTTCGAAGAGCAGAAGCCTGGTGCGGCCGGACGGCCCAAAGCGATCCCTGGAACCTTCAAGATCCTTGTTCTTTCCCGCTAGCGGCGCCCCTCGTGAGAGGGTATCGAGCCCCCACTTGCTAGCAGCAATCACTCGCGGATGATCTTCACGAACACACCATCCGGCAGTGACTTGCCGCCGAGGAGGACGATGGAACCGTCCTTTACGAAGCCGCGCAGCATCTCGCTGGCTTGTAGTGGAGCAGGGCGGGGCTCGGGCGGCAGCGGATCCATGCGGCGGGGTGGCGGCGGCTCGGTCGATCGCGTGGGGTAAGGCGTGGCCGTCAATGGTGCGGGGCTGGACGCGCCCGGAGCGGGTTTGCGGTTGGTGCCGCGATCCATGGCCTCGTTCGCCAGCCGGTCGGCAGACTTGTTTTTGTGCCGCAGGGCGTGCGTGATGGCGAAGGCGTCCAGCTTAGCGATGCGCCGCTTTGCCTCTTCGTAGAGCGGCTTCAGGTCGGGGCTGTTGATCTTGTACTTGCCCTGGATCTGGTTGACCATCAGCAGCGAATCGCTGACCACTTTGACGCGGGTGTGGCCGTTGTCCAACGCCCATTGCAGCACGCCGAGCAGGCCGCTGTACTCGGCGAAGTTGTTCGTCTTGAAGCCGAGGAACTCGGAGAGTTCGGCCAGCACGGTGCCGTCTTCCGTTGTGATGACCGCGCCGTAGCCTGCGGGCCCGGGATTGCCGCGCGCTCCGCCGTCACAATGCGCGAGCACCGTTGCGCCCTGGGTGTGGGACTTGGTTGAGGCGTCGGGCGCGAACAGATCTCCAGAGGGCATGCCCGCATTATCGCTGACGCGCCGTGTGCTACAGCAGCGCTAAAGCAGGGTGGTGCCGCTGACGAAGATCTGGTCCGGCTTGTTGCCCAGCAGGCGATACAGCGCAAACTGACGCGTATGCTGCTGGCGCAGTTCCATCAGCAGGCTGGCGCGGTTGCTGCCGTCCGCGTCCACAACATCGATCAGGCGGTAGCGCGGAGTCCGATCCAGGTGCGCGGCATCGGTGACGGAGCGCATAGCCGGCAACAGCTTGCCCTCGCCGTCGGTCTGCGCGATGACGGTAACAAAACGCTCCGGCGTGGTTGCGGTGGCGGGCATGCGGGCGGTGTAGGCGTAGGTGACTGGCGCACTGAAGTAGAGCTGAAACGCCGTCATCTCCTCATCGGTCAGCGCGGGGGCAGCAGCGGGCGTGGAAGCGGCGGGGTGAGGACGAGGGCGGGTCCTCGTGTGAGTTGTGGATGAGGTGTGAGTGGTCGCGGCCGTGTGTGGAACCGCCGTGGATGTAGATTTCGCCGGCGCTGCGGCTGCAGGCTTCGCCGTGGAGCCTTCGGGTGCGTCGGTCGCAAGTGCCGGGTTAGCGAGTACGGCCATCGCCATGCCCTGCAGCGAACTGAGCGCGGAAGCGCGCTCCGTGGTCGAGGAGAAGTGATAAGTGAAGTCGTGCGCGGGACGATCCTTCGCATCGCTCACCGCAACCAGCGCATCGAGCGGCGGGGGAACCGTCGAAGAACTGACAAGCACCGTCCTGGCGCCGGTAGGAGCGGCTGCTGCGGAGGCGGAGCGGGTAGGTGCGGTAGGCTCGGGCGCAGGTGCCGAGATGCGTCCGCGGCGGAGAGCCGGACCACCGCTCATGGTGTCGCCGCTGCTGATGGTGGCGCCGTCGGCAACCGTGTCGTTGCCCGACGCTGGCTTGTTTGCGCTCGCCGGTGGCGTTGCGTCCGGCGCGGAGTCAGCCTTCGCGAGCGCAGCAGCGCGGTCGCGGCTGGCGAGATCGATTGGATCGGGCGGTAGGGCGTTCGGATCGTTCTCGTCTGTAGCGCGATGGCGGATGGTTGGCCGGTCAGGATCGTCCGCCGGGCTGCCGTTCGCGGTGATGGTGGCCGGCGGAGGCTTCTGAGCCTTCTTGTCCTGCTTGCCGGCCGCACCGGTGTTGTTGGCGGAGGTCTCAGGCGAGCGGTGCAGGGTCGGCCGCTCGGGGTCGGGCGCGTCCTTGTCCTTCTTGCCCTCATCGGCGAGCGAGACCTTTTCCGGACGGTCCGAATCGTCGTCGCGGCACGGATCCGGCGCGGCGTTGCGACCGGCACGACTTGACGGCGCGGACTTCGTGTCGTCCGCATCTGGCTTGGTGCCGAAGTGCGGCTTGCCGTCGTCTTTCTTGCCGGTGTCGGCTTCCTGCACGGTGTGGGCGTTGCCGCAGTTGGGTCGCAGTTTCGCGGCTTTCGGCGCAGGCAGGGGGCTGGTGCGGCCATAGCCAAACCAGCCGTCATCGAACGGCGTAGCCGCCGCTGCTGCGCTGCTGGTGAAGTTGCGTGACGCAATCACGTCCAGAAATTCCTGCCGCACACCGGCACGCTGCAGCTCATAGCGCAGGCCGCCATCCAGCGCGAACGGAATGGGTCGAGCCAGGTACACGCCCGCGTCCTCAAAGTGGCCGCCGATAAACAGCGATACCGGGATCAGCCTGGCCGCCTTCGGGTGCAGCGGATCGCCCACATACTCATACACGCCGACGGCGCGTGTGACCGTTTCAGGCGCGGCGACTTTGTGCATCTGCCCGGCGGCTGACAGCGCGGCTGCGGGCGCGAGCAATGCGGCGGAGAGTCTTCTGAGGCGCGAACGAGCGTACTTCATCGATCTATTGGACGGCGATTTCGCGCGGAAGGCACACGTGGCCGGTCAATGCGCTTCGACGGGCCGGACAGCATCGCCCACGCGCAGCCTTCCCGTGCGAAGTACCGTCGCGTACATCCCTATCCGGCCCTCGTGGTAACGATCGAGGTGCTTCATCAGACCGGGGTTTGCGGCGGCGGTTTCAGGGTCCAGCGTGACGATGCGGCAGCGGGGAACGCGTTCCGTAACCCGCAGCAGGGCATCCGGTCCAATTGCCACGCGCCGTCCTGCCAGTCCATCCTCCGCAAAGGCTGACGGCAAATCAAGAGGATGTTTGCGCGAAACCGGCGCGGGTCGACTGCCGCGCCGAACTCACGCGCTAGCTGCGCCAGGGTTCCGGCTCCAACCATCGCGACCGGGCGCACATCCGTCAGCGGCGTCTCTGACCGGACCAGCGAGAGGGTATGGCCACCAGGCAGCGAGTCCTGCAGGCGGTCGATCAGGAGCGGATCATCAAGGCGAAATGTCTCGCCATCCGGCCCGGTCACGCGTGTTTCAGCCCCTGCTCCACTCGCGGTATATAGGAGCATGGCGGCGCGTTCCGCACCGGTCAGCAGGGGTTTGCCGCGCGGCGCACCGCTGCTTCGGAACCCGAACCGCCGGTCGCCCGCAATGCCGTGTGCGTCCAGATCCAACGCCGCCAGGCGCTCGCCGCGCATGCCCTTCACGGGATAACGCCAAAGCTCGGCGATGGTGACGATGTCATCGGTCAGCATCTTGATCACGTGATGTTTGCGGCTCCCGTCGTAAGCTGTTGCCATGCAGATTGGTGATGCAGTCGACTTCGAGCTTCAGGATCAGGACGGCACCGCCGTCAAGCTTTCGCAGTTTCACGGGAAGCCCATTGTGCTGTTCTTTTACCCCCGCGCGGATACCCCGGGCTGTACCGTGGAGGCCTGCGAGTTTCGCGACCTGTACGGCGACCTGCAGCGTGCGGGCGCGGTCGTGCTCGGCATCTCGCGCGACCCGGTCAAGGCGCAAAAGAAGTTCGCGGTCAAGTTTTCGCTGCCGTTTCCCCTGCTGGCCGACCCGGAGTTGAAGGTGTGCGGGCAGTTTGGCGTGGTCAGCGAAGGCTCGATGTACGGCAAGCCCGTCACGAAGATCGAGCGCTCGACATTTGTCTTCGATCGCGAGGGCAAGCTGGAAGCGGAGTTTCGAAAGGTCAAGCCCGAAGGCCACGCGACCGAGATGCTGGCGCTCGTCAAAGGTGTGAGTTAGGTCAGGACATCAAGCGGCAGGCAGCGAAATCGTCTGGTCCGGAGTAAAGATCGCCTCGGTGCCGGGCGTCGGTGCATCGTCGGGTAGTATCTTCGCGCCTTCCTTGCCCTCGGCAGTGATTACGTCGGACAGGAACTGTTCGCCATTCACGCTGATCACCTGCAACGAAAGCTCGCCCCGGCTGTTTAACTGACCGGCCGGAGCGGCCGCTACCACCGTCAGTTGCACCGGCGCGCCTGCCGGAAATTTGCCGAGAGGTGCAGCCAGTGAGCCTCGAACGGTGTCCCCATTTTTGGCATGGCCTGAGTCGACGGATTGCTGCAGGCGGACCAGGATGGGCGCACCTACAGACACACCCAGCGCGTTGTGCAGCAGGGAGACACCTGGCAGAGCTCCACTGTTCGGATCCCGATCCGGTATCCCGTTGCCATCGGCGTCACCAGTCACAACCACTCTGGCGGTCGCCGCGGGTGCGTTTGACTTAGCCGGACCACTCGCTCCACCGCGGGAAGGCGTGCCACCGGTCGGAGACGCAGTGGCGCCGCCCTGGCTCGCATTCTGGGGTGTTGCACCTCGCGCGGCCGTCGAACCCATGGGGGCGTTGGGCGTTGCACCGGCCGGCGGAGTGGTTGCCGCGCCACCATTCGCCGCGTCCCGGATCGCTGCCGGCTGGGAGTTCTGCGTCTGTGGCGTGGGTCGCGCTCCACTATTCTGCGCATGGGCCATGCCGGCTACGGCCAGCAACAACGCGAGAGTCAGGTGAGAGGATTTACGCATACATTTTGTTCACCTTGTGGGATGGGCGGAGCCGCGCCGAGGTTGCAGAAACGGGCAGAGCGTTGCCGCGGCTGCGGCTGGACGACCCGTTTTGGGACCTGTTGAACCACCCGAATCGGACGCCGTCTGTCATCCTGAGCGAAGCAAAGGATCCCCTAAAGTTCGACATCCGCACCCAAGCTAGCAGGCTTCCTCGCACGAGAGTGTTTCTTGCCCGGAACGTGTTGAGAGTTTTTCCAGTTCCCGCAGTCTCGGGATCCTTCGCGACTGCTCAGGATGACGGCTCGGTGGGACAAGGATGCGTGCGCTCAGAATGCCAATGCTTGTGATGAATCAGGCAGCAAGGCGATGACCAATCACAGGTTCAACTTGCGGAAGACCGAGTCCGGTATCGCCTTGATCACGGTCATGATGGGCCACCAGATGCCCGGCACGTACAGGATGCCGCCCTTGCCGGCGGCGATCGCGGTCGCGATTGTCTTGGCTACCTTGTTCGGGTCGGCGAACTTTTCGCTGCCCTTCATGCCAGTGGTCATGGACGTCTTGACCGGGCCGGGCTTGATCGTGAGCACGTGCACGCCCTCGCGATCCACGCGATTCCGCAGGCCGTCGACAAAGGCGGTCAGGCCCGCCTTCGATGCGCCATAGACGTAGTTCGATTTGCGTCCGCGGTCCCCGGCCACGGTGGACAGCACGGCCAGCGTGCCATGGCCCTGTTTCACGCAGAAGTTGGCCAGCCAGGTC
>CBAAAE010000069.1:3181-13567 GCA_964658845.1 uncultured Novosphingobium sp. | reverse complement strand
CTTCACCTCTGGCAACGACTGGGAGCCGGAGATGATGGTGTACGTTCCGCGCGCGTTGACCACCGGCCGAACACCGATCTGTGTGAACAGGTTATCCGTGGGCGTGCCATGGCTCACCAGTTGGTTGGTGGTCAGGGACGCGGGCGGTGTTGAAGCTTCCCCCATGCCGGCGAGAGGTGAGGCGAAAGCAGCCGAGGCGAAGATGCCGGACTGCTTGAGAACCGAGCGACGCGTCCAGCGCGGCGTTTGCGTGTCGGACATGGTGACTCCAGAAAAAGCTTGTGTTCGTGAGCAAAGGGCTCGTGTGCGTCAGCTACAAAGAGGCGATACAGTCGATCTCGACCAGCGACTCGCCCGGAACGCCGGAGACTGCGATGGTTGTGCGTACCGGAGGATTGGCGCCGAAGCGGCCCGCAAACGCGGTGTTCATCCCTGCATAGTCCTTCAGGTCGGCCAGGTAGACGTTGACTTTTAGCACCTTGTCCATGGATGAGCCGGCGAGGATCAGGTTCGATTCCACTTCGTCGAGCACGTGCTTGGTGTGCTCTTCAATGGTGCCCTTAAAGTGCGCGCCAATGCCTGCGATGAAGACCAGGTTCCCGAAGGTAACGATGCCGTTGAAGAGTGGCGGCTTGGCCGGGGCGGTGGGTGTTGCTGGTGTGGGGGTGATCGTCTCACCGGGCGCGACTTTCGCGGGCTGGCGGCGCACGATCTTCTTCTCCCAGACAATGCCTGTCTGAGCCTGGGCTTCGGTGGGGCTGAGGGCGGCAACGCCAGCTGCTGCGGCTGCCACGTTCTTCAAGAGTCCTCTGCGAGTCGGGTTCTTCATGGTTAGTTCTCCTAACGAATGGTCTTAAGCCTGCTTGGTCAGAGCCGCGCGGAGCCGCCGGCCCACAATGGCGTCTTCGCCGGGCTGCAGCATCCAGACGCCAACCACCAGCGTGTTGGCGTCGGATGGAATGCCCTGGTTTGGCTTGTGGCCGGTGTTCGGGTTTAACTCGATGGCCGGCTCTTCGGTGCGAAGAGCGGTGACGATGTCAGGCGTGCTCCTGCCCGTGACCGTCGGATCGAACCGGATCAGCAGGTGCGGCACGTGGTTTGCGATCTGCGGGGTAACTGTCTCCGTGCGCACCGAAGGTATGCCCTTCAGCATGCCGGCGATCAGGTCGACACGCTTCTGATAGTCGCCCTGCATCGACTCCTCGGTGTGCGAAAGCACCCAGTCGACCGCCGCCACCATGCCGACGATCTGTTCCTTCGCAACCTTCATGCCTCGGCCCACGCCGTCGATGGGGTTGTTGTTCCGCGCCGCCAGATCCGTCAGTTGCTTGCGGCCGAGCAGCAGGCCGGCATTCTGCGGTCCGCGCATACCCTTGCCCCCGGAGAAGGTCACCAGGTCAAAACCCATGCCGGTGTACTTCCAGAGATTGGAAATCGGCGGCATATCGGCGGCCGCATCCAGGTGGCAGGGGATGCCGTGCTCGTGCGCGACCCGCAGCCACTCTTCGCGGCCAATCTGCGCGCTGCCAGCAGGTCCAACCTCCTCTTCAGCGGCGTTGAAGAAGTTTGTCATCACCGCATCGCCTTGGCCGCAGGCCCGCTTGTAGTCGTCCATCGTGAGCACTTCGGTGACGCGTGCGCCGCACAGGAACATGGCATGGTCGTACCCATAGCGGTGCGCACGTTGCACGATGACCTGGTTCTTCATGCCGTCGATGGCCTGCGGCATGTCGAGCGGGCCGATCGCGTTGGCGTGTTGCATACAGGCGGCCGTCGCAAGGCTGATGGCACTGGAAGCGCCGCAAGTAACTACCGCACCTTCGCAGCGAAGGCGACTTGCGGTGTACTCGCCCGCTTTCATCTGCAGATCGTGCAGGCGTACCGGGTGCAGCGCCGCCTTGTGCACAGCCGCCAGAACTTCGGGCGGCATGCAGGCCGCAGTCAGCGTCGTGTACGTGCCCGCGGCATTGATGATCTTCGGGACGCCGAGCTTTGCGTAGTAATCCTCACCGTCGGACGCATGTATGGCGGCCGCCTCAGGCCCTTCTGCGATGAGCGACCCCCGGCCAAGTACTGCTCCGAATGCAGCCGCGAGGCGCACAAAGCTGCGCCTGGAGAAGAGCCCTTCCAACGACGGGGTCGAAGGTTTCACCTGGAACTCCCCGGCTCTATAGCAGCCGTGACACGATGTGGTGGTGTTGCGCTGGATGCGGCCGAACTGCTTGACAGCTTCCACCATGGGGAACTTCTTGATGTATGCATCGTAACGCCACTCTTAGCGGAACTGCCACAGTCGTTGCAGGAACGGCGACTGCGGCGACCGCGAAGTTAGAAGTTCAGCTTGCCAGCGAGTTGCAGGATACGCGGATCGCTGAATCCACCGGTCTGCGTGGAGGTGATCTGCCCAAACGTAGAACCGGCGAAGTTGAATGCTCCATTCGTCGCCGTCGGCAGGGTCACGTTGCCGGGATTCGCCAGGTTGCCGTGATTGAAGATGTTGAAGGCCTCAGCCCGGAACTGAATCCTTACGTTCTCCAGGACGGCGAAGTCTTTGAAGACCGAAAGATTTGTGTTAGCTGCGCCGGGTCCACGCTGATCGTTGCGGTGGCTGTTGCCGAAGGTATACAGCGCGGGCAGCGAGTACGCCGTGGCATCGATGCAACTGGTCTTGGCAATATACTGCGTCTTGCCACAGGTAAAGATCGGCGCGTGCACGTAGTTTGGGCGCTGCGTCCCGATACCGCCAACGTTTGCCTGGTCGTTGGTAATGGCCACATTGAATGGCTGGCCGCCCTGGATGGTGACGATGCTGTTGACGTGCCAGCCACCAGCCAGGGTGTCCGTCAGGCGTCCGTAACGCGCGAGACTGGGCATGGCGTAAGTCACCGTCCCCACGAACCGGCTGCGAATGTCCCAGTTGGCATTGCCGTAATCTGCCTTCAGGTTGTACTGGATCATCGGTGTGCCGCCGCCGTTTGCGTCATTCGAGGTATCCAGGGTGTGCGACCAGGTGTACCCCAGGTTCGCGTCCAGTCCGTGGAAAGTGCGCTGACGGAAGACGACTGTCAGGCCGTGATACGTCTCAACACCGTCATTCTGAATCTGCCGGATCTGACCGAAGAGCTGATACGGACGTCTTGGATTGACCGAGCCAGCACCCGGCAGCGGCTGGTTGGGATACAGCGAGTGATCGAGATCGATGGAGTGCGAAGCAAGGTACTGGAACTCAAGTGCGCTGCCCGGGGCTAGTTCTACGCCCGTATCCAGATTCCACTGGTACAGGCGCGGCGTGGGCAGGTAGTGGTTGTCAGTGAAGGCCGTCTGATAGGTGCCGGGCGTGCCCGCTGGCAGCGAGGCCGAACCGCTGCCCCCGCCAGAAGGATTAGCGAAGCTTTGCGTTGCGATGCCGCTGGTTGCGCCGCTGTAAGTAGTGGATGCGGCAAACGGATAGTTGCTGGTCGACAGTGTGAACGCGTTGAGATGATTTGGGTTGAAGTAAATGCCGCCGCCTGCGCGCACCACGATCTTGTCCGTTGCGCGGTAGGCGAGACCAAGACGTGGAGAGATCAGGTCGTGGTTCGGATCGTGGAACTTGAATCCGGGTACCGGAACGTAGGCCGCGCCGGTCGTGGCTGTGCTGGTCGGGATCAAGGCGGTGTAAGTGCTGTTCAGGATGCGACCAATGCCGTTGAGGCTATAGGGTACCAGCGGCAGTTCATACCGAACGCCGTACAACACCGTGAACTTCTGACTGACCTGCCAGTTATCCTGCACGAAAAAGCCGTTGCGCCACTCGCCGATAGCGCCTTTTACCTGGAAGAGCGGCGTAATGACTGTCTGCGAATAACCGGTGAGAAAATCCGCGGCGGCGTTGCCCGAGTAGTTCCCCGTGAAGCTGAACTGCCCTCGATTCTGGTTCGTTGCGGCTCGACCAATGGTCATGCGGCGGATATCCACGCCGGCCATCAGGTCGTGCTTGCCGCGGGAGTAGCTGATCTGGTCGTAGCCGTGCATCACGCGGTCGTCCTGGTACCAGTTGGTGCCTTCCGCTCCAAGACCCTGGTAGCCACCACTCAACACAATCGTCGGGACGCCGGGGTTGGCATTTGTCGTGTCCGCCGTGAAGCCCGGGATGTTGAGC
Source organism: uncultured Novosphingobium sp. (assembly GCA_964658845.1). Lineage (GTDB taxonomy): Bacteria > Acidobacteriota > Terriglobia > Terriglobales > Acidobacteriaceae > Terriglobus. The sequence goes on along the minus strand of CBAAAE010000069.1, from coordinate 9,426 downwards.
GCGGTGCCGGCGTTTGCAGGGCCGTTGACCGCGAAGTAGTTCAGCTGGTTTGAGGTGAACTTGTTAAAACCGAGGCGAAGGTCGTTGATGATTTTCTGCGTGATGATATGGGTGTAGCCGATGACGCCATTAGAATCTGTTGTGGGCGAGTAGCTCTGGGACGTGGCGACAATGTTGCCGTTGACCGCATTGCTCTTCTCGTAGGTATAGCGCGCAAACAGCCGCACCTTTTCGCCGATGTTATAGTCGACGCGGTCCAGAGTGGCGTCCTTGTTGAAGACGCTGGCAACGGGCGCGTTAAAGTTGGTGCCGATACCCGCGAGATTCGGGTGGGGATAGTAAGCCAGCAGTGCCGTGGCAATGGGTGAGATGTTCGTCACCTGATTATTCAGGTAGTTCGCGCCGGTTGCAGGATTCTTCAACTGCACACCTGCGCCGGTATTACAGATGCCAGCGGTATAAGCGGTACAAAGAGCGGAGAAGTCGCCCGTCCGCATAGCATCCGTAATCAGCTGACCCGTGGTTGTTGCCTGCGAGATGCGGCGAACACCCTCATACGATCCCATGAAGAAAGCTTTGTCGCGGCCGTTGTAGAGGAAGGGAACTACGATCGGGCCGCCTGCCTCTGCTCCAAACTGGTTAAAGCGGAGCACCGGTGTGCGGGATGTGCTGAGCGCAGTGAAGGGCTTGGCATTAAAGAAGTCGTTCTGCACATAGTCATACACGGTGCCGTGGATGTTATTTGTGCCGGACTTCGTATCCACGTTGATATGCACGCCCATATACGCGCCGTACTGAGCAGTGTAGTTACCCGTCTGCGTTTGCACGGCTGCCACGGCGTCGGGATTCGGCGTCACTGGCGAGCTTGAACCCAGCGAGTTCATGATGGTGATGCCGTCCAGCGTCAGCGAATTTGTAACCTCGCGCGTGCCGGCACCGATGAAGTTTGCGCCCGGCGGAACGCCCGTATACGAGGTCTTTGGACCAACGATGATGTTGGAGGCAGTCGCCGCCAGTTCCAGCACGCGGCGCGAGTTCATGGGCAGGTTTTCTACCTGCTTAGCGGTGATAGTCTCGCCAATCACCGCGTCGTCGGTAGACATGGCTTGCGTCGCGGCGGAGACAGTGACCACGTCATTGGCCGAACCGACGCTGAGCGCGAGATCGGTTCGCACGGCAAGGTTCAGCGTGACGACAACTCCGGTCGCAGTAACCTTGCGGAAGCCTGGCATGTCGACCGTGATGTCGTAGGTTCCCGGGATCACGAACGGGATAGAGTAATACCCTTCAGCATTTGTCTTGCCCGGATATTCGACCTTTGTATCGCGATTGATTCCGGTGACCTGCGCGCCGCTGACTACCGCACCGGAACCGTCTGTGACGCTACCGACCAGCGACGTGTTATTTGCTACCTGCCCATGCGCCGTGATGGCACTTAGTGCAACGGCGCTTGATACCAGAACTCTTCTGAACATGGAGCCTCCTGAGTACAGCGCGGCGATCTCGCGGCAAGTGCAAAGCAATCGAGTTGGACCCGCCGAAAGGGGCCCAACTCTGGTTTTACCTGTTATGACTTGATTGAATCACAAAATTAACTATGTGCGAAGGGGCGGATGCCGGAGAGTTCTAGGTCACGAGCCCTGTGTTCTAGTCAAAGTGAACGAGGCCGCTCTGCAGGGCATAAATGGTCGCCTGGGTGCGGTCGCGAACACCCATCTTCTCAAGCATGGACGAGACATGAATTCCTTGCCGCTTTTTCGGCAATGCCGAGCTGCTCCGCGATCTCGCGATTCGATCGGCCCTGCGTGATGCACAACAGGACTTCGCGCTCACGTGGCGTCAACTCGGCTGCGGGCATGCGCTCTGCCAGGCGATCCAGCACGACTCGCGGGATGTATCGCCGGTAGCGGTAGACACTCTGAAGGCACTGATGACCTCTTCGCCGCCGGCATCTTTCGTCAGGTAAGCCATGGCTCCCGCCTGCAGGGCACGGTAGATATCTTCTGATCCCTGGTAGTTCGAAAGCACCACGATACGCTCGGCCTGCCGTTCCTTGCGTAACTCTTTGATCACAGCGAAGCCGCTCACATGTGGCAGGCGCAGGTCAAGCACAACCACATCTGGCAACAATTGACGGTTTGCCGCGATACCTTGCTCGCCATCCGCGCCTCGCCCACGATACTCATCTGCACATGTCCCCCGAGGGCTGAGTGCAGAGCCATGCGAGCTAGAAAGTGATCTTCAATCAGCAGAACCCGGATCTGCTTCACTTGTGCTGTCCTATGCCTTCCTCCACCCGCCGGTAACTGCCTGCTTACATACGGCTTCGCTTACACGCCAATCCTTAGAGCGATGTGGTGCTGCTGCGTCGCAAACTGATGAATGCGATGGAAACTGACGGTGACAGAGACCTCAGTGCCGCTGCCTGCCGTGCTGGCGACGTGCAACACGCCGCCCAGTTCCCGTGCGCGCTCTTCCATGACGGGGATGCCGAAATGTCCGGTTCGAGCGGACTGGTCCGGAAGATGGAACCCTCTGCCATCGTCGCGTACTGTGAGCGCAGCAAATCATCCTCGAACGAAAGCCTGATGCGAATCGCTGAAGATTGTGCGTGCCGAACGGCGTTGGTCACGGCCTCCTGTCCGATGCAGACCAGGTGGTGTACTGCACCCGGCGAGATGGGAATCTCGCGGCCTTGCACATCCTTCGTCGTCACTGGGCTCTCGCGCTCGCGATAGGTGCTGATGGCGTCCGCGAGCGCAAGCGACAGACTGTTTGTGATCTCTTCGGAGTTGCGCAGATCCTAGATGATGCGCCGCGCTTCAGCCTGGCAAGGGGCCACCATGCTGCGTGCCAACTCGCACGATTGCGCCGCGGAATCATGGTTCGACCCGCCATCGCGGAACAGCTTCGAAGTGGCCTCAAGCTGCCATGAGATGGCTGCGAAACCGGCCATCAGGGTATAGTGGCAGTCGCTTGCAATGCGATTGCGTTCCTGCAGCACCATGCCGATCTGTCCCTTCAACAACTGATCTCGCTGTTGCAGCACCTGCAACGACAGTGCAAGAACGACGATGCCGACCATCAGATAGGCATACTAGGTTTGATAAAAGAAGGGTCGCTGTTGGACATGCAGTTCCGCCTGCGCGTCGGGCCAACCGCTGCCGGTTCGCGCCTGCACCCGGAACCGGTAATCACCGGGTGGAAGCCGACGGTAGTTGTGCGACGTACTGGCGGGTGACCGTCCAATCGGCGTCATACCCGTCCAGTCGGTAGCCGAACTCGGCGCCCGAGACGCCATTCGGACCGGCGTCGAAGAACAGGAGAATATCCGAGTGTTTGGGGTCCAGCGAAACCTCGCTGCCCTGCAACAGCTTACCGCCGCTGAGTTCATTCCTGAATGACCAGCCACGAAGGTGAGCAATCGGCACACCCTCGCCCTGGCCCGCAGGTGCGGGAAGCGGCCCATCCGGTAAGGTGAGCGGCACCGAAGTGTCGTTTACCGGCGCGACCTGGCCCCGCAGTGCAGGAGCGCTCATCGCGCCGAGGAGCACAAGGAAAACGAGCATCGTCCTGAATGTTCGGTGCATTGCATATAAGGCATCACACTTCCATCTCGGGAGCAAGTGCCGGGATTGGCAGCGGCGAAGAGATCTCGCCTCCTCCGGCGCGCGTTTCGGATGCAAGACCAGCCAGCACAGGAAACCAAGCACGGCCAGGGGAGCGGCTAGGCGAAGGAGGCAGTCCATCCAAAACGCTGCGCGATCCGCGGTGTCAGCGATGCCGCTCATCACAAAAAGCCAGAAGGCTAAGAGATTCTTCACTCGGCTGCTACGATCGACAGGTCTCCTGAGCGCGACCGAAGCCGTTGATAGTCACGTCGCATGGAGAACTGTAATCGACCTTTCTGTCCGGCGCACGGTCGCAGTAGGCCATCTGCAATTGGGATGGCCTGCTTTTCTACCGACTGGGTGCGTCATGCGATTTCTCTTCGCAGCGGGCTGTACAGTAGGCCGTACCATGGGAGGCAAGCTCATGATCTCTCGTCGCGATTTCTTATCCATGTCAGCAGCCCTTCCAGCAGTCCACAATTCGATGTTTGCTCCTGCAAAGCCAGCCTCGCCGGCGCGGCTGTACGTCGGCACAGGAAATCGAGGGCCAGGCCAAGGCATTATGACGGCACCCTGGAATCCCCTGACCGGCGAGATCGGCTCCATCACGCTGGCGGCCGAGGTCATCAGCCCGAGCTTCCTTGCAGCGCACCGTCGACCAGGGGGAGAGACCCTCATCTACGCCGTGAGCGAAGTGTCAGGCGTCGAGGCGAAGGTGAGCGCCTTCACCACATCGCCGGGCAGCAGCGGGCTTAAGCTGCTGAACCGGGTATCTACCGGCGGTGACGGACCAACGCATCTATCCGTGTCTCCAGACGGCCGCACCGTGCTGGTGGCGAACTACAACACCGGCAGTGTTAGTTCCTTCCTGGTGGGGGCAGATGGATCACTGTCAGAGGCCGTCTCCCACTTCCAGTTTGCAGGCTCGGGGCCATACAAGGGGAGGCAGGACGGGCCGCATACACACTCTGCCGTGACTTCGCCGGACGGCCGATTCGCCTTGGTAAACGATCTGGGGCTGGACCGGGTCATGATCTTCCACCTGGATTCCACGACTGCCGAGATGACGCCGAACGATCCACCGTTCTGGTCTGCGCGTCCGGGCACCGGGCCGCGACATCTTGCGTGGAATCCGAACGGTCGGATGGTCTATTGTTCGAACGAGCTGGACTCGACCGTGGATGCCCTGGCCTGGAGTGAGAACCCTGCGAGCCTGCGTTCCGTGGGGTTCGCTTCCTCGCTGCCAAAGGGCTTCCCACCCGACAAGGCCTTCGTGGGTGAGGTCGCCGCGTCTTCCGATGGGCACAACGTCTATGCAGGGAATCGCGTGGCAGACGACACGATCGCGGTCTTCGATGTGGACCACCAGACGGGATTGCTGCAGCAGGTACAAACAGCACCGAGCGGGGGAAAAAATAGCCGTCACATCGCGCTGGACCCGTCGGGTAAGTGGATGGTGGTGTCGCACCAGGATAGCAACGACCTGGCCGTACTTTCACGAGACCAGAAGACTGGCCGGCTCTCTGAGGCGAAGCACTCGTATCCTGTAATAAAACCGATGTGCACGATCTTCGTCTAGTACTAAAGAGGGAAGCGTTACAGGTCATTTGTCCGATGGCAAGGTCTGACCTTGCTACGACACTCCCTAACAGAACTCTCAGCTGTCCCGCAAGCGAGTCACCGGAAAGCTTCACACCGCCGGTAGAGCAGTCTGTCTCTTCAAAAACATTGGACTGAAATGATTGCAACGGTCGCTCGAGATGATCCCCGCTACCCGGAACTTCGCCGGGGCAGGAATGCGCGCTTTCCCCTTACCGACACCGATGCAGTCGCGCGTATCGAGCTTTGTGAGAATGCCGATGACGTTGCGGATGCGCTCCAGCGCGCGGTGCATGCGGGCATGCGGCCCACCGTGAGATCGGGCGGTCACTGCTACGAAGACTTCTTTGTGAACAATCCAGGCGGCGTTCTGATCGATGTAAGCAAGCTGAATACCGTCGGCCCTGTACCTGGCGGCGGTTACCAGATGGGCACCGGTGCGCTGATGGGCGATGTGTACACGCAGCTGTACCAGCAGGCGCAGGTGACCATTCCTGGCGGCAGCTGCTACACCATAGGCATGGGTGGACACATCACCGGCGGCGGCTACGGTCTGTTGACAAGGCAACAGGGGCTTACCGTGGATCTGCTGACGGGGGTCGATGTCCTGACCGTGCAGGCGAATGGCAAGGTGGTTGCGCTTCACGCCGACCGGCATCGCCACCCCGACCTTTACCGCGCATTGCGTGGCGGGGGCGGCGCAAACTTCGGCATCGTTACGAACTTCTACTTCGAGAAGCTGCCACCCGCTCCGAAACAGCTCAGCAGCGCAGGCGTTACTTTCCCTTGGGAATCCATGACCGAAGAGAAGTTCATTCAGATCGCGCAGACCTATGGCGAGTACTTCTCGACGCGCGGCCGCGAGCCGGAGACGTGGCCCCTGTTCACCATGATAGGCCTCACCCATCGTTCGCCGAACGGCCGCCTCAACGTCACCGCTACATGGCACGATATGGATGGAACGAACGACCTTCGCGTGCCCACGGCTTTCCTTGACCTGTTTCTAAAATGCGACGGTGCCAGCTCTATCGAAGC
>CBAAAE010000069.1:0-3081 GCA_964658845.1 uncultured Novosphingobium sp. | reverse complement strand
CCACGGCTTTCCTTGACCTGTTTCTAAAATGCGACGGTGCCAGCTCTATCGAAGCCCCCCAGGTCACCGCGCATCAGCCTACAAGCAGCCGGTTCCAGCTATCCCCGTGCGTGGAGGGGCAGCACCGCTACAAGACAGAGCCCTGGCTCGAAGCCACGGTCGCTCATAGCGGCGGATCCGGCGGCTATGGTACGACGCGCGGAAAGTACAAGTCCTGCTACATGAAGCAGAACTTCACAGCGGAAGAACTCAAGCGGATGTACGCGTGGCTCACGAAAGACATACCCGGCATTGACACCGGCTGCGTCATTGCGGTGGATTCCTACGGCGGCGCAGCAAACAAGGCCGCGATGGCGCACGAGACCGCGGTGCCTCAGCGGAATTCCGTCATGAAGCTGCAGTACCAGATGTACTGGCAGGATCCTGCGGAGGATGAGGCTCGCCTGAAGTACTTCGACGAGATGTATACGGATATCTACTCGGCAAATGTGACAGGTAGGTACGCGGGAACACCGTATCACGGCGCGCACTACGACGGCTGTTACATCAATTATCCTGACGAGAACATGACCCGCTATAAGTTCTGGCCTGAACTGTATTACGGGACCGGGGGTTTGTACCCCTTTCTGAAAGGCGTCAAGAAGAAGTACGATCCGAGTAACATCTTTCATAACGGCATGGCGGTTCGCGCCTGATCAGGGTGAGCGGGAGGAGAGTATGAGCGCAAGAGATGGCCAATGGACACGGCGTCGATTCTCGCAGGCCCTCGCTGCGTCTGCTGCCTCTTCGTTCCTCACGCGCAACGCGGCAGCACTCGCGAGCAACGGCCAGCAGGGATTTGCGTTTGTAGGTACCTCGACTACCGATCCGTTCCACGGGAGTATTCGGCTGTATCGGGTAAACGGTTCGGAGTGGAGACTGCTGGATGAAGTTACAGCCGCGTCGCCCGCCAGCCTGCTGCTGCATCCCCGGTTACCCATGCTGTACGTCGTGCATGATGTCTCCCTGTGGGGTAACCTGCCGCGCGGCGCGGTAAGTGTTTACGCTTTTGACGCGGCGCTGGGCAGACTCTCGCGTCGGGCTACGCAGCCTCTGTCACTGTCAGCGACCCACCCCCGTCATGCAATCATAACTGCCGACGCGCACGCGCTTCTTGTCGCCGCGCAGACTGGCGGCATCTATAACCTGCTGCGCATTACTGATGATGGTGGCCTGGGACCAGTAACTGCGATCCGCAAGGAACTCGGTGTGCAGGATTACGGCGTCGCAAAGGTTGCCGAGCCCGGTCGCATGGTGCTGGGTGCCACGGGCAGCATCTTCGCGACGGACGCGGGGCAGGAGACCGTTACCCACTTCGACGTGCATAGGGGCAACCTTACGGTTCGCCATCGCACGCGCGTTCATGCGGGTGCTGGCCCATCTAGTCTCTGCATGTCTTCATGCGAGCAAAGAGCCTATGTGATGCACGCCACGAACGGTTCACTCTCCATGCACGACGTCAGTGCAAGCGGATTGTCGCCCGCACAGACCGTACTTACGTTGGGGGACGGGACCACATCGGTGCTGATGCACCCCGAAGGCCGGTTCCTGATCGCAGCGGACGAAGGTTCGTTACGTGTGCTGCGAGTAGATAGCCAGACGGGAAGTCTCTCGCTGCAGAGCCGAGCGCCTCAGCCTCATCTCGATCTTCTGCACTTTACACCCGGCGGTATGCACATGGTCGGTGTCGCGTCTGCATCAGGACAGGTGGTCTCGCGCTCCTTTGATCCGGCCACCGGAACAATAGGCGAGTCGCTCGTGCCTGCACATGCGCGCGGCGCCACCAGCCTGCTGCTCTCTGCCTGACCTGGAACATTGCGCGTGGAGGCTCCATTTTGACAATGCAGATCACGTTGCGCAGGTGCTGCCTTGGGCAGGCTCTGCTGCTTGGATCATCCCTGGCGCTTGCTCAGGCCGGCGCGAATCAGACATGCGCCGATCTGCCGCACGCGGATCATCCCAAGGTGACTATCCGGAATAAGACCATGTCTGCCGTCGTGTTTACGCCGGACACAGAGAAGGGCTATTACCGTGGCGCACGCTTTGACTGGGCGGGCATCGTTGGCTGCGCGTCGCTCAATGGACACGTCTTCTTTGGCGAGTGGTTCAACCGCTACGATCCCTTGATCAGTGATGCGGTCACCGGACCTGCGGAAGAGTTCCGCCATCCCACCAGCGAGCTTGGCTACGACGAAGCCGCGCCCGGGGGATCTTTCGTAAAGATCGGTGTTGGCGTGCTTCGCCGGCTTGACGCAAAACCGTACAGCTTCGGTGGCGCGTACCCGATTCTCGATCACGGAAAGTGGACGGTTAAAGCGGACAGACGAGCCATCATCTTTCGCCAGGTACTGCACTCCGACACTGGTTATAGCTACGTCTACGAAAAGACACTTTCGTTTGATGCGCACGCAAATGTGCTGACGCTGACGCACCGCCTGCGTAACACCGGGGTAAAGCCGCTGGAGACGGCCGTGTACAACCATGACTTCTTCATGTTGGATCATCAGCCGACGGGGTCTGGCATGGAATTGCGATTGCCCTTTGTGCCCCAATCCGACAAGCTGCTGCCCCAAGCTGCCGAGATCGACGGCAAAACAGTGCGCATCGTCGCTCCCCTTGATCCGCGCACCGGTATAGGCGCTTACATTACAGGATTCTCAACTTCCCCGTCTGACTTTGATTTCACCTTTGAAGACAAGGTGCACGGTCTTGGCATCGAGGAGACGTCCGACTCGCCGTTGGTAAAGATGTATCTTTGGGCTACGCCGAAGACGGTATGCCCTGAAGGATACATCGGCATCCATGTTGCGCCGGGGCAGACACAAACCTGGTCCATGCACTACCGCTTCTTCACCCGCTAACCGTGCAGCAGAACAACACAGGCCCGGCTGGTTCGCCGGGCCTTTGTGCTGCTTGAGTTGCAGTTAGAACACGTATTTCGCCGAGAGCTGCAATTGCCGAGCCTGTGAACGCGAAGCAGTGATCTGTCCAAAGGTGCTTAACGTCTGTGTCTGGTTCGAAGGGTTCGTAAGTGAAGTGATA
>CBAAAE010000068.1:0-13590 GCA_964658845.1 uncultured Novosphingobium sp. | reverse complement strand
TCGGTCAAAGGGGTGTGGCGCCGGCCCGAGTAGTCGCCATGAAAGCCCGGCCAACTGTCGCGGGGCGGGTTCTTCAGCATGGCAGCGTCCACGTTCTGGGCAGTGGCCGGCAGGGTCGCGGCAAATGCGGCGGCCAGCGTCAGCAGGCAAGCGTTCCTGAGGAGTTGCATGTGGTGCCTTTCCGGGCGCGCCCGCATCACTTGAGTGTCTGTATGTACGCGAGCAGGTTATGCACGTCGTCGTCGCTGTACTTGCTCAGCAGTTCCGCGTGGCCTTTCAGGGGATCGTCGATCTTGAACTTGACCGCGTCCGTCGGCCACGAGTGATACACGCCGAAGGTGTCAGTGAGCGCGATGTTGAACTCATCGTGGTAGCCGATGGTGCCGGTGAATGTCTGGCCGGTGCGCGTGGTCACGGTGGCCACTGGCTGTTTCACGTCGCGTGGGTACAGCATCTGCTCTTCCAGCCGCAGGCCGCTGTATTTCGTCGCGATCCCCGCGAGGTCCTTCTCGGGGGAATGGCAGGTCGCGCATCCACCCGGACCGTTGAAGTACTGCTTGCCGGCCGCCGCGTTGCCGGTGTGCAGGTCGGCCTCGTCCACGCCGCGCCGGTTGCCGGTGCCGGACATGGCCTTGTCCTGCTGCGAGTGCACAAAGGCGACCAGGCTCATGATCTCCGCGTCCGGCAGGTTAAAGCGCGGCATACCTTTCTCAAGGCGGCCGTTATGCAGGACAACGCTGATCGCCTCGCCATTCTTATCGGAGGAGACAAGCTTTGACCGCGTCAGGTCCGGACCGCTTTCGCCTCCACCCGCATCGCGGCCATGGCAGAATGCGCAGTTCTGCTGGAAGAGCGACCCGCCAGCTTCAATCTGCACCGGCGTAAAGGCGGCATGTTCCGGCAGCGGACCCTGCGAACCAACCGTGCTGGGTGCGCGGCGAGGTGCGGCTGCCTGGGCTGCGGCCTGCGCCGGCGTCTGGTTGGGTGTCTGCGTTCTGGGCGGTGCCTGTGCCGCAACGCGCGGCATAAATGGCAGGCAGCACACCCCGGACAAGATTGCTGCAGAAACTGCGATCTGCGATACGGCTTTCATCGAACGGTGTACTCCGTGCTGCGTATAGGACCTTCAGGACAAGCAGGAACAGCCAGGGAAAGCGAGACCGGGGAACCCCTTCAAGGCGGTCTTAACCGGATGCGCGATGAAGCTCTAGAATCCTGCTAAAACAAAGGTATGACGATTTACTTCGCGCCACAGACTATAGAAAGGCGCGCGGCAGGATGTCAAGGAGCGGCTGCCGCTATTCGGTTTGTGGCTGCGAGCGCCCATCTGCACGCAAGGAAGGGATCTGCAGACATGCAGACCCCTTCCTTGTAAGAAACCAGGTACTTACCGCATGTGCCGCTGAAGGAGCAAATCTAGAGAGAAACCTCCGGCAGTGGCATCGCCGTCTCGGTGTGGACTGAAAGTGGAGTGGTGGCAGGCGCCTCGCCGTCCGCTTCCGTGTCCTTGAAGAACAGAAGGAACAGGACCAGCACGGTGGCCGAGCAGGCTGCGCCCACGATCCAGATGCCATGCCAGTTGTGCGAGGCCGAGCCATCTGGCAGGACGGTCGCGAAACGATCCACGGTGACTCCAGACAGCCATGAGCCCAACAGCATACCCGCACCGTAGGTGATCAGCGTGATCAGGCCCTGCGCGGCGGAGCGGTAGGCCAGCGGTGCCTTACGGTCGGTGTAAATCTGCCCGGTGACGAAGAAAAAGTCGTAGCAGATGCCATGCAGCAGAATGCCAAGCCACAACATCCACACGCCCGGTCCCGGGTCGCCATACGCAAAGCAGATGTACCGCAGAACCCACGCGCCCATGCCCGCAACCAGCATCCACTTCACGCCGAGTCTGCGGAAGAACATGGGGATCAGCAGCATGCAGCCAAGCTCGGACATCTGGCCGCCGGTCATCTTGCCCGCCGCGTTCACGACGCCGGTCTGGTTCAGGAAAAGATTGGTGAAGGCGTAGTAGAACTGCAGCGGAACGCAGATGAGGAACGACGCAATCGCAAAGATCAGGAAGCCACGATCGCGGAACATGCGGCGAACTTCGACGGGGAACAACGTGCTCAGCGAGAACTCTTCCTTGGCCTCAGGCGGCGTGTGCGGCAGTATCAACGAGTAGAGCGCCAGCACCACCGAAGCGCCGGCCGCAAGGCGCAGCGGAAAGGCTGTCGCGTCGGCGCGAAGATGGCCCACGATCAAGCCCGCGCAGATCCAGCCAAACGTACCCAGCACGCGGATGGGAGCAAACTCCGTCTTCGCATCTCGGATCTGCCGGAAGGCGATCACATTCGCCAGCCCGAGCGTCGGCATGTAAACGATGGAATACAGCAGGACCAGAACATAGAGCGGTCCAAAATGTGTCTGCGACGAGGCGAAATAGAGCAGCACCGCGCCCAGAAGGTGCAGGACGGAGAGCATGTATTGAGCAGGCATCAGGTTATCGGCAACCCAGCCCGCGGCAAATGGCGAGATGATGGCGCCAACGGCCGTGGTCCCGGCGATCAGGCCGATCTCGCTGCCGCTGAAGTGCAGCGTCTGACCCACCCACGTGCCCACTGTGACGTACCACGCGCCCCAGATGAAGAACTCAAGAAACATCATCAGAGCGAGTTTTGCCTTCGTCATAAACAGAAATCCTCAAAGTCAGCATACTGCCGGCGCAATCACTGCCGCGCTCGCACCCGTTCGCCGCGAAAATGGAGCAATCGAGTGGGCGCGACCAGACTAACGGGAAGTTGCAACAACGCGCCAGTAACGCTTTGTGACCGCGCCCCCACGCTGCAGAATTACTTCGTTTCACGCAGCCACAGGTTGCGGAAGGAGATCTTTACCGTGCCCGGACCGGCCGTCTGCAACCCGATCAGACCCTTGGCTCTCGCCTTCGCCGTGTCGTCGTCGATCAGCATGGCCATCACGTGACCATTCAGAATCTGAGTCAGCACGTTGCCCCGCGCAATCAGGTGTACCTGGTTCCAGTCGTTCTGCCGCCAATACCCACCCAGCGCCTGTGTGCTGCCCAGGCTGCCGATCACGCGCAGCGGCTTGCCCGTCTCTGCATGCACAATCTCTCCGCGAGCCGCGATGATGCCTCGGCCGAAGCCCTCGGCAATCTGACCCGGGTAGGTGCCGACAAAGTCAAAATCAAACTGGTAGCCGCCGATGCTGTACTTTGGATCCCCGAACGCAGATGCCGGTACACCGGGCCGCGGCTTTGGCGCCGCCGGGTAGCTCCTGTACTGGATTCCGCTGTCAGCGCCCACGCCTTCGACCTTGATCTCAAGTTTCAGCTCAAAGTCGGCCGGTTCGGTGCCCTGCAGGATCAGGAAGGTCTGCGGATTACGCGTGCCCTCCGGCGAGTTGTACTGGCCGACGATCGCTTCGTTCGCGACGCTCCAAACCTTCGGCTCGCCCAGCCAGCCATTCAGGGACGTCCCGTCGAAGAGTGAGGTCCAGCCCTCGTGGTCGTTGAAGTCGGCCGGGATTGCCATGGGCCGAGGGCCGCCCGCGGGACGGGCCGTGGGTGCGCCTGGCGCCGGAACGCCCTGTGCGCACGCTATCGTCGTTCCTGCCAGCAGCGCCGCGACCGCAAGCCAGTTCGCCATGGTTTCCCTCCTCTTACGGTTGCTCGATCGCACTCACTGTACCCCGCACAAGGCCATTCGAGAAGGCCGCCTGCCTGTCAGCCGTTTTCCGCCGTGTCCATCTTCGCGCGCGCTCCATGCATCCATCCTCCCAGACACCTGAAAAGCAAGGACAAGACATCGATGCTCCGCACCGTTCTGCCCGGCAGGCCCTACCCCCTCGGCGCCACCGCCTCCAGCAAAGGAACTAATTTCGCGCTGTTCTCCGAGAATGCGACTGCAGTCTCCGTCTGCTTTTTCGACGATGCAGGCAAGGAGGTGGACTGCGTCGAACTGAAGGAGCGGACCGCCTTTGTATGGCACGGTCTGGTCCGCAACATCAAGCCGGGCCAGCGGTACGGTTATCGCGTGGACGGTCCCTGGGAACCGGAAAAGGGCTTGCGCTTCAATCCCTCAAAATTGCTGGTCGACCCCTATGCCAAGGCTGTCACGGGCGAGGTCGACTGGAAGGCCCCGATCTTCCCGTATGACGTGACCAGCGGCGACGACACGAAGCGCGACGATCAGGACTCTGCCGCGGGTGTGCCGAAGAGTGTTGTCATCGATGCGCGTTACGACTGGGAGGGCGATTGTCCACCGGAGACACCCCTGTCCGAGTCGATCATTTATGAGGTCAGTGTGCGAGGCTTTTCGAAGAGCAATACCTTCGTGGAAGAGAAGCTGCGCGGCACCTACGCGGCCCTTGCCTCCGAGCCGAGCGTACGTTACCTGAAGATGCTGGGCATCACCGCAGTCGAGTTGCTGCCCGTTCACCACTTCATCGACGAGGGCCACCTGGTGGACCGCGGCCTGCGTGATTACTGGGGCTACAACACGCTGAGTTATTTCGCTCCTGCCGCTCGGTACAGCTCCTCCGGCGACGCAGGCGAGCAGGTGCGCGAATTCAAGGACATGGTGAAGGAGCTTCATCGCAACGGGATCGAGGTCATTCTCGATGTGGTCTACAACCACACCTGTGAAGGCAACGAAAAGGGTCCCATGCTGTCGATGAAGGGAGCGGACAACACGACCTACTACAGGCAGGTCCCCGATAGTCCGCGCTTTTACATGGACTACACGGGAACCGGCAACACGCTGAACGTCATGAACCCGCAGGTGCTGAAGCTGGTCATGGACTCGCTACGCTACTGGGTCACCGAGATGCACGTGGACGGCTTCCGCTTCGACCTGGCGAGCACCCTTGCGCGCGAACTTTCCGACGTGTCCAAGCTCTCGAGCTTCTTCGACGTCATCCACCAGGATCCCGTTCTGCAAAACGTCAAGCTGATTGCCGAGCCTTGGGACGTGGGTGAGGGCGGCTACCAGGTGGGCAACTTCCCAGTGCTCTGGGCGGAGTGGAACGGCAAGTACCGCGATACCGTTCGCCGTTTCTGGAAGGGTGACGAGGGCCTGCTGTCTGACTTCGCGTACCGCGTGACCGGGTCCAGCGATCTGTACCAGTTTGACGGCCGTAAGCCTTACGCTTCCATCAACTTCATCACCGCGCACGATGGCTTCACGCTAACCGACCTGGTCAGCTATGACTCCAAGCACAACGAAAATAACGGCGATAACAACACCGACGGCGCAGACAACAACGACTCATGGAACATGGGTGCGGAAGGTCCGACGGACGACCCCGCGATTAACGAATTGCGCGAGCGCCAGACGCGGAACTTTCTTGCCACGCTGATCCTTTCGCAGGGTGTGCCGATGCTCTGCGGCGGCGACGAAGTGGGCCGGTCGCAGCGCGGCAACAACAACGGCTACTGCCAGGACAACGAGATCACGTGGTACGACTGGAAGCTGGACCCGCCTCGGCAGCGGTTGATGGAGTTCACCACCAAGCTGATCGCCCTGCGTACCAAACACCCGAACCTGCGACGCCGCAAGTTCTTCCAGGACCGCACCATTCGCGGCTCCGTGGTACGCGACATCGCGTGGTACGGCACCGACGGGCAGGAGTTCCCGGAGGCGGATTGGAACGCCGGGTGGAAAAACTCGCTTGCCCTGCTGCTGAATGGCAAAACGCTGGGTGTGACCGACGAAGAGGGCAATCCCGTCACGGACGACAGCTTTCTGCTGATGGTAAATGCGGCTCCCGAGGGCGTTGAGTTCACCCTGCCGGAGCCGCCCAACGGAACCCGTTGGCACCAGGTGCTGGATACACAAAATATCGACGATCCATTTGCCAGCCAGGACATTGACGCTAGAGTGATCGTGGGCGGGCGATCTTTGCGAGTCTTTCGCGACGGGAACCCGCTGGCCGCAGCGACACCTCGCAAGGGAGCCTGAATGCAGGAAGCCATCGAAGCGATCAAGCGCCAGGAAGCCGCGCTGATGCTGCCCGCCTTCTCGAAAGAGATTGCCTGGCGAATCGGTATACTCGCGCGCCAACTGGCTGTCGAACGCGGATACGCCATTGGAATCGAGATTACCGTCGCCGGCTCGCCGGTATTCGTCACTGCCCTGGATGGAACCTCGCCGAACAGCATGCGATGGCTGCGGCGCAAGAGCAACACGGTCGCGCTCTTCGATCGCAGCAGCTACGGCTTGTCGCTGCACTTCGCTTCGAAGCAGCAGACGCTGGCCCGGCACGCCCTGCCTGAAGCGGAGTACACGTCCGATGGTGGCGGGTTTCCACTGCGTGTTGCGCAGGCCGGCCTGGTGGGGACGCTCGCCGTCTCCGGTCTGGATCAGCGCGGGGACCACGAACTGGCAGTCGAGACGCTCTGCCTGCATCTCGGCCTGGATTACCGCACACTGGCGCTGCCCGCAAGCTAACGTCCTGGGGCCTGAGGCGCCAGGGCGCAAGCGCGTATTCTGGGGCGCATGGGTTCCACGCTCTACGCCATCGCTCCGCTGCCGCCGTCTTCCCACGCACACCCTGTCGACAACTTCCCGCAGGCCGCCGCACTGGAGGTCGAGCTTCGCCGTGCTGTGACCGGCGAAGTTCGATTCGACCGCGGGACTCGCGCGATCTACGCGACCGATTCTTCGAATTATCGGCACATTCCCATCGGCGTCGTTCTTCCGAAGACGCGGGAAGACGTGATCCAGGCGGTTGCGGTCTGCCGGCGGTTTGGCGCTCCGCTGCTCTCTCGTGGAGCGGGAACTTCGACCGCGGGGCAGACCTGCAACGTGGCCGTCATCCTGGATTTCTCCATGTACCTGAACCGTGTGCTGGAGATCAACCCTGCCGAGGGTTGGGTGCGGGTGGAGCCCGGCATCGTCCTGGACGAGCTGCAGCGGCAGGTGAAGCAGCATGGGCTGTTCTTCGCGCCGGATCCCGCGACGCATTCGCATTGCACGCTTGGCGGCATGCTGGGCAACAACTCGTGCGGCTCGCACGCGCTGATCGGCGGTAAGACGGATGACAACACGCTGGAACTCGAAGTGCTGCTGTACGACGGCACGATCCTGACGGTCGGCCCAACGACCGATGAGGAGCTGGGAGCGATCATCGCTGAAGGCGGCCGCCGCTCGGAGATCTATGCGAGCCTGCTGCAGCTCCGCGACGAGTACGCGACGCTTGTCCGCGAGCGGTTTCCTGACATCCCCAGACGTGTCTCCGGCTACAACCTGGACGACCTGCTGCCTGAGGGCGGCTTCAACGTAGCGCGTGCCCTGGTGGGATCGGAGGCAACGTGCGTCGTGATCCTCTCGGCCAAGCTGCGGCTGATCGAGAATCCGAGCTGCCGCACGCTGGTGGTCGTCGGCTACCCACACATCTTCGAGGCGAGCGATGCGGTGCCGTCGATCCTGCTGCACAAACCGATTGCGGTGGAAGGCTTCAATCGCATGCTGGTGGAGCAGATGCAGGCGAAAGCCATGTTGTTGAACAACATAGCGCTGCTGCCGGGTGGCGAAGGATGGCTGTTTGTCGAGTTTGGCGCGCGCACGGCGGAGGAGTCTCTCCGGCAGGCGCAGGGCTTCGCCGCGTCGCTGCCGGGTGGCATTCAGTCGAAGGTGATCGAGCCGGTCGCCGACCAGAAGCAGTTGTGGGAGATACGCGAGTCAGCGCTGGGCGCGACGGCGATCGTGCCGGGCGAAGCGCATCGGTGGGAGGGCTGGGAGGACCACGCAGTCGCGCCGGAGCGGCTGGGTGCCTACCTTCGCGAGTTCCAGGCGCTGCTGGATGAGTTTGGCTATGTGACTGCCTACTTCGGACATTTCGGCCAGGGCTGCGTGCATGTGCGGATGAACTTCGACCTGCAGACCGAGGGGGGGATTCGGCACTTCCGTGCTTTTCTGGACCGCGCGGCTGACCTGACGGTGGCGCACGGGGGTTCGCTTTCGGGCGAGCATGGAGACGGCCAGGCACGGGGTGCGCTGCTGGAACGGATGTTCGGGCCGGACCTGATGCGAGCGTTTGAACGCTTCAAGGACATCTGGGATCCCGCGGGAAAGATGAATCCTAACAAGCTCGTTCGGGCCGGTCAGCCGCATGCCGACCTGCGGTACGGTGCGGATTATGCGCCCGCTGAGCCGGAGACGCACTTCGCCTACCGTGCCGACGGCGGCTCGTTCGCCCATGCGACCGAACGCTGTGTGGGTGTCGGAAAGTGCCGGAAGGAAGGCAGTGGCACCATGTGTCCGAGCTACATGGCCACACGTGACGAGCGCCATTCCACTCGCGGGAGGGCCCATGCTCTCTTCGAAATGCTGCAGGGAGAAGCCGTGGGGCATCGCCCTGTTGGGACAAGCGAAGAGGCGATGTGGAACGACCACGACGTCAAGGAGACACTCGATCTCTGCCTCTCCTGCAAGGCCTGCAAGTCGGAATGTCCAGTGTCGGTGGACATGGCGACCTACAAGGCCGAATTCATGGCGCATTTTTATCGCAGCAACCGCCGGCCTCTGAATGCGTACGCCTTCGGCTTTATAGACCGGTCGGCGCGATTGGCTGCAACGAGTTCGCCGGAACTCCTCAACCTCTTGTTGAAGTTTCCTGGAGTTGCTTCCCTAGGAGAGATGCTCCTGGGCATTGCTTCACAGCGGGCCCTCCCTGAATTTGCTCCTGTCCCTTTCACTTCGACCGAGTTTCGCCCGCGTGATCGTCGCCGTTCGAGCAATGCTGATGTAAACCCATTAGACGTGATGCTTTGGCCTGATACCTTCAATAATTACTTTGATCCTCAAGCTGCTACTTCCGCACTCCGCGTGTTGGAGAGTGCTGGATTTCGCGTCCGTGTCCCACACGGCCATGTCTGCTGCGGCAGGCCACTCTACGACTTCGGATTTCTCGACGAGGCAAAGCGTTACATGCTTCGGAATGTGGAGCGGATCGGAGCGGAGATCGACGCCGGGATGCCGATCGTCGTCCTGGAGCCAAGCTGCGCGTCGGTCTTCCGGGATGACGCCCCTGACCTGCTGCCGGACAATGAACGGGTCCAGCGTCTGGCCAAACAGACCTACCTCCTGTCGGAGTTTCTGGAGACATTTGCGCCGGACTGGCAGCCGGCACACTGGCCCGTAGAGACGATCGTCCAGGGCCATTGCCATCATAAGGCGCTCATGAAGATGACCGCGGAAGAGGCGGTGCTGCGTCGCATGGGTGCGAAGGTCAGGGTGCTGGACGCCGGGTGCTGCGGCATGGCCGGGCCGTTCGGTTTCGAGGCGGACAAATTTGAGGTCTCACAGACCCTGGCGAACCGCGTCCTTGTACCTGCGGTTAAAGCTGCATCGTTGCAGACTGCGATCGTGGCGGACGGTTTTTCCTGTCGCGAGGCAATTCGCCAGAACACCGGCCGGCATGGCATGCACCTTGCAGAAGTGCTTGACCTCGCCAGCCGGACAGATCGCGACACGGCTCCGCCTGAAGTGCTTTCCCGGGCGCCGCTGCTGGCCGCGCGTCGGCAGGCTCGCCGCCGGATCATGGTCGGTGCGCTGGTGTCGACGGCCGCCGTGCTGGCAGCTGCTTTCTGTCTCCGCCGCCGACCCTTAGATTGACCAGAGAGGATGTCCCTGTGTAGCTTCGCTCCAGGTTCAAACGCGCAAACGAGCCGTCACTTCAGGAAGAGGTTTCTGATCATGTTCTGCCCAGTCCTTCATCGCCGTCTTCTGCCAGCCTGCCTCGCCGCGGCAGTTTGCCTGCCTGCACTTTGCACGGCGCAGCAGACACCCGCCGCCGGAACCACCTCGACGGATCAGCTCAAGCCGCTGACCGTGCCCAGCCCGGGCCGCCCGCAAAGCATCAAGGATGGCGTGCAGATCCAGAAGGCCCAGCTTGAAGACTATGTCGCGATGTTGGATAACCTGCCTCTCACGGCGCCGGCAAAGCCGAAGAAGCCGCGCAAGGTGCTGATACTGGCGCATGCCGCCGGGTTCTACCATTCGTCCATCCCGCTCGCGGCGGAGACGGTGAAGGCCATGGGCGCTAAAACCGGCGCGTACACGGCCGACATCACCTACGACGCGGCGCAGATCAACACGGCCAATCTTGCGCAGTACGACGCCATTTTCCTGGACAGCACGACGCTGGGCTTTCTGGACGATCCGAATGACGCGACCGCAACCGCGGCGCGCAAGCAGGCGCTGCTCGATTTTGTGCGAAGCGGCAAGGGACTTGCAGGCATCCACGCCGCAGGCGATGCGTACCACACGGTGCCGGAGCGTGGATCGGACGCCCCACCGGTCGGCACATGGCCCGAGTACGACAAGATGATTGGCGGCTTCTTCAAGTTTCACTGGGTGTTTCCACAGCCAATCACGGTGAAGATCGACGACCCGAAGAGCCCGCTGACCACCATGTTTCACGGTCGCGAGTTCGACGTGCACGACGAGACCTACACCTTTGAGCAGAACTCGTTCTCGCGCAAGAACGTGCACGTGCTGACCAGCGTCGATTACGCAAAGATGAGCGACGCCGATAAGGCGAAGGAGCCGGCCGCAACCAAGCGCACCGACGGTGACTACGCCCTGAGCTGGATTCGCCGTGAGGGCAAGGGCCGCGTCTTTTACGAGGCGCTGGGACACAGCGAGCACATTTACGCCATGACGCCGATCATGGAACATGTTCTCGCGGGCATCCAGTATGCACTGGGCGATCTGCAGGCGGATGACAGCCCGAGCGTGAAGTAGGGCTACAACTTCGCGAGGTAGCCCGTTATTTCCGCGCTCGTCCACTGCTGCGAGCTGACGAACTTACGCCGCACCACACCTTGGCGGTCGATGACAAACGTTTCCGGAACTTTCACGGAACCGTACTTCAGGTTTGCGCCCTGGCTGCCATCGCGCACGCTCAACAGGTTAATGTCGTACTGCTTGAGAAATGCCGCGTAAGCCTCCGGGTCGTCGTCGATCGAGACCGCCAGGATCTGGATGTCAGGCCGCTGTTTCTGCAGCTCCTGCAGGCTTGGCAGTTCGTCGATGCACGGCGCGCACCAGGTCGCCCAGAAGTTCAGCAGGACAATCTTGCCGCGAAACTGGCTCAGGTGAATGGTCTGCGGGCCGTTGTGGACGGTGAAGTCGGGTGCTGGCTGGGTGATCTGTCCGGGGTGATCCCCACGGTTACAGCCGGCAAGCGTACCGGCCAACAGCAGTGCAGCGGACGTGCGCAATAAGACGGCGGCTCTCACGCTTCCTATAATACGAAGGCGCATGTCCGAAGAGAATCCGATCGACCCAACGCCGACCGCTGATCGACCCGAACCGACGTTCGAACTGCGTCTGGATGGCAGCGCGGTGCCCGCCCCGGCACCCCGTCGGGTCGCGCCTGCCGCGAACGTCCAGGAGGACGAACCTTCGACGCACACCCTAACTGTGTTGATCCCGACGCGCGATGAGGAGGAGAATCTGCCGGGCTGTCTCCAGTCGCTGTTTGCCCAGTCCGAGCCGGGCTTCGTTCTGGGCCAGGATTGGCACATCGTCGTTATCGATGATGATTCGACCGACGGCACGTTTGTCCTGGCGGAGCGGCTGGCACTTTCGCGTACGGGCCTCCATGTGCTGCGCGCCAAGGCGTTGACGCCGCGCCGCAACGGCTTCACCGGCAAGAACGCCGCACTTTGGCTGGGTGCATCGCAGGTCTTGGGCCACACAGCGAAGTGGCTGCTGTTTACCGACGCCGACACGCTGCACGAGGTGGGGTCTACGCACCGCGCCATTGTCGAGGCGGACCGGCACGGGCTTGCCATGCTGTCCTATTCGCCACGGCAGATCGCGTCGGGTGTTGTGCAGCGAGCCTTGCTGCCACTTGTCTTCTCCGAGCTGGCAAGCACGTACCCGCCGAAGAAAGTCTCCGATCCGAGCAGCCCCGTGGCTGCTGCCAACGGCCAGTTCCTGCTGGTGCAGCGGCAGGCGTACTTCGACGTCGGCGGTCACCAGGCCGTCGCGAGTGCCGTGCTGGAAGACGTTGCGCTGGCGCGATTGCTGAAGCGACGGCACGCGATCCGTCTGCGCTACGCGCCGGACGCTGTCAGCACGCGCATGTATCGCAGCTTTGGCGACATGGCCGAGGGATGGACCAAAAACCTGGCGCTGCTCTTCGGCAACCCGCTGTTCCTGGCGGCCGGAACGGTGCTGAATTTCGTCCTGCTGCTGGGTCTGCCGGTGCTGCCATGGCTGATTTCGAACCTGCAGTTCTGGCAAATCCTGGCAATCGGTCTGCTGTGGCTGCGGGTGCTGCTGCGGTATTTCGTGCGTGTCGGCCGGTCGAATGCGCCGTTTGTGGATCGCATCCTTTCAGTATTTGCGCTTCCGCTGTTTGCGTATCTGCTGGTGCGTTCGTGGCAGAAGGTGACAATTGCGAAGTCGGTCACCTGGAAGGGCCGGGAGTATACGCCGTGACGAGATGAAGGTCTCTCATGCGACCGGGTCCGTCCACCCGCCATCCAAAGAATGATGATCTTTCTCACCCGTAAAGCTGAGTTCTCGTCCGCGCACTTCTACCGCAATCCTGCCTGGAGCGAGGAGAAGAACGTCGAGGTGTTTGGCAAGTGCGCGAACACGAACGGCCACGGGCACAACTACACGCTGGAAGTGACGGTTGCGGGCGAGGTGGACCCGGTGACTGGGTTTGTGGTGGATCTGAAGCTGCTGAAAGACATCCTGGAGCGGGAGGTGGTCAGCGTCTACGATCATCGCCACCTGAACCATGAGGTACCGGAGTTTGCCCACACCATACCCACTACCGAGAACATTGCGGTTGCGATCTGGCGACGGCTTGAGGGCAAGATCCCAAACGCCAAGCTGCACCGGGTCCGCGTCTATGAGATGAACGATCTGTTTGCGGACTTCTACGGCGAAGGTCTGGAAGCTGCGGAAACGGACCTGGCCGAGCCGGAGTTGGTGGCCTGATGGCGATCGTCCACTTCACACGCCGCTACCGCCTGTCCGCATCGCACCGCCTGCACACACCCGCGTTGTCGGACGCTCAGAATCGCGAGACTTACGGCAAGTGCAACAACTCGTTTGGCCATGGTCATAACTACTTTGTCGAAGTCACGGTGGCTGGTCCTGTCGATCCGTTGACCGGCTTTGTGGTCGATCTGCCGAAGCTGGATGCGCTTGCGCAGAGGGAACTGCTGGACCGGTTCGACTGTACGCATCTGAACGCCGACAACACGTTCGCGAACGACTTTGTGCCATCGACGGAGAACCTGTCGGTCGAAGTGGAACGCGTGTTCCGGGCGGCCGTACCGCTCTTGGATCCCTCAGGCCATCTGCGGCTGCAGAACATCCGCATTGAAGAAACAGGCAACAACAGCTTTGACCTGCCCGCGCAGGTCCGTTCCGATTCGGTTGAGAATGGCAAGTCTCTGCATGGCGAACATCAGCAGGCTCTGCATCCGATTGCGTAGAGCCGCGTCAGAAAGAGTGACATGAACGATTCGCGATTGAACACGAGTGCGGCCGTCGTCGAGTTTTCGCCGGAGCTGCACGCCGCGTCCACCGAAGAGATCTATCGTGAGCT
>CBAAAE010000067.1:0-13721 GCA_964658845.1 uncultured Novosphingobium sp. | reverse complement strand
AGCCGATGCGGTCCTTGAGTGGCGTGACGATCTTGCCGCGTGCCGTGTAGTCCTCGGGATTGGCCGAGAAGGTGATCGCAACGTCGAGCTCCAGGCGAACGGGGTAACCTTTGATCTGCACATCGCCCTCCTGCATGATGTTGAAGAGGGCGACCTGGATTTTGCCGGCCAGATCGGGCACTTCGTTTACGGCGAAGATGCCGCGATTGGCGCGGGGCAGCAGGCCGTAGTGCATAGTCAGTTCGCTGGAAAGCTGCTGTCCGCTGCGCGCGGCCTTGATGGGATCCACGTCTCCGATCAGGTCCGCAACCGTGACGTCGGGGGTCGCCAGCTTCTCAACGTAACGCTCATCCGGCGTCAGCCACGAGATGGGCGTGTCATCACCCTTTTCAGCGAGCAGGTCGCGGGCGTAACGCGACAGCGGCTTATACGGGTTGTCGCGTAGTTCCGATCCTGAGACGTACGGCACCACCGGGTCGAGCAGCGTGGTCAGGCCGCGCAGGATACGGCTCTTCGCCTGTCCGCGCAGACCCAGCAGGATGAAATTGTGCCGCGAAAGCACCGCATTGACGATCTGCGGAACCACCGTATCCTCATACCCCACGATGCCGGGGAAAAGGCTCTCTTTCGCGCGCAGCTTTGCGATCAGGTTGTCGCGCAGTTCATCTTTCACGGATCGGGAAACGCGCTCCGCGGTCCACTCACTTGTGCGGAGTTCGCCTAGGGTACCGGGAAGCGTATGCGGCAGGTGCGGGTGCGAGGTAGCCATTAACTACAAGTATACGAGCGCGCTGCTCCGGCTGCGTTAGCGCTAGTAGCCAGCTTCCAGTTCGTCAAGCAATGCCTGCATTTCTGAAGCGGCATGGCGATTGCCCGTTCGCTGCGCCGCCTCCAGACCCGCATGCAGCCGTGCCTTTGCCTCTTCGTTCCGCGTCAGCTTGGCCAGGGTCTGGCCGCTCATCTGGTAGGCAGGGACGTAGTCTGGATTGTGCTCGGTTGTGGCGGCAAACTCTGCCAGCGCGGCGTCGGTGCTGCCCTGTGCCAGGTGTTCCATGGCGAGGCCGTACCGGGCGAAGCTATCGGTCGGGTTCTGCGCGAGGATCTCGGAAAGTGCGGCAATCTTGTCCATGCAGCCATTGTTCCCCGGGACGGCTGCACACGCAAACTGCCCGGGCGCGGTTGCACGTCAGAGATCCGCGGGACGGCCGGCTGGCTCGTCCGTCACTTCCGTCAGCAGCGTGGAGACGGTCAAGGGAATCAGCGCGACGGCAAAGGGGATGTAGATGCGCACTTCGTCGATCTTGCCCAGCACCAGCCACAACGGCAGAAACAGCAGTGACCCCACCAGCAGAGCCAGCATGGCGGGTTCGGCGCCATTCCTTCTCCGAACGATGATCCAAGCAGTCCACAGCACAGGCAGCAGGAAAAACAGGAATGGACCGATCCGCAGGATCTGCGTAAGGTTCATCGGCAATTGGAATGGATCTGTGTCACCGTAGGTGGATCCCGGGTAGATGCGATGCATGATGTACCACTGCACGCCGGCAGCCAGGGCGATAGCGGCCGAGGAAAGGCTCACGATAAAGCTCCGCGGTGCCGGGAGTGGCCGCTGCTTTGCGAACAGGCCGTACAGCAGCACGCCTGCGTAGAAGCAGCAGGCAACATCGGCGCGTGTCAACGCCTGCAGCAGGCTGAGTGCCAGGGTTCCGGCGGCAACGGCCGCCAGACCGGCAGCACGGTAGGTGCGCCAGCTTATCAGCGAAAGCATCAGCACGACGAAGCACGTTGTGGGTAGCGTCTCGGGTCGTTGAAACCATTGCAGCCAGATCAGGTAGTAGGCGAAGAGGAAGAGGAATGCCGCGTACGCGAGCCACTTTTCTGTGGTTCCGCCGCGCCGGAAGGCGGCCGAACGTTCCAGCAGTTTCAGCAGCAGCACTCCTGTGATGGCTCCCGCGGCGAAATCAAAGAGGGCGAACGCATGCCGCATGGCCAGAGGGCTGTGTTTTTGTATGAACCACGCCGCGCGAACGATCAGCACACGATATTGCACTGGCGCCGATGCGCGTCCCTCAATCAGGTCCAGGTACCCTGACGGGTCTTTGTGGAACTCCCTGCTGTATTCCCAGTAGTTGAGAAAGCAGACCGCGCTCAGCAGCGCGAAGAAAATCCAGCGTACTGCGCGCTTTGGAGAACGTTTCATCGTTGATTGAGGGTGAGACAAAGCAAGGCTATCATCGCGGCAGCTCGGACCTTCTCGGGGGCAGAAGTACACTGGAGAGGATGGAAGAGCAGCACAGAACGGTGTCCGATTCGCAGGCGGAACGCAGCGAGGTGATCTTCCCGGGTGATTCCAACTCGCTGGGTAACCTGTTTGGCGGCCGCCTGATGCAGTTCATCGACCTGGTCGGTGCGGTTGCGGCATATCGTCATGCGCGTGCGACTACCGTGGTTACGGCTTCCATGGACCATCTGGATTTTGTGGCGCCCGTACATATCGGCGACCTGCTCATCCTGAAGGCGAGCGTGAATCGCGCGTTCAAGACCAGCATGGAGGTCGGCGTGAAGGCGATGGTGGAAGACCCGAAGACGCGTGCTTTGCGGCACGTTTCCACCGCGTACGTGACCTACGTTGCGGTCGATCAGACGGGAACGCCGGTGCCCGTGGAACCCGTGGTGGCTGAGACAGAACATCAAAAGCGCCGCTACGAGGACGCCGGGCGCCGGCGCGAAGATCGTGGAGCCGAGACCGCGCGCAAACGCGAGCTGCGGAAGTCGCTCTCCTCCGGCTGGCACGTCTAACCGGGCAGTGCATCCGCTGCACCCTTCAGCACATCAGTAAGGTATAGACATGGGACACATGGGACAAACTCCGCCAGTGAGCAAGGCTCCGCAGGGCCCGCAGGCTCTGCCGGGCATCGGCGCGGTCATCGCGGTAGGCAGCGGCAAGGGCGGCGTCGGCAAGACGACGGTCAGCGTGAATCTCGCGATTGCCCTGGTCAAGCTCGGTTACCGCGTGGGTTTGATCGACGCGGACATCTACGGACCGAATGTGCCGATGATGATGGGCCAGTCGCGCCAGCCCTCCGTAACAGAAAACAGCATGATGGAGCCGCTGGTGGCCTTTGGCGTCAAGTTCATCTCGGTGGGCCTGATCTCGCCGGGTGACAAGCCGATGGTGATGCGCGGACCCATGCTGCACCAGATCATCCGGCAGTTCCTGCAGCAGGTTGCGTGGGGCGAGCTGGACTACCTGCTGGTGGACCTGCCGCCAGGCACGGGCGACGTCGTCATCTCGCTGGTGCAGACTGTGCCGCTGACCGGCGCGGTCGTCGTTTCCACCGGGTCCGGCGTGGCGCTGCAGGATGCACGCAAGGCGCTGGAGATGTTCCACCAGGTCAACGTCGAGGTGCTGGGACTCGTCGAGAACATGTCGCAGATGCGCTTGCCAAGCGGGGAAGTGATCGACGTCTTCGGCGCGGGCGGGACGGAGGGCACGGCACGCCAGTACAACCTGCCTTTTCTTGGATCGGTGGATCTCGATCCGCAGATCCGAGTAGGCGGAGATCGTGGCATGCCGGTCGCACTCGCAGGGCCTGAAGACGCGCGCGCGGCTGCCTACTTTGCCATCGCACGTGCGGTCGTCGAACGTGCCAACGACGTGCTGGAAGACACAAAGGAAGTCTTCGAGATCACCTGAAGATCGGCACGAACTGACGGAAGTCTGCGTGCTGGCCGCTCACATTCCAGGGCGAGGAGCGATAAACTATCATCATGGCGGATCTGCTGGAACCCGGCTGGGAACTGCACGCGCGGCAGCGCGCGATCCTGTCTGCAGCGATTGAGCTGTATGTGCAGACGGGAGAACCGGTTGCGTCTCAGGCGATTGCCAGCGTCAGCGGTCTTAGCTCTGCCACTGTACGCAACACCATGGCGGAACTTGCGGATGCGGGCATGCTGGAACAGCCGCACACCTCTGCCGGCCGCATCCCCACGGCACGTGCATTTCGGCTGCACGTGGAACAGATTCGCAAGGAAAACCGGCTTGCTCCAAGTCTGTTGCCACAGCAATCGCGTACACAAATCGACATGCACCTGATGGGGATCGCCGGTGCGGAATCTTTCTTCGAGAGGACGTCGCAGGTGCTGGCGTCCCTCTCCAGCGGCGTAGGTGTCGCGCTTGCCTCGGTGCACGCGGGTGACCTGCTGGAGCATGTTCACTTCCAGCGACTGGCTCAGCGCAAGGTACTGGCTGTCGTGGTGACACGATCCGGTGCCGTTCGCGACCGCGTCCTGCTGCTTACCAGCGACCTGACAACCAGCGATCTTGAGAACGCCGCTCGCTACCTGAACGAGAACTTTCGTGGCTGGAGCATCGAACGCGTGCAAGCTGAGATCGCGATGCGCGCCGAACGCGAACGTAGCGAGTACCAGCGCATGCTGCAGTCGGCAGAAGAGTTGTGGTCGCGGGCAGTGCCGGCAGACCGCTCGCAGGAGCAGACGTTGTTCGTTGAGGGTGTATCGAACCTGCTGGGCGGCGCCGATGGGGACAGGGTGCGCCTCCGCGAGATGCTGGCGGCACTGGAGGCGAAGGAGCAGCTGGTAACGCTGCTGACGGCATACGTGGATTCGCAGGACGGAAGCGTTCGCGTCGTCTTCAACATGGGAGAGCGTGCTCCGGAGATGCAGGGCCTGGTGCTGATTGCGGCTCCGGCGCTGCGGGATGGCGCGCGCCGCGGAACAGTCGGCGTGATCGGCACGCATCGCATGCACTACGAGAACACGATCAACGCCGTGGGATATGTAGCGCAGCTGTTCGCCATGTCACTTGGCGATGGAACGGACGCGGGTACGACGCCCTGAACAAGCGCGACAATTGAAGGGCTGGGCACTACATGATTTCAGATCGATACAGGAAATGGATGGGTATGAACGGAACGGATGAAACGTTGGAATCACCCGCAACGGACGCCGAAGTGATGGGCGCGGTGGAAGCGGAAGAAGTTGCACCCGCATCGAGCATGGCAAACGCTGCCATGGTTTCACAGACCGAGTATGAGCAGATGAAAGGCGAGCGCGACCAGCTCATCGATCGCATGGCCCGCCTGCAGGCAGAGTTCGATAACGCCCGCAAGCGCGAAGCGAAAGAGCGCGGCGACTTTCGCGATTACGCCGTGGGCAACGCCGCGGAAGCTTTCCTTGGCGTGCTCGATAACCTGCAGCTCGCCCTCAAGTCGCAGGGGTCTCCGGAGCAGTTTCGCGCAGGCGTCGAACTGATCGCGAAGCAACTGGATGACGCGGTGCGCAACCTGGGTGTGGTGCCCGTCGAGACAGTCGGGCAGCAGTTCGACCCACGCGTGCACGAGGCGCTTGGCACCGTTGAAACATCTGAGTTGCCGGACGGAGCGGTCGTGGATGAGGTTCGCCGCGGCTACCGCATCAAGGAACGGCTTTTGCGTCCGGCGCTGGTGCGCGTCGCCAGCAATAACAACACGCACGAAGCCTAGAAAGCACGTCATGGCGCGGCTTTAAGAGATAAGGGTTCAGGGAGACAGCTTTGGCAGGAGCGAGCGTGAAATCCGATTACTACGAGGTGCTGTCGGTCACCAGAACTGCGTCCGACGCGGAGATCAAGACTGCGTACCGCAAGCTTGCAATGCAGTTCCATCCTGACCGTAATCCCGGCGATGCAAAGGCCGAGGAACGATTCAAGGAATGCTCTGAGGCATACGGCATTCTTAGCGATCCGCAGAAGCGCGCGGCATACGATCGTTACGGTCATGGGGCATTCAGCGGCGGCGCAGGTCCGCAGGGCGGCGGCGGCTTTCCCGGTGGCTTTGGTGGCGATCCGCAGGACCTTGGTGACATCTTCGGTGACATTTTCGGCGAGATGTTCAACACGGGCGGCGGCGGGCGCAAGCAGTCGCGCGCGCAGCGTGGCCGTGACCTTCGCTACGATCTGACGCTGCAGTTTGAGGAGTCGGTCTTCGGCAAGGAATTCGAGATCAAGGTCAAACGCTCGGAGACATGCACCGACTGCAACGGCACCGGTTCCGCCAACGGAAAGCAGCCGGTGACGTGTTCGCAGTGCCGTGGCGCTGGCCAGGTGCGTTTTCAGCAGGGGTTTTTCTCCGTCGCGCGGGCATGTCCAAGGTGCGAAGGCACCGGCGTGCTGATCACGGATCCATGCCATGTGTGCCACGGCGAAACGCGGGTACAGCGTGAGCACGCCATGACCGTCAAGGTGCCTGCCGGCGTCGAGGACGGCACGCGCATCCGCTACCAGGGTGAAGGTGAGGCCGGCAAGCTGGGCGGCCCCTCCGGCGACCTCTACGTGGTGCTCAGCGTGAAGGCACACAAGTTTTTCCAGCGAGAGGGCGACGACCTCCATTGCATTGTGCCGGTGTCGTTTCCGCAGGCAGCACTGGGTGACGAGCTCGAGATTGAAACGCTCGAAGGCATCGCCGTCGTCAAGGTGCCGGAGGGTACGCAGAGCGGCAAGAGCTTCCGCATCAAGGGCAAGGGCGTGCCGCACCTGAACAGCCACGGCAAGGGCGACCTGATCGTCGAGGTGCGCGTGCAGACGCCGGGCAAGCTGACGAAGCAGCAGAAGGATCTGCTGAAGCAGCTTGGCGATACCATGCGCGTGGAAAATACACCGCATGCGAACGGCATCATGGATCGCGTGAAGGACATCTTCAACTAGCTGCACCCGGTGCGTAGCCGCACCCGTCATCCTGAGCGGAGCACGCAGTGCGAAGTCGAAGGATTTGCTTCTTGCTCGTCGAGGGGAAACCGTTCCCAGGACCGACGTGCCACTTCGGAAGAAAGCAGATCCTTCGGCTACGCTCAGGATGACGCATAGCGTTGAGGGGCCAGGGAGGACTCTGTCTGTCCCTATCCGCGCATGGCTGCAGTCACCGCCAGCGCAGCGATCGCAGCGGTCTCAGCGCGCAGGATGCGTGGGCCCAGCGTGACATGCTGCCAACCGGCATCGCGGAATAGCTGCATCTCCTCCGGCGCCCATCCGCCTTCAGGTCCGATCGCGAGTGCGATGGACGCATCCTGTGGCGCGGCTTCGAGCGCTGCACGCAAGGTGTTTTCTTCTTCCGTCTCAGCGAGCAGAAACTTCACGGACTCGTCGACTCCCTGTAGCACCTGCTTCAGTGTCAAGGGGTCGTCGACCTGCGGCACGTCGCTGCGGCGTGACTGCTGGGCAGCTTCCAGCGTGATGCGTCTCCAGCGTTCGACGCGCTTCGCTGCAGCCTGCGCCAGGTGCTTCTCCGTGCGCCGTGCGATGACGGGCGAGATGCGTGCGGCGCCAAGCTCTGTGGCCTTCTCGATACCCCACTCCAGGTGATCGAACTTGAAGACTGCGAGCAGCAGGCGCACCGGCAGTGCCGCTGCTGCTTCATGCTCTTCGTGCAGCGTGAAGAGGACCTCATCGTCGCGCACTGCGGTCACTTCCGCGCGATGAAGAAAGCCATCGGCCACCACGTCGAAGATCTGACCTGGCTGCGCACGCAGCACACGCGCAAGGTGCGCGGCCTGATCGCCTGTGAGTGAGGCGGTCGTGCGGCTTGCATTCCATGTGTCGGCGATCCAGCGGCGGCGCGTCATCAGCTTCAAGTGTATCGACTGCGCCTGTTCATGAAGGCTCACCGCTTCGTCATCCTGAGCGCAGCACGCAGTGCGGAGTCAAAGGATCTGCTTTGACACGTGCAGCCAACAGCTTCTGAAGGAAAGCAGGGCCTTCGACTCCGCTGCGCTTCGCTCAGGATGACGTCTGCGCGCACGAGATGACGTTTGCGCTACTGTGTTTTCTGCTGCGTTCCACGACTGGTGACCCAAGCATAAACGCAGCGCGGGGAGCGCTTTCGCGCTCCCCGCTGTGACTTGCTTTTGCCTTGTTGGCGTCGCGGCCTTTGCCACCGCTTCGCACCTTGCCGTCGTCTACTCTCCCTGAGTAAGAAGACATGCTCGCCACAAGCGTGTTGTTGCAGCTAACGAATGTATAGAAGCCTGTGCGAACAGTGTCAACTAAAAAAATGCTTAGCTGCATGTGAAGAACTCGTACGCTGCTCACGATCCATGAAGAGCGCCGCACATCGTGATCGAAAACATGCTCGCATGCGATGCGCACAACGCTCTCACCTGTACCAGGCAACGGTTTGCATCAGCACTCGATGACGTTCAGCGCAAGACCGGCGAGCGACGTTTCCTTGTAGCGCGATTGCATGTCAAGACCGGTCTGGTACATCGTCTGGATCACCTGGTCGAGCGAGACCTTATGATCGTCACTCTCATTCATGGCCATGCGGGTGGCGTTGACGGCCTTCACCGCACCCATCGCGTTGCGCTCGATGCAGGGGATCTGCACCAGGCCTCCAACGGGATCGCACGTCATGCCGAGGTTGTGTTCCATGCCGATCTCCGCCGCGTGTTCCACCTGCGCGTTGCTGCCGCCGAGTGCGGCTGCGAGACCACCCGCGGCCATGCTGCACGCCACGCCCACTTCGCCCTGGCAGCCGACCTCCGCGCCGGAGATCGATGCGTTCTCCTTGTAGAGAATGCCAATCGCAGCAGCCGTCATGAAGTAGCGGATCAAGCCATCTTCATCGGCCCCTGGAATGAAGTCGAGATAGTAGCGCGCCACCGCGGGTACTACGCCCGCCGCTCCGTTGGTGGGAGCCGTCACCACGCGACCACCCGCTGCGTTCTCTTCATTCACGGCCATAGCAAAAACAGTCACCCAGTCAAGCGGAGCCAGCGGATCAGCCGAACCCTTCTCACGCAGACGCACCGTCAATCGAGGCGCACGCCGGCGCACTCCCAGGCCGCCCGGCAGAATACCCGCGTTGACCATGCCGCGTTCGATGGAGTCATTCATCACACTCCAGAGCGCGAGCACGCCGTTGCGGACATCCTGTCTTGAATCACCGCTCGACTCCAGGCGCGGGCGAATGATGTGCTCGTCCTGCAGCATCGCAATCTCGTTTGCCTGCAGCAGGTCGGCGATGGTAAGCCGGTGCTCCGCTGCGACGGCGAGCAGTTCCGCTGCGCTTCGGAAGGGATACGGCATACTGCGCGGAGACTGTGGCATTGCGGGTCCGTTCGGCGCAAAGTGCTGCGACGTCACGATGAAGCCGCCGCCGATCGAGTAGAAGGTTTCGCTCCCAAGCGTTGCGCCTTCGCTATCGAAAGCAGTGAAACGTACACCGTTCGGATGTGTGGAGATGCCCGCATCCGGGTACATCTGCTGCTTGCGAAAGAGCAGGTCGGTCTCGCGGGAGAAAGTAACATCATGCTCCCCGCCGAGGCACAGGTTACCTGCCGCAGCGCCATCCACAATCGCCTGAAATTTTGTCGGCTGTATGCTGTCCGGCGCTTCTCCCGACAGACCAGCAAGCACCGCAGTGTCGGTGCCGTGACCGATACCGGTAAGTGCGAGCGATCCATACAGATCAGTCTGCACACGGCTCACCTGGGCGAGGTCAACCGACTGCTTCAGGCCATGTACAAATGCCAGCGCTGCTCGCATGGGACCCACCGTGTGCGAGCTTGAGGGTCCGATGCCGACTTTGAAGAGTTCGAAGAGGCTGGTCACAACCATTGATTCTACTGAGGCCGTCCGGGAACGGTTGCGGGCCTAGTGTTTGGTGCTGCTTGCGGCGGGTACTGCAGTGGCGCTGCTTACACGCAGGTATGCCGCACTTGCGGTGAAGCGCACATTCTCTTTGCTATCGATCAGCATGGGGCGAAGAGCGTCGATCACATCGTTGCCGCTCCATTTTGCGAGGGCCTCCGCTGCGGCCAGACGCGTGCCGGGGTCCTTGACCTTGGTCGCTTCCATCAGGGCGTGTTTCACCGGCTCATTGTGTTGCGTTCCCAACTGTGTGATCGCAGTGATTTGCGGAGACTGACTGCCCGCACCCTTCAGATAGCCATATGCGCCCATGCCGATGCCGACGGGCGGCACCAGGATCATCATGCCTTGCTGCGCGCCGATCTTGGCCAGAGCCGCCGGGCTGTGCAGAGTGCGGCTGGCGCTATGTTTGCTGCCCTGCCAGAAGGAGTAGTCTCCCGACCGCTCGCCTTCCGCTACGGCAACGAGAATATCTTCACCAGACGGATCGTTCAGCTTCCAGAGCGTACTTGCAGCGGTAAAGGCGACCTTCGGATCCAGGTCGTTCAGCTGGTCGCGCAGGTTGGCCGGAAAGCCGCTCGGCGCGCCCTGGTCTTTTGCCATCTCTCCGGCAGCGACAATCGCGGCAAGACGCACGTCGATGTCCGCATCGTGCATGGCGTCGCGTACCAGCTGCTCGGCGCGAGGGTCGTTGCCCAGCAGCGACAGCCCGGCGATTGCTGCGATGCGGGTGTCTGTGTTCTTTGTACCGGTAACGCCATTCTGCAATCTTGTCCATGACGCGGCTCGCAACGCGGCAGGGCTCGTATCCTGATCCTCACCAACGACCTGTGCATCGGGATTGGTCGCCTGCGCGGCGATGGCATGTGCAAACAGCAGAGCCGGAAAGAGTACGAGACTGGGAAAGATTGCGGTGCGGCGCCGGTTCATAAACATCCTTTCGGGACTGGCCACAGTGTAGATGAGCTACACTTCGCTCCTGCACCGTAAATGTGCCTGAAGGTTCCAAACACGCATGCTCTTTAAAGCGCGCAGTGCTGCCGTGTATGGCATCGACGCCCACCTGATTGATGTAGAAGTCGATTTCTCAGGCGTGCTGAACGCAGGGGACGCCACGTTTGCCACTGTCGGCCTGCCGGATGCGGCCGTCCGCGAGAGCCGCGACCGGGTTCGCGCAGCCATCAAGAACTCCGGCTTCGACCTGCCGCCCACGCGTATCACCATCAACCTTGCGCCGGCTGATCTGAAGAAAGAAGGCTCCGGCTTTGATCTGCCCATTGCCATCGGCATCCTCGGCGCATACGGCGCCCTCCACGGAAAAGATCTCTCCGACTTTTTGCTGGTCGGCGAGCTTGGCCTGGACGGCACACTGCGCGCCGTCCCCGGCGTTTTGCCGATGGCGGTCATGGCGAAAGAAAAGGGCATCCGCAACGTAGTGCTGCCGGCTGCCAACGCGCGCGAGGCCGCCGTTGTTGAAGGCGTGGACGTGTACCCGGTTAAGTCGCTGGCCGAGGTGCGCGACCTGCTGAACGCGTTTGCCTTCGATGGCTCGCACGTGGCGCCGCTTCGGGTGCAGGCTGCCGACGTGCTGAACGAGCTGCGCCACTTTCCGCAGGACTTCAAGGACGTGCGCGGGCAGCACACCGCGAAACGAGCCATGGAGGTCGCCGCCGCCGGTGGCCACAACCTGCTGATGATCGGTCCGCCGGGCAGCGGCAAGACGATGCTCGCCAAACGCTTGCCGTCCATCCTCGCTCCTTTGCGTTTTGAGGAGGCGCTTGAGACGACGAAGATCCACTCTGTCGCGGGTGTACTCGACCCCAGCGAAGGCCTGGTGACGCACCGTCCCTTCCGCTCGCCGCACCACACGGTAAGCGACGCCGGCCTGATCGGTGGCGGCGTGGTGCCGCGCCCGGGTGAGGTTTCGCTCGCCCACAACGGCCTGCTCTTCCTGGATGAGTTGCCGGAGTTTCCTCGCAACGTCCTGGAGGTGCTGCGGCAGCCGCTGGAAGATGGTGTGGTGACGATTTCGCGCGCGTCGATGACCCTGAGCTTTCCCGCGCAGTTCATGTTGATCGCCGCCATGAATCCCTGTCCCTGCGGCTACTTCAACGACAAGAGCCGCGAATGCATGTGCACCCCGCCGATGATCCAGCGCTACGTCAGCAAGGTCAGTGGACCCCTGCTCGACCGGATCGACATTCACATCGAGGTACCGGCCGTCCAGTACAAGGAACTGCGGCAAGGCACCGAGGGGGAGAGCTCGGAGATCATCCGGAATCGCGTCCTGGCCGCACGTGAACGCCAGCAGACCCGCTTTGCTCGCGCGAGTGAGAGCCAGCCGGCAGGCAGACGTCAGCGGCCCATTTACGCCAACGCGCAGATGTCGACCCAGCAGATCCGCATCTTCTGCGAGCTGTCGTCGGACGCGGAGCGCCTGCTGGAACGCGCCATGCAACAGCAGGGTCTGAGTGCGCGCGCCCACGATCGCATCCTGAAGGTGTCCCGCACTATTGCCGACCTCGAAGGCGCACCGGACATAGCGGTGAAGCACATCGCTGAAGCGATCCAGTACCGCACCCTGGATCGCAGTTACTGGTCCTGAGGCTGGGAGGCGTTCCAATTCGGGCTTTGGACGTGGCAGGTACCGGCACCTCACAAGAAAAGGGTTGCGTTTCCGCTCCATCAGGCCTAAGGTAAACAAGAATTTAGTGGGCAGATTGTCCACGGAGCTGCCGAAAAACGGCGGTTCAGACGCTGTCTTTGCGTCAGGAGTGCTGGAAAGATCAGATCTCCGTCAAATATCTCGCCTGGACGAACGCAATCCAAAACTTCCATGCAGCCTGCAAGCAGGTTGAGTCGTCTAATCACCGCACCACAAGTTTGCACTCCATTACACGCGCGCCCGCAAAGGTGTGCGTCGCGGAGGCGAAACGAAGGAGACAAACATGCGATCTGACCTGATTTTCGGTGCTCTCACGCACGTACAAAATCGGTACCAGTTGTGCCAGTTGGCCAGCAAGGCGACCCGCAAGCTGCACAAACCAAACACCCGCCTGCAGGACACGACCAACGAGGTGCTGGATCGCTTTCGCGAAGCCGCTCCTTCTGACCTGAAGACCGGGCCTGAGCCAGCAGCGATTCTTGAAACCATTGAGGAGCGCCGCGCAGCCTAACGGCTACGTGGTGCTCCACGCATCCTTCCTGCTTTAAGATCCACCTGTTGAGAGTGAATCACCTGCACGTCTGAACCGCCTTTCTGATCCTCAGGACCGCATCAGCCCGCACCACCCTCCGCACCGCCCACCTACCCCGATATACCCATTCCTGACAATCCAAGACCTTTACAGGGACACATGACCATCTCAGAACTCAAAGAGAAGAGCATCGCCGAACTCGGCAAGCTCGCTCGCGGCCTCGAAATCCAGGGCACAAGCGCACTCCGTAAGCAAGACCTGATCTTCAAGATCCTCCAGGCACAGAGCGAAAAAGAGGGCCACATCTTCGCGGAAGGTGTGCTTGAAATCCTGCCGGACGGCTATGGCTTTCTGCGCTCACCCGACTACAACTACCTGCCGGGCCCGGACGACATTTACGTCTCGCCGTCGCAGATCCGCAAGTTCGATCTGAAGACCGGCGACACCATCTCCGGCAACGTGCGGCCGCCGCACGAAGGAGAGAAGTATTTCGCCCTGGTCAAGATCGAGGCGATCAACTTCGAGTCGCCGGAAGAGACCCGCAACAAGATCCTGTTCGACAACCTGACACCACTGTATCCGCAGGAGCGGGTGAAGATGGAGACGGTGCGCGAGGGCATCTCCGGCCGCGTGATGGACCTGTTGTGCCCGATCGGCAAGGGCCAGCGTGGGCTGATCGTAGCGCCGCCGCGCACGGGCAAGACCGTGCTGATGCAGGCGATTGCGAACTCGATTACGGCGAACCACCCGGAGGTGGTGCTGATCGTCCTGCTGATCGACGAGCGGCCGGAAGAAGTGACCGACATGCAGAGGTCGGTGAAGGGCGAGGTCATCTCGTCGACGTTCGACGAGCCGGCGGCGCGGCACGTGCAGGTGGCCGA
>CBAAAE010000066.1:6508-13885 GCA_964658845.1 uncultured Novosphingobium sp. | reverse complement strand
CACCCCCAGAAGCTCCCCGGTCGAGTTCGCGCAGAACATGGGCGCGCTGTACGAGCGTGCCGGTGCGACGCAGCCCGCCACCGAGGCCGCGCGCCGTCGCACCCTCACCTTCCTCACAGGCGTATGCGGCCTGCCGGCGGACGTGGTGCAAGGCCCCGCGGCCGGCATTGCCGCGCTCGTGCACAGCCGCTTCGGCATTGACGCGCAACCGCTGCAACATGCTATGGAGCGAGCCGAATCTGCGCGCTATGAACGTCTGCGACCGCGCGAGGCCTTGCTGCTGGTGCGTCAACTCGAAGCGGAAATCCAGCGCCTGCACGCAGTCGTACACTCGCAGCAAAGTGATCTGACTTCAAAATCTACGGATCGAACCAGCCGTATGGAGACAACAAAGTGACACAGCAAGGAAGCCCTTCGCTCGAACTCTTCCGCAGCGGGCGCGAGGAACTGGGACGCGTGCTGGCCGGGCAGGAAGAATTGATGGAACAGGCGCTGCTGACCCTGCTGTGCGGCGGCCACGCGTTGATCGAGGGCGTCCCCGGCGTTGCCAAGACGCTGGCCGTCAAGACGCTCGCACGCTTTCTGGCGCTGGGCTACCGGCGTGTGCAGGGCACGCCCGACACCATGCCCGCAGACATCCTCGGCACCAACATCTTCTCGCCCAAGACGGCTGAATTCTCGCTGCATCGCGGACCGGTATTCACGCAGTTCATGCTGGCGGATGAGATCAATCGCATGCCCCCGCGCACCCAGGCCGCGCTGCTGGAAAGCATGGAAGAGCGACAGGTGACGCTGGACGGCGAGACGCACCCGCTGGACCCGTACTTCACCGTCTTCGCGACGCAGAATCCGCTGGAGTTTGAAGGGACATATCCGCTGCCCGAAGCGCAGCTTGACCGCTTTCTTCTGAAGATTCGCGTTGGCTATCCAAGCGCGGCGGAGGAACGTGTCGTGCTGGAACGGCATCATGCGCTGCTGACCGGTCAGCGGCTTGAGGACGTATCCATTGCAGCCATGGCGTCGGGCCTGCTGGAAGCCGCGCGACAGGAGGTGCGTGCCGTGCAGGTGGAGCCGGCGCTGTTCGAGTACCTACTTGCCGTGGTGCGCCGCACGCGGGAATGGCCGGCGCTGTCGCTGGGCGCGTCGCCGCGGGCTTCCGCCAGCCTGCTGCTTGTAGCGAAAGGCTATGCGGCGCGTGACGGCCGAGCCTTTCTGCTGCCCGATGACGTAAAGGCGGCGGCCGGTCCGACGCTTCGGCATCGTTTGTTGCTGAAGCCCGAGGCAGAGCTCGAGGGCTTCAGCACCGACCGCGTCATCGCAGACATTCTCGCCGCAACGCCGCTGCCGAAGTAGTCATGCAGACCCTCATTCCCAGCCCGGTTACCAGCCAGGCGCATCCGAAAGGAAAGCGGCTTGGACGTGCGCTCGGCTTCGGAATGACACCGCGCACCCTGCTGCTGCTGGCGGCTACCACGCTGCTGAGCATTCCGGCGTTTCTGCACGGTCATACGCCATGGCTGATGTTTGCCGTCGATGCACTGCTGCTGGGCGCGGCCCTGGCCGATGCCATCACCCTGCCCGCACCCGAACTCTTCACGCTGACTCGCCGCTTCCTGCACGCACCGGAACTCGGGCGAGCCGTTGAGGTTGAGTTAACCGCCGTGCACACGGCCAGCGGCGTCTATCGCCTGCTGCTGACGGACGATCTGCATACTTCCTTGCCCATGCCACCACGGCCCATGCAGTTAGTGAGTTTTCCTAATGATCCAGCAAGCGGCGTCTACCTCTCCACGCCATCGCAGCGCGGTGACCTTTCGCTGGGCGATCTCTATCTCCGTTACCGCAGCGTGCTCGGCCTGGTGGAGCGATGGTCCACCGCTGACCTGCGGCAGACGGTCCGCATCTACGCAGCGGGCGAGCAGGCAAGCGAATCCGCATCGCTGTACCTGCTGCGCGCGCGGCAGATCGAGCTGGAAAAACGACGTCTGCGCCTGATCGGCCTGGGACGAGAGTTCGAGACCATGCGCGACTACCAGCCCGGCGACGAGGTTCGCAACATCTCGTGGACCGCCACGGCGCGGCACAACCGACTGATCACGCAGCAGTTCACCACCGAGCGTTCGCAGCAGGTGTGGATCGTGCTGGATGCGGGCCGGCTGTCACGCACCGCGTACGGGATGAAGACCGCAGAACCTGCCCTTGCTGCGACCCGTTACGGCGCCCAGGCCGTAAGTGAACATGACGAGATCAGCGTTGTGACGCAGCTCGACCAGGCAGCGTCCGCCGCAGGTCTGCTGGCGCGTGTGGTGGGTCAGTCCGGCGACAAGCTTGCCCTGTTGACATATGGCCGGCGCATCCAGCAGCAACTGCTGCCCGGTGCCGGCAACCTTCACCTGCGCCGCGTGCTCGATGCGCTGTCACAGGTGCGCTCAGAGTCCGCGGAGGCCGACCACATGATGGCGTCGGCGCGTCTGCGGCAGCTGCAGCGCCGCCGGGGCCTCGTGCTTTGGATCACGGAGATGACGGAGAGCGCGGGCCGGCCCGAGATTGTGACCGCCGTGACTGAGCTCGTTCGACGCCACCTGGTGGTGCTGGTGCTCTTGCAGCACCCGGAACTTGCGGCGCTGGCGGGTGCCCCACCCAGGAACGCACGCGGCATGTACGCCACTACCGCCGCGCACGAGATGCTGGAGCGGCGCCGCATGACCGTTGCAACGCTGCGCGCGCAGGGTGTACTTGTGGTCGAAACCAGCTCGACGGACATCGCTGCGGACACGATCTCGAAGTATTTGGAAGTCAAGGCGCAAGGTCGGCTCTAGCTACGTCGTCGCGACGGCACCCTGCGGCAAGCCGCTTTCAGTTATCTTCTCTCGACCACCCTCACTCAACCAGTAAGCAAGCCCCGTGAGTAGCAGGGCTGAGACCGCGAACTTCACGGTGCGTGGCGCGGATGTGGGCGACAGAAACGCCTCCAGCAGCCCGGCGACGAACAGCATGGGAATGGTTCCGGCCAGCAGGCGAACGGCTTCGCCGCCGGCGCGCGCAAGGGCATTGCGGCGCGACAGCATGCCCGGGAAAAGGAGGCCCGCGGCGATGCGGAGGCCCGCTCCGCCGGCGATGAAGATGCTCGGCAACTCCAGCGCTCCGTGTGCCGCGACGAAGCTCCACAGGTCCAGCGCCATGCCGTGCTGGGCGCAAGCGGTGGAGATGATGCCGACGCTCATGCCGTTCCAGAACAGCATCAGGATCGTGGGCATGCCGGCAAGGATGCCGCCCGCGAAGACCATGAACGTGACCGTGATGTTGTTGGTCATGATAGCGCTCGATTCCTGCGGCTTGGCGCTGAGGACGCTCTTTGTCCACATCTCGTGGCGTTCGATGGTCGCGACCATCTCGGGTCCGATGGTGGCACGCATGAACTGCGGCCGCGCGATGGACTCCAGCGTGCCCAGCAGCGCGCCAAGCAGGCACAGCGCAAAGGAGGCTGCCACGTACGGCAGTAAGCGGCGGAACAGGCTCGGATAATCGACAGACAGGAAGCGCCACACGCTCAGCATGCTGGTGCGCTGGCCGCTGTAGACGTGGTTGTGCGCGCGGCTGACCAGGCGGTTCAGGTACTCCGAGAGCGCTTGCGCGGTATTGTCGCTGCGCACGGCGGAAAGGTCTGAGGCGGCGCGGCGATACAGCAGGCCAAAGTCGCGCAGGTCACCGGCAGGCAGCGCCTTCAGACCCCGGGTCTCCACCTCGCGCGTCAGTGCGTCCAGCCGCTCCCAGTCTGCCCGGCGGGCGGCGATCCAGCCGTTTGAGACCATACACTGATCCTAAACCTGGAGGCAGCGGCACTTGAACGAAGACCCAACGTCGCGTAGCAACAGACGGTCCGCAGACCGAGGCGGCTATGAAGAGCACGCCATCGACACGCCCGAGCAGGTGGAGCTGCGGTTTCCGCTGGCAGGGCTGGGCAGCCGCTTTCTGGCGGTCCTGCTCGACATCGCGATCCAGGTGGCGGCGAACTTTGTGCTGATCATCCTCATCGTCGTCGCGTTTACCGCTACAGAGCGCTCCGGTGCGCTGAACCACATGTCGGCCACGGCAGGCAAGTGGTTTGCCGCAGGCATCATCCTGATCTATTTTCTGCTGTTCTGGGGTTACTTTTCGCTGTTCGAGGCCTTCAGCAACGGTCAGACACCCGGCAAGAAAGTCCTGAAGATCCGCGTTATCAAAGACAGTGGACGGCAGATCACCTTCTTCGAGGCGCTCGCCCGCAACCTGCTGCGTGTGATCGATGCGCTGCCCGGCATGTATCTCGTGGGCGCGATTTCCATCCTGCTGACAAAGCAGAACAAGCGGCTGGGCGACCTGGTGGCCGACACCATCGTGGTACACGAGCGGGTGGATGACTTCAGCGGTTACCAGGCGACGCCGGTCAGCCGCACCTTTTCCGCGGGCTGGTTCGCAACACCGAGCGCGCCGACGCCGCAATCCAGCAGCATCCCGGCGGATCGAATTGCACTGCTGGGTGACGAGGACCTTCACCTGGTCGACAGCT
This sequence comes from uncultured Novosphingobium sp., assembly GCA_964658845.1. Taxonomy (GTDB): domain Bacteria; phylum Acidobacteriota; class Terriglobia; order Terriglobales; family Acidobacteriaceae; genus Terriglobus. The sequence continues at coordinate 9,336 of CBAAAE010000066.1, read as the reverse complement.
ACCTGGCGCGAGCGCTTGCGCTGCCGTTGGACACGCGTGCCGCGCTCGCATCGCGGCTGCTGGATGGGCTATGCCGCAAGATGGCAGTCGACGTGCCGATGGAGATCGCGCCAGAGCGCACGCTCGAGGCGATCTCTTACGCGATGCGTGGACAGGGTCGTCGCTGAAGCAGACGCAATCTACTGCAGGCGGAAACGTTCCACCATCAGGCGCTGAAATCGTGGCTTCCAGATGAGGTCGTAGGCAAGCTCCTTGCCGGGAAACATGGCGAGCGCGGCGGCACGGCTGTCGGCGATCATCTGCGACGCTTCCTCGATGCTTAGCGAACTATCCTGCGCGATGACCTGCAGGCACATGTTCATCATCATTTGGAGGCGTCGAAGCTGCCTGCGCTCTTCCGCAACGCGCTCAGCCTCCAGCCTGTCGGACGTCGAAAGTAAAGGTGAAAAAGGTGTATTAAGGGCGCTTTCCTGGGCCATGGGTTCCTCCCGCTGCTTGCAGTCTGATTAGGGATTAGACGCCAGCACGTGCGTCTCGATGCTGCCGTCGGCGTGCAGCAGGTACTGCACAGCGCCCATACTATCCGTTCGCGAGGTACGAACGCCCGCCGCCTGTAACCGCTGCAGCACGTTCCATCGCGGATGACCAAAACGATTGCCCAGACCGCAGGAAATGACCGCACACTGCGGATGCATCGCCTGCAACAGACTGTCGGATGTGGACGTACTGCTGCCGTGATGGCCGATCTTCAGCAACGTCACAGGTCCGGAGCCCTCCGAGGCGATCCCCCCTTCCGAAGGGTGCTCCGCATCGCCTTCGGCCAGCACAGAGGAGCGGCCGTAGCCGATGCGCAGCACCAGCGAATCGTCGTTGGTGGGCAGCTTTCGCGGCTTGTAATCGGCGGCTGGATTCAGAACGTGGATCTGGGTTCCGCTCCACACCAGTCCGTCGCCGCGGTGGAGATGCCGCACAAGGATGCCGCGCTCTTTCGCAAGCTGCACCAGCGCTCGAAACGGCGGCGTATCGGCATCGACGCTGAGCCACAATTCACGTGGAGCGAAGTTGCGCATCATCGCCGCCATGCCCCCGATGTGATCGCTGTGCGCGTGGGTCAGCACAAGTACGTCAAGGCGGCGAATGCCGCGCGACCAAAGATAGGGCGAGACGACCTCTTCCCCGACGTCGAAGCGCACCTGGTCTGTCATGGAGGCTGATCCGGTTGGTCCGCCGGCGTCGATCAGCATCGTCTTGCCATTAGGCGAAGCGATCAAGATAGAGTCGCCCTGCCCCACGTCGACCGCGGTAAACTCCAGCACGTTGCGCCGCAGCGACGGGCGCTCCGGCCAGAGGATCAGCACCAGCGCCAGCGGCACCAGTATGCAGGCAATCCGGCCTGTCCTCTGCGAAGGCGAGCGGAGCAGACAAACCGCCGCGCACCACAGCAGCAGAGCGGCGATCGCGACCGCCATCCATGGGGCGGGCATGCGCACATCCGCACCCCGGAACGATGCAAGTGTACCCACGATCCGCGTGATGCTGTGCAGCAGCAAGGCCGTGACACCGGCGGGCACCGCGGCAAGCAACGGGTGCAGCAGGGAAGCGAGAAATGTCACCACGGCGAAGCCCATCAGAACGCTCACCAGTGGCAATGCCAGCAGATTCGCAGGCGCGGCGAACGGCGTTACGCGATGAAAGTACACCGCCATGGGCAGGGCCATGACCATCTCGGCGACTAACGTGACAAGGATAAGTTCACACGTCCAAAGCAGCCCTCGGACGAAGAGCGCGGGCAGTCGCTCCAGCAGATTCTCTTTCCTTCTTCGCTGGTTCCTGGGTGCTGCCGGGCGCTGCGCCAGATCTTCGCCGATCCACCGCAAGCTGACCCGGAACTGCGTCAGCCGTGGAGATCCATACGGATCATTCCGTATAGATCCGATGCCTCGAAGAGCACGGGCATAAGGCAGCACAGTGCGTTCGCCGAGGGGAATGGCGATGCCGGCGATGGCGATGATGACGAGTACCGTCATCTGAAATCCGCTTTCGAACAGCGCATGCGGATGAACGATGAGCATGGCCAGGGCCGCCGCTCCAAGGGCGTTGAGCGGGTTGCGATCGCGCCCGATCAGGCTCGTCAGCAGGTACACGGCGCACATCAGAAGCGCACGCTGCACGGGTGCTCCGAAACCGGTCAGCATGGCATAGCACGTGGCAAGGCATAACGAGATCGCAGCAGCAGGCCAACGCGGAACGCGCACGCGCAGCAACAGCCAGTACAGCGCTGCCAGCAGCAGCGTCACGTGCATGCCGGCAACCACAAACAGGTGGAACGATCCTGTGCGCTCAAACGCCGTCCGCAGGCCGCGGTCCAACTGCGTGCGATCTCCAGCGAGCATCGCGCTGAGCATCGCCGTATCCGCCGGGGACAGCCTGAAGACTGCAGGAAAACGATTCAGAAGGGGATCATTCGCGAGTCGCTGCAGACGATCGACGGACCAATGCTGGGCAGCAGCGAAGCGGCACTTCCAGGTGGTGCCGTGCCCGTCAAGGATCTTCAGCGTTGCCGCATCCGCGCTGCTTTCGACACCGATGCCACGCAGCGCAAGCGTGTCCGCGTATTGCCACACGCCCGGGTCGAGGTACCGTTGCGGGGGATGCAGACGAACTGTCAGCAGGATGCGTGCACCGCACGGAGGCGCGACTGCTCCAGCGCCGATCGTCCGGAACAGTGTGATCTGCGCGCCGCCGGCGATAGGAACCATGCGCGAGAGGTCGGGTGTAACTTCCTCGATCGCCAGCACATCCAGGTCGAGCGAATGTGTCGTCTGGGT